>NZ_BAABFA010000029.1:0-590 GCF_039540515.1 Nemorincola caseinilytica | reverse complement strand
GTAGGTTCCTCTGCTTCGGGCATCATTACAGGTGTAGCGGCAGGTACCACTACCATATCCTATATACTGGCCAACGGTTGCTACAAAACAACGACAGCTACCGTCAACACCTCCCCGGCAACAATATCGGGTGCAGATCATATGTGCCTCACCAAAACAGCCACATATACCAACACCACTCCGGGTGGTACATGGTCCAGCGCATCATCGGCACTGACCATCAGCGCAAGCTCGGGACTGGCCACCAGCGTCTCTGCCGGCTCATCGCTCATCAGCTATAATATGCCCGGCGGTTGCCGCGCTACGAAGCTGGTCAATGTAGCACCTCTGCCTGCGGCCATAACAGGCACCACCGGCATCTGCCAGGGAACGAACACTACCCTCACCTCTGCGACGCCTTCACTCACATGGGCTTCCTCTAACGGAACCGTGGCCACAGTAAATACAGCTACACCCACCACCGGTACCGTTACCTCCGGCACACCCGGTGTAGCTACCATCAGCTATACATCGGCAGCCGGTTGTACACAGACCATCAATGTGACCGTATACGCCACTCCTGATACAATAGCAGGTGACAACAGCCTTTG
>NZ_BAABFA010000028.1:0-3334 GCF_039540515.1 Nemorincola caseinilytica | reverse complement strand
GCCCAGACGCCTAGCTTGTCTGCTTCGCTAAGTAACGGTGCTGGAACCGCAAGCATCTTGTCCATAATATCGTTCTTCATTTTGGTGTATTTATCGGCGTCATTGACGGTAATTTTTACCCCATCAGGAAGCCACGGCAAACCCATCACCCAAATTTTATTCACATCTTGTTTGTACTGCTGAATAGCTTTATCTTTCATTATACATTGTTTTCCTAAAGATAACAAAAAAGGGAGCTATTCGGCTCCCTCTGTTTTCTTCGTCTTGTATGGCCCTCTCTTCTTTGGAGCCTCTATTGGTGCGAGATTGCAAATGTCCTCTATTGTCATGGGTCTAGTTGCCAATTTCGCTTCCATTGCTGGTGTCACCCTTAGTGACTTATGAACCTTGCAGAAGTTGTAATAAACGAAATGCAAGGCGATAGCGTAAGCGTGATTTTCAACCTTCTTAGAAAAGGCATTTGTAAGCCTTGTAAAACGCCTCATGTGCATACGCATTGTGAGGTTTTGGCGTTCAACGTATGAAGTGCTGATATGCTTCTCATCGGGGCGACCCTCTACTATATGTTTCTCGGAGCCTATGCACTCAACGGGACTGTAACGCCTGTCGTTGCCTGACCCTTCTACATTGCCGTATATCTTCACCAATTGCGCAAAGTCTATCTCACCATCAAAAGCATTTTCAACGGCCTTTAAATATGCCTTATGGCCGTCTGTAGTAAGCTGAACGCGGTTCTTCAACCTGCTTGCAACATCAAGCATAAATTCATTTGCTGATACTGCATCACGGTTGCCAACATACCAAGAGATGATAAGTTTAGTATCGGCATCAATGCCCGTCCATGTCCACACGTCACCAATGCCATCTTCATCAATTCCTAAACGCGTTGCGGTCTTTTCCTTCATTGCCACAAACGACCAGATTTCATCTGCCTGTATGCGGCTAGCAGTTACGTTACGCACCTTTTCATCGTGGAACTTTTCACATGCCTTACCAATGTCAACAAGCAATTTAGTTACGGTATTGATAGACACATCACATATACGAGAGATAGCACGAAGTGAACTGCCTTCAACTAAGAGGTTTACTATTTGTTTGCGTTTTTCAATTGGTAACTTGTTCATGGCTTACGATTGTGATGTAAAGATAAACTAATTTCTTGAACGGTCAAGCATTTTGTTCAGTTTGTTTTTTATTTAGGTAAATTTACCTTTTTTATTTGCAAATGTATTGTAGTTGTTGAATTTTCCATTTAAATTTGTGAGGTAAATTTACCTTTTTGTAAAAATGGATAACAACAAGCCAAATAGATTTAGTGAAATAGACGAGATACTAAGAGGGCTTCAACCCACCCTTAGGGATATGTTTGAAAAGAGGTTGCATGAATTAGGTGTTAACCAAACTGCTGCATTGAAAATGCTGCAACTCGAACGTAAAACGCTTATAGGCATTCTTGATGGCACACAGAAACGGGCAAACATGGGCAACCTTCATAAGCTGGCTGTGTTTTTGAATGTTCCCACAGAAGAACTAATTAAGTTACACATATCTCAATTGGAAGGAAATAAGCCCAAGGAAAACGAAACCAACAGCAAAAAGTTTATCAGGGAGAATTTTGATTTGGTTGTACTGAAAAAATCAGGTTTTATAAAGGACGTAACAGACTTTGAAGCAATTGAACAACGTATAACTTCTTTCTTAGGACTTAAATCAATTTTTGACTATAAAAAGAGAATGTTTGATGCAGCTTTCAGCGCTGGTGCATTTGTTCCACAGAATACAACTACACGTGAATTTTGGCTTACTGCCGTGAAGAACATGGCCACTAAAATAGATAACCCGTATTTCTACGATAGGCAGTCTCTAATAAAATATTTTCCGCAAATAAGGTGGAACACTACAAATGTTGAATATGGCTTAATCAATGTTATAAAAGCACTCTACAAGTTAGGTATTACCGTAGTTTTTCAGCCATCATTATCTTCTCTACACTTACGAGGTGCAACATTCCCAGTTAATGAGCAGCCTTGTATTGCGCTAACAGACTACAGGGGATTTTATCCTACCCTATGGCATTGCTTGATACATGAATTGTACCACGTGTTATTTGATTGGGATGAAATTAAAGGGGGTAGCTATCACATATCAGAAGACCCCACAGCAATGCTTACCCTGGATGAAAAGGAGGCAGATGCGGACAATTTTGCACACGAATATTTATTCTCTGCTGCTAAGCTCGAAGAAATAAAGCCATACCTAAGAGATAAAGAATATGTGGACGAAGTAGCAAAGAACAATAACATTCATCCGAGCGTTATATATGCTTATTACGCCTTTGAAAATGGTGCAATTGATAGGATGGCATGGCCAAGAGCAAGAAAGCAAATGCCTGAAATAAGAAAGGCAATTTACAGGCTTGACCCGACTTGGGAAAAAGTAACATCTATTGATGAAACAGTTAAAAAATTGAAACTTGAAATCTATAACTAAAAATAGGGAGAATGAAAAAGAACGACAGAGATGAACTAAAAAATCTCATTATTACTGAAACAGAAAAACTAACGCCCCAACAGGTACAGGAGCAGATCTTTCTAGGGACAGAAGCATTAACGCCCGAACAACATAAGGAGCGAAATCGAAAAAAGGATGAAGAAATTATCCACCTAACTGGTGGTGGCACCACATCAAGAAAACAAATAAAAGATGTAGTGGCGTCAATAAGGCAACCTTACAAACCACACTTTGGTTATAAGAGTACAAGTTATTACAGAGACATCTACAGGGTCAAGGGGTGGCCGGAAGAAGAGCATAAAGTATTTGTAAAACGAAGAGAGGTTGCATTAATAACAAAAAGACTGATTTACAGCCGTTTTACCCCCGACGTTCTTAGATACCTTGAAAAAGAAAATCCATACATTGCCTATTGCCTAAGAAAATTCAAGAATTTTCAGTTTTTAAACAAAGAAGGACAAGACATCTTGGATGATTTTATTAACGACTTTTCAATGATGATCATTGGGTATAGCGATTGGGAAAGGTTTGAATTTGACTATTGTGCTAAATACGGCATTGCATACCAAACTAAGATATTTCAATAGTTATTTCTCCCATCTTTTCGCAGCAGCTTTCTTAGCTATTTCCTTGCGTTTTGCAGGAGTTAGCTTGTCCGCTCTAGCCTTTCCCCCTTTCTGACCACCCAAACGACCTAGTGCGACAGCGGCAGGGTTTTTACCATCTGTGAGTGCAGCGTTATCTTCTTTCTCACCTGTAGCAATATCTGCTATCAGCTTCGCAAGTTGGTTCGTATCTTTCGGGCGTTTACTTGTTCCTTTTG
>NZ_BAABFA010000027.1:0-1098 GCF_039540515.1 Nemorincola caseinilytica | reverse complement strand
GTGCAAAGAACCTACTGGATATGATCCCAGACGACATGCTGGACTTTCTTTCTGTCCAAACTCAAGTAGATCATAAAGTTCATAAACTCCGAGGGAACATCATTTTTAAGTTGTTGATATACGGTCTTTTAACTAACCGTCAAGCAAGTTTAAGAGTACTCGAATCCGTTTTCAATAGCTATAAGTTCAAGGCAAGTGTTGGATTAAATGAGAAAGACCGTACACGATTCAATTCGATACGAGATAGAATAGCGACGATCCGGTCGGAGTACTTTAAAATGTTATTTGAGTTCTGCCTCGAGCGTTTTTCAAAGCAGCTACACAACAGTAATAAGCATATACTGCGCTACGACAGCACTATGGTAGCCATCAGTGCCCGCTTACTCAACATAGGGTTCAAAGCCGGAGATAAGACCACAAAAAAACAGGTCAAATTCACGATAGGCTTCGATGGCCTTTTGCCTCGGTCAGGCAAGGTCTTTACAGAGAAAGAACATACCAGCGAAGAGCGCACTCTTGGCAAATTGATACTTGAAGATATTCAAGGCCCGGATGATATTGTTGTCTTTGACCGCGGTGTACAAAAAAGGTCTACATATCGTGGGCTCAATGATAAGAATGTATCATTTGTGGGGCGGCTAAATGTAGGTGCTAAAGCAAAGACGATCAACCAGAATTTGATCCCGCTGACTGACAATTCCGATAAGTCATTAACTATTGAAGAGGATAACATCGTGTTTTTATATAGTAGCGGCGACATAGTAGAATGTCCTTTTCGCTTGATCAAAGGTCGTATTCATAAAACCCAAAAACCAATATGGTTCCTAACTAACATTACGGAACTGGATGCATATGAAATAGCGGATATCTACAAAAGACGTTGGGATATTGAAGTGTTCTTCAAATTTCTCAAACAGGAATTGAATTTGGATCATATTCTGGTACGAACAGTAAATGGTTTGGAAGTAACACTATATGTAACATTGACAGCGGCCATTTTACTCATGGCGTATAAAGAGTTGAACGGTTTGACGGGGTATAAGATCACCAAACTAAAATTCGCTCTAGACCTCGAAGAGGAATTAATAAAAGAAATAG
>NZ_BAABFA010000026.1:0-611 GCF_039540515.1 Nemorincola caseinilytica | reverse complement strand
AAGCTTATCGTTGTAGTACCCGCAGATACACCACCCACTACACCCGTAGGGTTCACTGTGCCCACTGCCGGGTTCGTGCTGCTCCAGCTGCCGCCCGGTGTTGCCGATGAGGTCAATGTCGTTGTCGCACCCTCGCACACTGCCATCGGACCGCCACCTATCGCTGCAGGCAGGGCATCCACCGTCACTACCGTGGTAGTGGTACAGCCCGTACCGAGCGAGTAGGTAAGGCTTGCCGTGCCGGTAGCAAGACCCGTCACAGCACCTGCGGGGGTCACACTTACCACTGCGCCCGATGGGCCCCATGAGCCTCCGCCGGGCGTGGCAGAAAGTGTAATTGTAGCATTAAGACATACATGTATGGGGCCGGCAGGGGTCACCGGTAAAGAGTTCACCGTCAGCACCGCGCTGCGTGTACAGCCGTTCGCCCGCGTGAACACTATCGTAGTATTGCCGGAGCTGATACCACCCGCTACACCGCCCGGAGAGGAAATGGTACCTATCGCAGGGGTCACACTCATCCAGGTGCCACCTGCCGCAGGTGTGCTGCTCAGGGTGGTGGTGGTACCTATGCACACACCCAGCGCACCTGTGATGGCTGTAGGCGTATC
>NZ_BAABFA010000025.1:2500-5776 GCF_039540515.1 Nemorincola caseinilytica | reverse complement strand
CAGTGAGGCTCTTAAAAGAATATGGCAGCTACCTACTCTCCCGCATTGTTGTGCAGTACCATCGGCCATGGCGGGCTTAACTTCTCTGTTCGGAATGGGAAGAGGTGAACACCGCCGGCAATACCACCATAAGATGGTTCGTCCGTTCATAATTGGTAGATAGTAGTTAGTAATTAGTACAAGGTCAGGAGTATACACTCTTTCGACCATCTACTATATACTATAGACCATCTACTACAGACAATAATATCGACATATTGGGTCAGCGACTTTTTCGTAAGAAAACAAAGATCAAAGCTTACGGGCAATTAGTACTACTCGGCTTTGATGTTACCACCTTTACACCTGTAGCCTATCGACGTGGTCGTCTTCCACGGCCCTTAAAAGTAAACTCATCTTGAGGAAGGTTTCGCGCTTAGATGCTTTCAGCGCTTATCCTGGCTGTACATAGCTACTCTGCACTGCCCCTGGCGGAACAACAGATACACCAGCGGTACATACGCTCCGGTCCTCTCGTACTAAGAGCATGTCCTCGCAATTTACTAACGCCCACCACAGATAGAGACCGAACTGTCTTGCGACGTTCTGAACCCAGTTCACGTGCCACTTTAATCGGCGAACAGCCGAACCCTTGGGACCTTCTCCAGCCCCAGGATGTGACGAACCGACATCGAGGTGCCAAACCTCCCCGTCGATATGAGCTCTTGGGGGAGATCAGCCTGTTATCCCCGGAGTACCTTTTATCCTTTGAGCGATGGCCCTTCCATACGGAAACCACCGGATCACTTTAGCCTGCTTTCGCACCTGCTCGGCTGGTCAGCCTCACAGTCAAGCACCCTTATACTAATACGCTCTGCGTACGATTACCAACCGTACTGAGGGCACCTTTGCGAGCCTCCGTTACACTTTAGGAGGCGACCACCCCAGTCAAACTACCCACCATGCAATGTCTCCCTTTCAGGATTAGACCCTAAGTAACAGAAGGTTGGTATTTCAACGTTGGCTCCATGATGGCTGGCGCCACCACTTCATAGCCTCCCAACTATGCTACACATCTGTTACTCAAGATCAATGCAAAGTTGTAGTGAAGGTTCACGGGGTCTTTTCGTCCCGTGGCGGGTAACCGGCATCTTCACCGATACTACAATTTCACCGGGCTCACGGAGGAGACAGCGTTCAACTCATTAGACCATTCGTGCAGGTCGGAACTTACCCGACAAGGAATTTCGCTACCTTAGGACCGTTATAGTTACGGCCGCCGTTTACCGGGGCTTCGGTCACAAGCTTCGGATCACTCCTAACAAGCTCCCTTAACCTTCCGGCACCGGGCAGGTATCAGGCTCTATACGTCTTCTTTCGAATTTGCAGGGCCCTGTGTTTTTGCTAAACAGTTGGTTGAACCATTTCATTGAATCCACCTTACGATGGATAGCTTTATCCCGAAGTTACAGCTACAATTTGCCTAGTTCCTTCTCCGTGGCTCACCCGAGCGCCTTAGAATACTCTTCTCGACCACCTGTGTCGGTTTACGGTACGGGTTGTAATGACCTAGCCTTAGAAGTTTTTCTCGCGAGCATGATTAGGGTCGCTATCTCTTTGGCCGAAGCCTCTGAGTACTATCACGTTCGACATCCCATACGGATTTGCCTATATAGGATATATCTACACGCTTTAACGGGATATACCGTTACCCCGCGGACCTTTCACTTCTCTGTTACTCCATCGAAATCATTACAAGTGCTGGAATATTCACCAGCTTGACATCAGCTACGCCTCTCGGCTTTGCCTAAGTACCCGACTGACCCTGATCCGATTAACGTTGATCAGGAACCCTTGGTCTTTCGGCGATAAGATTTTTCATCTTATTTATCGTTACTCATTCCTACATTTTCTTTTCTGACCGCTCCAGCATACCTCACGGTACACCTTCAATGCTGGTCAGAATGCTCCCCTACCAATCCGCCTAAGGCGGATTCCATAACTTCGGCACTATGTTTGATGCCCGATCATTTTCCGTGCCCGAACCCTCGACCAGTGAGCTGTTACGCACTCTTTAAATGAATGGCTGCTTCCAAGCCAACATCCTGGCTGTCTTAGGATCCGAACTTCGTTTGTTCAACTTAACATAGATTTAGGGGCCTTAATTGATGGTCTGGGTTATTTCCCTCTCGGCCATGGACCTTAGCGCCCACAGCCTCACTGCCGCAGATATATATTAGCATTCGGAGTTTGTCAGGGTTTGGTAGGCGGTGAAGCCCCCTAGCCCAATCAGTAGCTCTACCTCTAACATACTTCTATAATGCGACGCTGTTCCTAAAAACATTTCGGGGAGAACGAGCTATCTCTCAGTTTGATTGGCCTTTCACCCCTATCCACAGGTCATCCCATAGCTTTTCAACGCTAATGAGTTCGGACCTCCAGTGTGTGTTACCACACCTTCATCCTGCCCATGGATAGATCACAAAGTTTCGCGTCTGCACCCACTGACTATACGCCCTGTTTGGACTCGCTTTCGCTGCGGCTCCGTTAATTATGAACTTAACCTCGCCAGTGAGTAGCAACTCGTAGGATCATTATGCAAAAGGCACGCCGTCACCCTTTAACAGGCTCCGACCGCTTGTAGGCGCACGGTTTCAGGTACTATTTCACTCTGCTATTCGCAGTACTTTTCACCTTTCCCTTACGGTACTGGTCCACTATCGGTCACTAACTAGTATTTAGCCTTACCAGATGGTGCTGGCAGATTCACGCAGGATTTCTCCGGTCCCGCGCTACTCAGGGTACCACTCGTCCACATATATTGCTACTTACAGGGCTATCACCTCGTATCGCTTACCTTTCCAGGTAATTCAGTTTGAATATGCTTTCTAAACGTGGCCCTACAACCCCTGTGAAGCACGCCTCACAGGTTTGGGCTCTTCCCACTTCGCTCGCCACTACTACGGGAATCATTAGTTATTTTCTTTTCCTCCAGGTACTTAGATGTTTCAGTTCTCTGGGTTGGCTCCCTTTCGGGTGATATACCTTCAGTATACCGGGTTGTCCCATTCGGAGATCTTCGGATAATAGATCGTATGCATCTACCCGAAGCTTATCGCAGCTTACCACGTCCTTCTTCGCCTGTTAGTGCCAAGGCATCCGCCATGCGCCCTTATTTGCTTTAAAAATTTTTATAGCCGTTTTAATACCGGCTGCATTTACCTTACTACTTGAATATACACCGGGGGTGTATACCCAAAATCGCTTTCCCAATATGTCAAAGAACTTCGTCATTTA
>NZ_BAABFA010000024.1:1606-375024 GCF_039540515.1 Nemorincola caseinilytica | reverse complement strand
CTGGGTATATAGCACAAGTTCGGCAAGTATAGTAAAACGTCTGAACAATTACGAGTTGATATATTATACAGAAAAGAAAATGCCCTGGCCGCTAAGCAACAGGGACGTAGTGATGCAAATGAAATTGGTATTAGATACTGTCGCCGGCACTTTGATCATGACCGCTCATAGTATCGAAAATATGGTTCCCTTAAAAAGTGGAGTTGTGCGCGTGCCTGCATCAGAAGTAACATGGAAAGTATCAACAATCAGCCCCGGTACAATGAAAATAGAATACAGCGCACAGGCAGATCCTGGAGGAACAGTGCCAGCATGGGTAACGAATATGTTTTTAACAAAGGGCCCGTACGAAACTTTCACAAATTTGCGAAAGCAACTTAGAAATAACTGAGGTTCAATATATTGATGCTTGTCATTAACTATGGGAACCTATGCCAAGCATGATCGAAACGACTACTAAGTGATTGAGATCAGCACTAAAAATTATCCTTGACGAAATCATTCTCTATACATTAAATTGAATTATCGCTGTCAAATCCTCCACAAAAAAGTTCGAAAGTTGTCCCCTTCTGCCCGCCCTTGCCCGCCGAAGCTCGATAGAGCGAAGGAGGGCCGCCCGCAAATGGGACATTTTTGTTTTATGTGGTATTACGTCTATATCCTTGAACTGAGTAATGGCAAGCTCCCTCACTCAAGCCCTATCCACCTCACCCTCGCCACCTTTTCCGATCCCTCATTTGCTTTCGTTATAGTGGCAAATGTGTGGGTGGCCTCATTGTAATTGCCCCGAAGGGTAAAGTCTTCGAATATCGCTTCTTCCTGCGTACCTTTTTCCTGCAGTTGCAATACCTCTGCTTTGCCGCCATGCAGGGCATAACACACCATTTGCCTGTCCATCCTGTACAATGTCTTCAGGCGTTTCCCCTCTTCTTTCCGTTTTATATTCTCCCCTATTTCATTAGCCAGCAGGTAGATGTCTTTATTTGTAGTTATCACATCCACACCATGCATCCGCATAACGTTCGGGTTGGGTGTTCCCAGGTTCGGCTGTCTTCTTTCTATGTAGTATCCGGTACGCTCCACGCTGTCTCCTTCCAATACCAATATCCCTATATCTCCCAGCGTCATGGTAGCGGCGGTAGAGCCGAAGGCACTTGGTTCTTGATACTTCATTTCCTCCATCAGTATCACAGTGCTCCCATCCTCGTGCAATAATATATTCTGCGGCACGCCCGAGAATTCACCGCTCTTACCCGGTATTTTCTTTTTAGCCTCTGTCACCTTGGCCGCGCTCAGGTCATGCACGCTTCGTGTATTTAGTGTCTCCGGGTCTATCACCAGCACACTGGAAGTATAGGCATGTACACCACCTGTTATCACCCCCTGCCTTACCTCGGTATTCATCAGCATGTGCAGCGCATTGCGCCGGTTATCGTATAGTAGTATGGCATTGGTCTGTCTAAGGTCATGTGCCAGGTCCAATGGTTTCATCTTTGGTATAGAATTGTCTGCATTTATCCGGGCCAGGTATACCCGTCCGTTCTTGTACAGCAGCGACTCTGCTCCGTATGCAGCCAGGAACAGGTTCTTATCCCCGTTCACGGCAATGCTCATGATATAGAAGTTCAGTATATCACTGGCAGGATAGGGCACCACCACATTGCTCAGCAGCTTGTGGTGGCCATCATAATGAATGGTGCGTATACGGTCCTCGTTCCGCTCGCCCACACTGCGGTATATACCTATTGCATAGCAGTCCGATGCAGGATCCTTTACAACTACTATGTTGTTGTTCACATTTCCCTTCATGGCAGCCATACCCAAACGCGGAAAGTCATATATCAGGTCTTCTGCTACAAGCGCCCCCGTCTGCGGGTGGAACCGCAAACGATACACCGAGGGCGTATATCCATAAGACTCTTTGAAAAAAAGTACCGGTTCGCCATTGATCTCGTATATCCCTAGCAACACATCATTTATCTTCACATGCTCACATCTTACTTCGGTAACTGCAAATCTTTTGCGTTCCTTATCTATCAGCATCACTTCACATCTATTCTTCGTTCCGCCACGCATAATGAATGTGCTGCCATTCTTCAACTGTAATATGCAGTGGAACCCGCGTGTATATTCCTCGTCCAGCACCTCGCTCTTATCTACCTGCAGCTGGGCATGGGCCTTGTACATAGGCAAAACAAATGCCAGGAGTGAACACAGTATCCATAAAAATGATCTATACATAAAATAGCTTTAGAGAATATCAACTTTGAATATTGGGTCGAATACCTTGGTACACAATTCCATACCGATCAGGATGTTCACTTATAAATTTAAACGATCATTCTCAATATCGGTAGTATTATCTGGCTCTTTTCCTATCAGAACCGCTGCGTTAAAAAGAAAAGGACAGAAAAACACAAAACCCTTGCATAGCAAGGGTTTTATAAAGTGTAGCTTCGCCGGGAATCGAACCTGGATCTGGAGCTTCGGAAACTCTTATACTATCCGTTGTACTACGAAGCCATGCGGTGCAAAAATAATCGTTTCGCACTGATATTGGGAACTAAATAATGATCATAGATGGTCCTCTACGCGCAGGTGGTGTGTGCAGCAGTAGTATTCGCGTGGATCGTTGGAGGCTATGAGCACCAGGCGGCCTGCGGCATAGGTGTCCATCCACTGGCGATACTGCCCTACTCCACGTTCGTCCAGGTTGGTACAGGGCTCGTCCAGCATCAGCACAGGGGTATCGGCAAATATGGCCTGTGCCAGTTTCACACGCTGTTTCATGCCCGATGAATAGTCATATATAGGCTTATCGGCAGCGGCGGTGAGGCCCATGATATCTATGACCTGCTCTATGGAAAGACCTTTTATAAGTGGCTTGAAAGAGAAATGAAATCCCAGGAACTCGCGCAGGGTGAACTCTTCTACTATCTCCTGCCCGGGGGCGCAAAAGCTGATGCTGTGGAATACACCGGAGGCCTCTACTACCTTACCATTACTATCGGTATGCGTCACCTTGCCTGCAGAGGGCTGCTGCATGCCTGCTATCACCCGTAGCAGGGTAGATTTGCCACTACCATTGGGACCCAGTAAAGCATATGCCCCCGGCGATGTGAAGGTGTATGTAATATCCTTGAATACACGGTGCCGCTGGAAACGCTTGCCTACCTGGTGAAGGGAAATATCCATTTTCCTGTCAAAAGTAATTAAACGACCGAAAGAAAAGAGGCATGGCATTATGAGAATGGCAGGGCATTAGCGATATTTGTATATCTACACTACAATGTATGAAGAACAGGATACGTTCTTACATCACCTTCAGCAGCAAGGAAAGAGCAGGACTGGCCGTGCTGCTGGTATTGCTGCTGCTGCTGATAGGCATAAAGGCCACTATGCACCTGTGGGTACAGCCCGATATGGACCGTGCAGAAGAGGAACGCCTGCGGCAGGCATGGGAGAACTATAAGGCCAGCGGCCCCGATGCACCACGGCAACAGCCCGGCATGGTGAGCATAAACAAGGCAGACTCTGCCACGCTGGTACAGGTAAAGGGCATAGACCCCGAGGCCGCGCGCAAGATAATATGGCGCAGGCGCATCATAGGCCCATATACCGACATAGAGCAACTGCGCGAGACCTGCTCGTTGCCCGACACCGTATTTGCCGATCTACGGAAACATGTATGCCTATAGCGTTGCAGAGGCCTGCTGCAAGAGCGATATGGCATCGGCCACATCCAGCAGGGTCTGTTCCCCGGTAGTGAAGTTCTTTACGCTGATGCGGCCTGCGGCACGCTCGTCATCGCCGGGCAGCAGCACATACTGTATGCCACGTTTATTGGCATACTTCATCTGTTTATCGAACTTGGCAGCATCGGGGTATATCTCGGCCGCTATGCCTGCCTCCCTGCAACGGCGCAGTATATCCAGCGCATAGCGCTCGTTCTCTCCGCCAAAATTGAGGATGATGGCTTTTGTGGCCGCACTCAGCTGCTGCGGAAAAAGGGCCAGTTCTTCCAGCACATCGTATATACGATCTATACCAAAGGAAACACCTACACCTGAGAGCCCTTTCAGGCCGAAAAGCCCGGTGAGGTCGTCGTAGCGGCCGCCACCGCCTATGCTGCCCATCTTTACATCGGGGTGGGTACATACCACCTCTACAATGATACCCGTGTAGTAATTGAGACCACGGGCAAGGCTCACATCTACCACTATCTGCGCATCGCCTGCCATATTGTGATCGGCTAGCTGTGCGTAGTAGGAAAGCGTATCGGTTATCTCCGTTATCCCTTGCATACCCGCCTCGCTCGTGGCCATTATCTGCACCAGCGCTTGCAGCTTTTCGCTATTAGTACCGAAAACCTGTATCACCTGCTCCAGGCGGGCCACACCATCGGCATCTATGCCGCGTGCCTGTAGCTCATTGGCTACGCCACTCCACCCTATCTTGTCCAGCTTATCGAGCGCTACCGTTATGTCGGTCATCTTATCGGGATGGCCGCATATCTCCGAAAGGCCCTGCAGCAGTTTGCGGCTGTTCACCTTTATGGCCACGGGTATGGCCAGGCGGCTGAACGCCTGCCCGTATATGCACAGCAGTTCGGCCTCGTTAATGAGGGAGGTGCTGCCCACCACATCGGCATCGCACTGCCAGAATTCGCGGTAACGTCCCTTCTGCGGCCTGTCGGCACGCCATACAGGCTGCATCTGGTACCTGCGGAAAGGCAGGGCCAGCTCGTGATGGTGCATCACTACATAGCGGGCAAAAGGTATGGTGAGGTCGTACCGCAGGGCACGCTCTGTGACCACGGGCGATGAATAGGAACGGCTAAGCACATTGTTCCACTCCGCGTTCAGCTTGTTTTTATCGGCCTCGCTCTTTTCATGCAGGCCATTGTTGAGTATCTTGAATATGAGCCGGTCGCCCTCCTCGCCATACTTGCCTGTGAGGGTGGTGAGATTTTCCATAGCGGGGGTCTCCAGCGGCTGAAAACCATAGAGCTCGAATATGGACCGTAGTGTACCGAATATATACTGGCGCTTGCGCACCACTTCTGGCGACAGATCGCGGGTGCCTTGCGGTATGGATGGTTTCATGGTGGCAAAGATAATTGTTAGTAGAAAGTAGAAAGTAGAAAGTAGAAAGTAGAAAGTAGAAAGTAGAAAGTAGAAAGTAGAAAGTAGAAAGTAGAAAGTAGAAAGTAAGAACTGTAAAGTTTGCTCTGTGAGCATAATAAAACAGGAGGGACGTATTGTTTGCGTCCCTCCTGTTTTGTTTATTTACTTGTAGATGGCCTTACTTTCTACTTTAGACCTTCTACCTTCTACTATCCAAAAACTGCTGTAACTCTTCTTTTGAGCTGCTGTAGTTGAATTTGGCAGCGAGGTCGGCATAGTATTCCTTATCGCTGGTGATGTTGTAGGCCCAGCGTGCGAATTCCACCTTCGTGCTCTCGAAAAGGAACCAGTCCATCATATAGCTCACCTGGAAGGTGGTAAGCGTCTCCTTCCTCAGCGCCTCTTTTATGTATTTCAGCTTTTCGGTATCGGTGGTCTTGGCATCTACCCTGGCCTTTAGCTTATCAGATGCTTCTTCCGTGAGTGTGCCGGATGCCACGGGTGATGCCACAGGCGTACCGGGCTGTAGCGGAGTGGCCCTGGTATCGTCGCTACCGGTGACGGGCGCATCTGCATCAGGTGTTGGTCGCTCGTAAGCAGGGCCATCATTGTAGCTGCCGTTAGTTGGGTTCTGCGCATAGGCAGGGCCGCGGCTATCATCTATAGGGTTGGTCATGGCCGACATAGTGCGGTTGTGCGGGTCGTAGAGGAAATTGGTGATCATACCCGGCTTGGTATTCACCCAGCCCTGGAATACGAGACGGTCGTAAACACGGCCCCAGCGGTCGTAGCTCACACCGAATATCTTCAGGTAATGCCTGCCGGGTGGCAGGTCGCCTACAGTGACAGTGGTACCGCGCTTATTGAAATAGCGACCATTCACCGAGATATT
Organism: Nemorincola caseinilytica; assembly: GCF_039540515.1. Classification (NCBI taxonomy): domain Bacteria; kingdom Pseudomonadati; phylum Bacteroidota; class Chitinophagia; order Chitinophagales; family Chitinophagaceae; genus Nemorincola; species Nemorincola caseinilytica. The sequence goes on along the minus strand of NZ_BAABFA010000024.1, from coordinate 369,006 downwards.
GATGCGGGAATTATCGGCCAGGTGCACACGCAGCAGTGTTTGGGCCTGCGTAGCTGTGGTAACGGTCACCAGCAGGAAGAGAAGTATAAATAGCTGTCTCATACAGTATAAAGGTAGTTATTTGCTATTACTATGACCTGCAATGGACATGCCAGTTAAATGCAAAAAGACATCTTAGGATAAATTTAACGAGGCAGCAGCAGGGCACATAATATCCCCGCCGACACGGCAGCGTTCAGCGATTCGGCGCCGCCGGTACGGGGAATGGTGACCCAGTGGGTGGCCAGCGCCATTACCTGCGGCGATATACCCTTCGATTCGTTGCCTATAATGAGTACACCGCTTTCATGTGTACCTGCCTGGTATACATCGCTTCCCGATAAGGTAGCGGCGAACTTTGGCGCACTCAATGCAGGCAGTGCATCGGCCAGCGGCGCCTCATAGATATTTACCCTGATGTGGCTGCCCATGGCACTCTGTACCACCTTGGGGTTATACACATCCACACAGTTAGGAGAGCATACCAGGTGCCGTATCCCGAACCAGTCGGCTATGCGAATGAGGGTCCCCATATTGCCCGGATCCTGTATATCATCCAGCGCCAGGTACCATTCGTTCACATTTGGCACATCCTTTGCAGCGGCATAAGGCAACACCAGCAATACCTGCGAGGGAGTATGCAAGGCAGAGAGAGCGGTAAGGTCATCATCGGATGCTATATGCACCGCAGCCTCGGGATGGCGGGCTATAACATGGGTATTGGCAGCATGCCATTCGGCCGTGGCCACTATGGTATCGATAGGCATATCGCTATGCAGCCATTCCAGCGCCACCTTGCTGCCTTCGGCTATGAACTGCCGGTGCATACTGCGGAATTTTTGCTGTGTTAACGAGCGAATGTGCTTACTTTGCGCTTTCGATAGCATATACCGCAAAACTATATCAATTGTTGTTATCAGTACATGGCCGGGAGTGTTTTTTATAAGAGGTATATATGTCGGTGTGTACTGCCACTGCTGCTTGCGGCCCTGCTGGCCGCCTGTAGCAGCACCAAGCACCTCGAAAAAGATCAGTATCTCCTTTGGAAGAACAAGATAGTACTGAAGAACGAGACCCCTATGCCCAACAAGGGCGAGCTGAAAGAGAACCTTGACAACCTAGTAGTACAGCAGCCCAACAGCAACTTTATGGGTATAACGGTGGTGAAGATACCCAAGAAGCTATGGGCATATAACCGCCGCTATAAACGGCTGCACACACGGCCTGATTCCCTGCTGCCGAAGTCGGTACAGAGACCGGTGATATTCGACTCGCTGACGATGCCCCAGTCTGAACAGAACATGAAGAACTACCTCTTCAACCAGGGCTTTTTCTATGCCCGTGTGCATGATACGGTAGTGTTCAGAAAGAAGAAGGCGTATACTACCTATACCGTAGAGACAGGCCCCAATTACAAGATAGACCGTATAAACTATAACATAGACGATAGCGCAATAGCGGCCGTGGTGAGGGGAGCCAGCGATGCCACCAGGCTGAAAAAAGGTACCATCTTCACCTACAGCCTGCTTGAAGAGGAGCGCAGCCGGATAACCACTGCCGTGAACAACAATGGCTACAGGCGCTTCAACCTGGAAAATATCACATTCAAGATAGATACGATAGATAGGTCGATATTCAAGATAGGGGCCAGCCCGTTCGAGAACGCGGTGAACTATATATCGCGCACAGCGAAACGGAAAGGCACGCTGGATATAGACATCATCATAAGAAAGGCCGATGACAGCCTGTCTTACAACAAATACACTATAAGCAAGATAACGGTATACCCCGACTATGGTGGCGCAGAGGACCGTAACGACACCAATATGATAACGCGCAACATAAAGGGTGTGGAATTCAAGTACCATAGCGAATATGTACTGCCACGGGTACTGTACCGCCACATGTTCCTGGCGCCGGGCAATACCTACTCAAAGGCCGATGAGGAACGTACCATATCGCGCATGGGCGGGCTGGGCATTTTCCATTACATAAGGGTACAGTTCCGCGAGAACAGGGTGACGCGCGACAGCCTGGATTGCAGCATATACCTGAACCGTGCGCAGAAGTATGATTTCTCTACCAATTTCGAGGTATCGAACGGTACCACATACGACCTAGGCAATTCCCTGAGCCTCAATTTCCGTAACAAGAACTTTCTGCGCGGGGCCAACCTGCTGACCATAAGCGCCAGCGGCGGTATAGAGCTTTACTATGACGAGAACCTGGCCGACGACCTGTACAAGCGCTTCCAGCTACTCACACAGTATTACGGTATCAATGCCAGCTTGGATTTCCCCAAATTCGTAGCCCCCGTAGCATCGTCCATATTCAGCAACAGCAACCTGCCGCACACAGTGATAAGCGTGGGCGAGAACGTCATTCACCGTATCAACTATTTCCAGTTGCTGAACACCAGCGCAACCTTCTCTTACAACTGGCGCGAATCGGAAACGAAGACATGGACACTCACACCTGCTTTCATCAACAAGATACGCCTGCCTGAAAAGGAGCTTACCGATTCTTTCCAGAAAGTACTGAGCTCTAACGAATACCTGAGTAACAGCTATAAACAGACATTCATAGAGGGCGAGAACATATCGTTCCGCTTCGACAATAGCGCCAGGCGAAAGGGGCGCAGCTACTCTTACCTGCGCGTAGCCTTCGAAGAGGCAGGTGGCGTATTGAAAGGCGCACGCAAGCTAGGCTATGCGCTGAACCAGCTATACACCCTGCAGGACACGAATTTTGCGCAGTATACCAAGTACGACCTTGATGCGCGCCACTACTTCGCTATACGCAAGTCTGTAATGGCGCTGAGGTTCAATGGCGGCGTAGGCATACCCTATGGCCCGCCATGGACACTGCCTTACATAAAACAATACTTTGCAGGCGGCCCATACAGCCTGCGCGGCTGGCGCATACGATCGCTGGGACCGGGCAGCTACCGCAAGTCCCTCACCGAAAAAGTGAACCAGATAGACCTGACGGGAGACATAAAGCTGGAGGCAAATGCAGAGTACCGCTTCCCGGTGATGCCGCTTTTTGCGGGGGCAGTGAAAATGAATGGCGCACTATTTGCCGATGCAGGCAATATATGGCTGGCCAACCCCGATACCGCCTATGCGGGCGGTGAACTGGCCATGGACAAGCTGGGACAGGATATAGCTATGGACCTGGGTATAGGCTCGCGCTTCGAGATAGCATCCTTCCTCACTGTGCGTGTGGATATGGCCATACCTGTGAAGAAGCCGTATGTACACACCAATTCGGGCTGGGTGTTCAAAGACATAGCCCCGTTCGATAACGGCTGGCGGGCCGAGAATGTGGTCTTCAGCTTTTCTATCGGTTATCCCTTCTAGACGGGCACTATTTGCGTGTAAGTGTACGGAACACATCCTCCAGCGATTCTGTCTGCGCCTGCATAGAACCTATGTTCACATTGTGGTCCAGGGCCCATTGCATCACCTCGCGGCGCAGTGCATCGGGCTCTGCTGTGGCCAGCTTCCATTTGTTGCCACCTATATGCTCCCGGCTATCGGCATGCTTCAGCGCGGCCAGTTGTGCGTCGGCTACCTCCTGCTCAAAGGCTATGACGAGGATATCCCTCCGGGTGTTCTTCTGCTGCAGCTGGTCTATAGGGTCATCGGCGGCCACCTGTCCATTGTTGATGATGATGACACGGCTGCACATGGCCTGTACCTCCTGCATGATGTGGGTAGATAGCAGAACGGTCTTATCGGCGCCTATGTTCTTTATCAGGTCGCGTATCTCTACTATCTGGTTGGGGTCCAGGCCCGATGTGGGCTCGTCCAGTATCAGCACCTCCGGATCATGCAGCATGGCCTGTGCCAGGCCCACACGCTGCTTGTACCCCTTCGATAGTGCGCCTATCTTTTTATGCGCCTCCTTGCCCAGCCCCGTTAGCGATATCATCTCTTCTATGCGTGCGCCCTTGTTCTTGCCCAGCTTGTGTATACCCGCGCTCAGTTCCAGGTATTCCCTTACATACATTTCGTAATAAAGGGGATTGGCCTCGGGCAGGTAGCCTACCCTTTTGCGTACTTCCATGGGCTTCTGTGTCACATCGTAGCCACATACCATTGCCGAGCCCGATGTGGGTGGCAGGTAGCCGGTTATCATTTTCATAGTGGTCGATTTCCCGGCGCCATTGGGACCCAGGAAACCCGTTATCTCTCCTTTCTTTATCTCGAACGAGATAGCGTCTACCGCTTTCTGTGTCTCGTATACCTTGGTAAGGGCAGTAACTTTGATGGACATAGTATGGCAAAGATACCAAAGCGCCGCACATGGAGTGCGGCGCTCTGGCATTTTATAAGTTCGTTCAGGAAATGGCTGTTATGGTATAGGCAACTTTGTCTTGGGGCCTATGAAGTGGCATGCATGCTGGAAGGTGTCCACATTATTGGTGATCTCATATTCGTAGTTGTGCAATACAAGTGTTTTGTCCGACTGCAGGGTTATCTCGAATACGCGCTGGTACTCTATGGTATTGGGCTTGGTGCTGTCGTTGTTGGTCACCACTATCCTGTAGGTGCTTTCATTGCTTTCTACAAAACCACGCAGCACCTTTGGCAGCAGGCTCTGCACATACACATCCACACTCAGCAGGCCCCTGTTGGCAGGCACAATGGTAACGGTATCTATCACCTGCGCGGTATTATCGCACTGGGTGAAGCCGCCGTATATACCCAGGTATCTGTTCCTTTTTTCTGTCTCGCAGCGCACACCCTCATAGGCCGAAGGGCAGGTACATGCGCCATTGCCGCAAGAGCCGGCATTGTAGCACACTATGCCATCGCAGGAGTTGGGCTCGCACGATGTGAGGACGGATGTAGATATGACAGCAGCGAACAGGGCAGTTGTGAGTAGAAGAGGCTTCCAGAACTTCATTTGAAACAAATATTTGTGACCAAGATAGTTAATATTCCTGATAAAGCAAAGATCAGTTACCCTATAAGACGTGATGAAAGGCCCTATTGGTTGGCTGGCAAGGTATTTACTGGTCGAAGGCGTTCCACCCCTGTGCGGTAAGGGGATGTTTGCCACCGCTTTTAGTGACGAGATATCTACCCTGGTCTTTTTCTGTCATATAACCAATGACACTTACATGTGCATATTGCGATATACGTTCGTAATGCTCCTGCCCTATGGTAAAAAGCAGCTCATAATCCTCCCCACCGCTGAGGGCACAGGTAGTTACCGACAGACCGAACTGCATGGCCATGGCGCGGGTCTCTTCGTGGGCAGGTATCTTATCCTCATGCAGCACGCAGCCTGTATCACTCTTGTTGCACAGGTGCAGCAGCTCTGAGCTCAGGCCATCGCTCACATCTATCATCGATGTAGGCATTATGTTGTTCTCACGCAGCCATTCCACCACATCCATACGCGGTTCGGGCTTCAGTATACGGCCCACCAGGTAGGCCTGTTGCTGCAGATCGGGCTGTACACCGGGGTTCTCCAGGAATATCTTCTTTTCGCGCTCCAGCAGTTGCAGGCCCAGGTAGGCCGCCCCCAGGTCGCCGGTCACACATATAAGATCATTCGGCCGTGCGCCCGAACGGGTCACATACTTATCGGGCGCTACCTCGCCTATGGCAGTGATGCTGATGACCAGGCCCGAGCGCGAGCTGGTGGTATCGCCCCCTACAAGATCTACCCCATAACGTTCACAGGCGGCATATATACCCTCGTAGAATTCCTCCAGCGCCTCTACCGATACCTTGTTAGAAAGCGCTATGCTCACCGTGATGTGCGTAGGCGTGGCCATCATGGCATATATATCGGACAGGTTCACTGCCACCGCTTTGTAGCCCAAGTGCTTCAGCGGGGTATACATGAGGTCGAAATGGATACCCTCTACCAGCATATCGGTAGATATGACGCACTGGCGGCCGAACTGGTCTATGACAGCGGCATCGTCGCCCACGCTAAGGAGGGTACCTGCATTTGCGGTCTCGTTGTTGCGGGTGAGGTGGTCTATAAGCCCGAACTCGCCAAGGGAAGATATCTCTGTTCTCATGTATGTATGCTAAGGCCGCAAAGGTATGGTATTTGGCAAGGCAATGGTGATACGCAGGGCCTAAGGAAAGGCCGATCTTTTAGCAGATCGTTAAAGCTGATAATGGTCAGAAAAAGAATAGTGGCATTTTTCTAATTTTACACGAAACACCACTACATATGAGACCTAATATCGGCATCGCTGAAGAACATCTTACACAGACCTGCAACATACTGAATGCATTGCTGGCAGACGAGTTCGCACTGTATGCACGCACCCGCTACTGCCACTGGAACGTGACAGGGCCTGCCTTTTCGGTACTGCACAAGTTCTTTGAAGAACAATATGAACAACTGGCCACTATGATAGACGAAGTGGCCGAGCGTGTACGCATGCTGGGCGGTACGGCCGCAGCGGGCAATATGGGCAGCATAGGTGCTTCTGCCCGCCTGCCAGAGGCAAAGGAAGAACAGGGAGCCATGAAAATGGTGCTGGGCCTGCTGAACGACCATGAGACCATAATACGCGAAGTGCGCGAGAACTTAGATACTGTGAACGAGGCATTTAAGGATGCCGGTACGGCCGACTTCCTGACCGGGGTGATGGAAGCGCACGAAAAAATGGCGTGGATGCTGCGGGCACACCTCTAGTACCGCGATCTCTTACACTGATATAAAACATGAAGCCACCCCTGCGATACACGGGTGGCTTTTATGTCATAGGCATTACCGCGCTGTTTCTCCGCACCCCGCTCTCATTTTAGGGGGTGTAAAAGGGTGATATTATGACAGCTATATATTACCTATACGGGCCTTTATGCCTGAAATAGCAGGCCTTTATACCCCTTTCAATAACCTAGGGGGAATATTTTTTTTGACAGGCACCCAAGTTCCACGCAGCATTTTACGTCTTATATAACAGGCGGCATATCTAATGCATACACGAAGACCCTTGCAGGCTTCGTGCGGGGATATATGTTGCCCGCATCTTCTTCTTTTTTTAAACCCATAACAGAACTATAATGAGAAAAAATTACTTGTACCTGGCCTTTGCGATGTCGCTGCTGGCAGGCAGGACATACGCGCAGCATGCACAGCCATGCGCTACCGACGAGATGCACCACCACTACCAGAAAATGAACCCACTGGTGGCCGAATACGAAAAAGAGCTTAACGAACAGATAGCGGCATACATAGCCAGCAAGGGCCGAACGCGCAACGTGGCCGCAAAGGGCACAGAGGGCGGCAGTGTACACCACGATACCGACTACTACGACATACCCGTGGTGGTGCATATAATGCACAGCTTTGGGGGCGAGTATGTAAAGGACAGCAACATATATGTGATGATGGACAACCTGAACAAGTTCTACAGCAAGCAGAACGACCTCAGTGGCATCATACAGCCGTTCAAAAAATATATAGGTAATGCAAAGATCAGGTTCCACCTGGCCACAAAAGACCCAGAGGGCAAGCCTACAAAGGGCATTACCCGCAGGCTCACCTACCTCACCTATGGCGGCGACGACCAGGCCAAGATAGACCTGTGGCCGCCTCGCAATTACTTCAATATATGGATAGAGAACCGCATAGGACTGACCCCTACTGCCGGTACTACCCTTGCCTACTCTACCTTCCCGGCATCGGCAGAGGCCTATCCATTCAGCGATGGCGTGATAGCCGCCTTCTCCTACATCAACGACAAGAACACCATGGAGCATGAAGTGGGGCACTACTTCAACCTACAGCATACATGGTCATCGAGCCTGGCTGGGCCGGGTGAGGCCTGTGGCGACGATGGTGTGGACGATACACCACCTACAAAAGGCAACTTCAGCACATGCCCGCTCTATGATACCAACTGCGCTACCAACTATTATAAGATATATGTAAGCGCATCGGGCTTTGCCGATTCACTGGTGAACTACCCCGACACGGCCAATGTGCAGAACGTGATGAACTACTCATCATGCCCCAACATCATGCTGAGCGAGGGCCAGATATGGCGCATGCGTGCCGCACTGAACAGCAATATAGGCGGCAGGAACAACCTGTGGGATAGCACCAACCTGTCTATCACCGGTGCAGGCGATCCCCTGCCCGATCTTCCACCCGTTACCGAATTCGTAACGAGGGCTTCAGCAGCGTCGAACGTCATTACACTCTTCACATTCCCCGGTGTACCCCTGTTCTTTACCAACAAGAGCTGGCGTGATACGGTGATAAAGACAGAATGGTCCTTCACCAACGGAGCTGCAACGCCTAATGTGACGCACAACAGCTATGCGGCCATCAATGGCGCCTTTGGCAACACCTTTGCCGACCCGGGATGGGTGAACATAAACCTGGCCGCCAGCGGCAACAATTCGGGCACTACATCTACCATGTATGAGAAAGCTGTGTTCGTATCGGACCTGCAGGGTATAGACCCGCTCACCGGCTACCTGGAGGACTTCCAGGAGGGTGGTAAGAGGGATAAGTGGCCATATTTCAACTATTACAAGAACAACATGAAGTGGCAGCAGGGCAATGTAGGTGTGTACGATAACAACTGCATCATGTACCAGGGTTTTGATACCCGTACCGGCATGGAACAGACCACAGGCACACCCGTAGGCGATTTCGACGACCTGTACAGTATAGCGTACGACCTGAGCAAGTTCGCAGGATCGGGCAAATGCTTTATGCACTTCAACTATACAGGCGCATCGCGCAGCACGCTGAACACCAATATCAATGACACACTGGTGATAGAATACTCTACAGACAAGAAACATGTATGGTTGCCACTGGCCACTATGGCAAAGGCAGAGCTGTGCAATAAGGGTGCCATAGCTACAGCATATACACCTGATGGCATAGACGACTGGGCCAGCAAGTCTATAAGCATACCCACTGCCGCGCGTACCTCTTATGTAGTGTTCCGCTTCCGCTACAAGCCGGGTGTGAACAAGACCACACTACAGAGCACCGGCAACAACTTCTACATGGACAGGATACAGATAACCCCATGGGCCGCCGATGTGAACGATGTGAACATGGCCAGCACAGAAGTAAGGGTAGTGCCAAACCCCACACAGGGCGATGCATGGGTAGTGATAAAAGATGCTGCCGCAACAGAGGCCAGCATAGTGGTGACCGACATAACCGGCAAAGTAGTGTACAAGGCACAACAGGCGCTGACGGGTACAACTGCCCGCATAATGATACCTGCCCAGGCCATAGGCACACCCGGCATGTACCTGGTGCAGACCCTTACCGGTAGCCAGGTGAGCACCCAAAAACTAGTGGTATACTAAATGGATAGATAGATCCGAATAAACCCTAAGGAGTAGCGTAAAGCGGCTGTACTACGGATAGGTACGGCCGCTTTTGCTTTTTATAAAAACCGGAGGGAGTACGCTAGATATTGTTTTCATCTTTCAGGAACCTGAAGAGCAGGAGCATACCCATAGTAGCAGCCATTTCCTTGTTGCGCTCGCGGTCGTAGAAGAAGCGGAATTTGCGCGCTTCTACCCTGCCGGAGCCTGCAACGGCCATCCATACCGTGCCTATGGGTTCGGCGCTGCCATCAGAGGCGGGACCAAGGAGCCCTGTGGCAGAGAGCGCATATGTAGCGCCAAGCCGCTGCTGCACACCTGTGGCCATTTCTTTTGCAGTGGCCTCGCTTACCGCACCATGGGTAGCAAGGGTATCGGCATCGACCCCTATCAGGTCTGTCTTGGCACCATTACTATAGCATACCACCCCACCCATGAAATAGCCCGATGCACCCGGCACCTGTGTGAGCTGGTGGGCTATGAGGCCGCCTGTGCAGCTTTCTGCCAGGGCCAGCGTGATGCCGCGTGCCGAGAACACATCATACAGGGCCTTTGCCAGTGGCTCGTCCTGGAGAGATACCACAATGTTCTGCAGGCGCTCTGCTATGGCATCGCGGTAGGGCAATATATCTTTATGAAGCTGGTCTTCATCCGCGCCCTTGCCGGTGAGCCGCAGCTTTACCATACCCAATGCAGGCAGGAAGGCCAGCTTTATATGCGCAGGCAGCGAGCCTTCTATATCTGCTATCCTTTCGGCCACAAAGCTTTCGCCCTCACCAGCCGTCACTATAGTGTAATGCACTATGGCTCCCTTGCGGTCTCTCATACGCAGGCGGGGAAGTACCTCGTCCAGCATGATGCCCATCATCTCGAACGGCACACCGGGCAGCGATACGATGACCTTTCCATCCCGTTCGAACCACATACCCGGTGCAGTGCCCCTGCTGTTGAACAGTACGGTGCAGCTATCGGGCACATCGGCCTGCCTTAGATTCACATCAAGCATGGGCCTGTTCCTCCTGGAGAAGATGTCCTTTACATGCTGCAGCACCCGCTCGTCGGTGCGCATGGCACCACCGAAATATTCCAGCAGAAGTGGCTTGGTGATATCGTCAGATGTAGGGCCGAGACCACCCGTAATGATGACCACATCGGCCACGGCAAGTTCGGCATCCAGCGCATTGGTCATGGCCGCACGCTCATCGCCTACGGCCACCCGGCGAAGGACATCCATGCCCAGCGCATTGAGCTGCTGGGCTATCCATGCCGAATTGGTGTCTATGGTCTGCCCTATGAGCAGCTCATCGCCTATGGTGATGATGGAAACAGCGGTATTGCTCATGGTGTGGTATTGAAATATGGTGCAAGGCGCTCGTGCAGTACCTGTGGCATGTTCACGGTCTTTTTTTCTTTCGGGTCGAAGAACACAAGAGTGGTGATACCCTTATTCAGCAGGGCACCGGCCTCATTGAACAGCTCGGAATGGAACTGTATGCGGGAGCCGGCGGGCAGCTCGTGCAGGCTGGTCTTTACAGTGATGAGGTCGTCGTAAAGGGCTGGCCTGAAGTAGCGCGAATTCAGCTCGGCCACGGGCATCATTACACCCATCTCCTCTAGCTGGCGGTAGGTGAAGCCCAACTGCCTGATGGCTTCGGCACGGCCTACTTCGTAATAGAGCGCATAATTGCCATAGTATAGATACCCCATCTGGTCGGTCTCGCCATACCTTACGCGTATCTGGGTGGTAGCGGTGAACATACGCCAAATGTAAGCCTTTTAATGCCTTTATAATGCGCAGAAAGCAATGGACATCGCCAATGCATTTTTATCTATTTTTGGCGGGCGATGTATTCATTGAACCACACTTTGAAAAAAATGAGACGCCCTCTTTTCCTGTTCATACTGCTGATCGCCTCTTCTGCAGCAAGGGCGCAGCACAATCTGGCCATAGCCTATAGCAACTGGTCTTGTATCAACGGCATCTTCCTGAACCCGGCCAGCATAGCCGAGATGAAGGAAAAGAGGTCTGTGAGCGCGCTTGCGGCATCGTTCTATGTAGACAACAATGTGGGCCCATTCAATGCATCGGAAGGACTGGTAGTGGCCGTAGGCGATGGCAAGACCAACAATATGTTCTCTTACAAGAACAACAGTAAGATAAGCATGATGGCCCCTTACTTCAACATGATAGGGCCGGGTGCAGTAAAACGCCTGGACTCTGCCAGCAGCATAGCCATCACTACAAGGCTACGGGGTATGAACCAGTTCAATTTCTTTGACCAGACGATCTTCCATGCCTTCAACGACCCTAAATATGCCCCCGAGCAGGATATGCTGTCCCTGCCCAGGGACTTTGTATATACCGTACACTTCTGGATGGAACTGGGCGGCTCTTATGCCCGCACCGTATACAACAAGGATGGGCAGAAACTGAAGCTGGGAGGCACCTTCAGGTACCTGCTGGGACTGGCATATGTAGGCGTACAGGGCACCAGCATGAACACCACCTTTACCAAGGGACAGACCACCTTCCACAGCGAAAATACCGATATAGAGTATGCCAGCAATGTGCTGAACACCTATACATACCAGGGCAGCAACTTCTCGCAGAACTTCATAAACCTGATACGCAAGGGGAAATTCGGGCACGGTATAGGGGGCGATATAGGGGCCGTGTACGAGCTGAAGGCAAAAGGTGCCAAAGCAAGGGAAGGCTATAAGACCAAAGTATCGCTATCGATATGCGATGTAGGGGCCATATTCTATTCGAAAAAGGTGAACACCAACCAAGTGATAAACGGCAGCGGCAATGTAAGCGCCAAAGGCATACTGGACAATGTGAAGAACTTTGCCAACATGGAGAAGTATGTGGAGAAGCAGGGCTTTACCGCCACTACGCGCAACAAAAGTACGGTGGTGTATATGCCGGCCCACCTCATCCTTAGCGGCGACCACCACCTGAAAAAGCAGTATTATGTGACCGCCATGACCGTTATAAACCTGGCCAACAGGCATGCCTATGGCAACTCGTTCTACAACCAGTTCAGCATCATACCGCGCTACGAGACCAAGAATCTGACCATGGGCCTGCCTATAACCTATGGCATATTATCGCACAGCCTGAAGGTGGGAGCCGGGATATCGTTCCACAATTTCTACATAGGCAGCGACGATATGCTGGGCTTCGTATCGAAGAGCCAATACGGTATCAACATCTATGCAGGTGTTACCAAGCGTTTTTATAAGTAAAAGGAGCGCTACGATCCAAAAGTGCCTACCCTGGTGACGGCCTGTGTGTCGGTGCATTCATCCAGTAGCACTGCAATGGTCTTGTGCAGCACAGGGTGTACATACCATGGCGCTATCTCGGCCATGGGCGCCAGCACAAAACGCCTCTGGTGCAGGTAGGGATGCGGCACCTTTAAGAGAGGTGTATCTATCACTTCATCGTTATAGAAAAGCATGTCTATATCCAGCGTGCGCGGGCCCCATTTTATGGTACGCTCCCGGCCCAGTTGCTGCTCTATCTGCTGTGTGGCCTGCAGCAGCTCATGTGCAGGCAGGGCCGTATGCAACTGCAAGGCTATATTCAGAAAGGGCGGCTGCTCTTCCCTGCCCCATGCCGCCGTCTCATAAAGAGCAGAGATGTTTTGCACCTGCCCCACATGGGCAAGCGATGCCACGGCCCTGCCAAGCCATGCAAGGCGGTCGCCCTCGTTGCTGCCCAATGACAAATATGTGGTCGCAAATTCCAAAGCCCAAATTTCAAATTCCAAATTTCAAATTCCAAATTCCAGATCTCAAAAACCAAAGAACAAAGGCCCGATCCCCAGATCCTAATTCCCAATACCCGATCCCTAATACCAATTTGACTTCAAAATTCGGCACAGGAAAATTTCACGTTATAGCGCTCATAGTTCACCTCCTCCCCTTTGGGGAGGTTCGGGAGGGGCCAAAAAAACATGCCTGTTTTCATTGTCTAATTGGTATAATTCCCCAATTTTAACGCCACCCTACCTTCTTCTGGCATTGTGTTTGTTGTAGTATATTTAGGTAACCAAAGCGTTAACTCTATGATACTCAGCGACACCTGGTTCATGGACGGTTATATCGACTATGAACTACAGAAGTATCGCCTGCTTGCCTACCTGCAGGATGTGAAAAGATACTTCAACGAAACAAAGCTCTATCCACAGCTCTCGGACATAGTAGCACACTACAACAACCTGCTCCTTTTCAGATCGAACAAGCAACTGATGCAGGACAGCTTCCCGCGCAAGCTCACCGGCATAGATACCGAAAAGATAGAGATGGTATACGAGCGCATGCTCACCGACAGCGAACTGATGCAGGAACTGGAGGACATAACCGCATTTGCCGTGGCAGAGATGAAGGACACCATAAGCGAGGGCGCCGAAATATATGAGCTCATAGAAAAGCAAATGCTGATAGAGCCTGTAGGCATCATACCCCTGTACAAGAACGAGGGTTATATATTCATGCGCATAACAGGCCATAGCGAGGTGCGCATATACAACTATACGGTCTCTATCTTCGAGCATAAGGATGCCCGCTACAAAGGCATAAAAATGACCTATGTGGACAGCCGCGCCAAGAACCTGGCCAATACCTATGAGCAGATAAAGCTGGACATAGTGCGCGATATACGCACCCTGCCCAACCCCGCCGTATACAAGGTAGAGTTCCCGACAGAGATACCCTTTCACGAGACACTGCTGCCTATAGCCAAACGATCGCTGGTGAGGTATATATAAGAGAAGCCTAGTGGGTCTGCCCCATAGCGCTCATACTCTGTATAGTACTATCCAGATAGATAGATAGCTTCCTCGCGCCCCTGCGGGACAGGTGGTCTCCATCCTTGAAATCGCTATAGCCGTAGCGGTCGCTTTGGGAGAGGTCTATGTAATGGCAGTTATCGTACCTCTTATCGATCGCCTGCAAGGTGGTCATAGTGGTCTGTAGCTGAATGGAGTTGAGGTGGGAATAGTACATATCGGTAACGGGGATAGACACCATTATGATCCTTATACCTTTGCCTGCACAATATTTTATTATCCCCTCCAGCGTAGCGGTATTCTCTGCTAGCAGGCTGGTCCTTAGGTCGGCTTCGGTAGCAATGCTGGTATGCCTTTTAGCGGCCTCTATTGCGGTGGTCCTTAGCATGGCAGTATCCACATGTGCAGGATCGGTGTGGTCAATACCCCAGCCCAGGGGAGAGCATTCCATCGCAGCGCTGTCCTTCTTTACATAGTAGCGTAGCTTTTCCAGGCTGTTCACCAGCCTGTCTTTGAACAGCTCTGTTTTGAAGGATATGAACGCACCTTTCTCTACAGGGAAATACATGGCATAGTTATCAAGTCGCCAGGCCTCTGCGCCACCCTCTATCTTGGAGAACAGGCTGGAATAAGAGACAGGCAGTATCACAAAACGCAGCTCTTTGTAGCTGAACATCTTTAATATCTTCAGGTCTATATCTACAGATTGCGATACCTCGGCCGCATTGAAGGTAGGAGCACTGAAATACTGCGGATCGATACCGAAGTAAGTATGCGAGCTGCCCAGTACCAGGTTGCTCAGCTTATCGCTATTGCGCTGCAGGTAGCGGTACTTTATAGAATATGAATTGGGTATCTGCCGCAATGCCCATTCGCACCCCAGCAGTATTAGCACCACCGGTAGCATGAAAAGGAGTATCTTTCTGATAAAAGAGCGCATGGGTCAGAATTGGAAATAAATGAATGAGTTCTCTTTACCCAGGTTCAGCAATATGAGTGCGAAAAGGATATAGTAGATGATGTAACGAACTAGCTTGTTGCGCGGTGCGGCCAGTATACGCTCGTTGCGCCTCAGGGTCCAGTCCATCAGCAGCATGGGCACTATATACACAAGAGCGCCCTTACCCATTGGCGCATGCAGGAACTGCGAGGGCTGCTGCATGGAATTGACAACTATCCTTTTGATATACCCGGCGGCTTGCGAGATAGTATCGGCCCGGAAGAATATCCACGCAATGGTGACGAAAATGAAGGTGGTGAGCATTTGCCAGAACTCCTTGAGGCTGGGTAATGCGCTGTCTTGTGCCACCACGTCCGATACATGCTTTCGGTTCCTGTTCAGCAGCAGCAGGGGCAGGAAACCACAGGCATGCAGTGCGCCCCATGCTATGAAATTCCAGCTGGCGCCATGCCAGAAACCACTGACGAGGAAAATGATGAAGGTATTGCGGATGGCCTTGTACTTGCCATGTTTGGAACCGCCGAGAGGTATATACAGGTAGTCGCGGAACCATGAGGAAAGGGATATATGCCAGCGCCGCCAGAATTCGGCCACATCGCGCGAGAAATAGGGGAACTTGAAATTGGACAGCAGCTCGAACCCGAACAGCTTGGCCGTACCCAGCGCTATATCGGAATAGCCGCTGAAGTCGCCATAGATCTGGAAGGAGAAAGCAATGGCACCCATTATGAGGGAGAAGGCATTGAGCTCGTGATAGTTGGTGAATATCATATCTACCGTGCCTGAGAGGCTATCGGCTATCACCACCTTTTTGAACATGCCCCACAATATGAGCCTGCAGCCCTGCATGGCCCGTGTAAAATTGAAGTAGCGGGGCCGCTGTACCTGGGGCAGCAGGTGATTGGCCCGCTCTATAGGGCCTGCCACCAGCAGTGGGAAGAAGCTGACGAACACCGCATAATCTACAAAGCTGCGGATGGGCTTCTGGTGACCACGGTATATATCGAACACATAGGACATGCCATGGAATGTATAGAACGATATACCCACAGGCAGGGCCACGTTGAGCAGTACGGGATCGATATGGATGCCCAGCAGCCCAAAACCCTGCTGGAACTGCAGGGCAAAGAAATTGTAATATTTGAAGATACCCAGTATGCCCAGGTTATTGATAATGCTAAGGGTAAGGAAGAAGCGCGCCCTCTTACGGTCGGGCGAGGCAACGGAGAATCCATACACATAGTCGAGCAGGGTACTGAGCATGAGCAGGCCCATGAACTGCCAGCTCCACCAGCCGTAGAAGAAGTAGCTGGCCACCAGCACCAGCGCATTCTGCCACAGCAGCTTCTTATTGAATACGAACCAGTATAGTATGAATACTACCGGAAGGAATAATAAAAATTCAAATGAATTGAACAGCACTATAGTTAAGGTTTAGGCCATGACCCGGGGCAATGGCCAAAATTATGGCAGTAAAAGTAATAACGGATGACCATAAAGTGCATAGCCCAATAAAAGAGAGCGGGAAGGAGAGTATTTTATTTCCTCCCTTTAGGGGAGGTCGGGAGGGTTTTAACACCCCATTCATAAACAACTTTTTACATTTAGCCGAAATGTAGCACATGAGGCACCTCCTGCTCATACTCGCAATGTTGGTAGCGGCACTACACATGCAAGCGCGGTCACTACCCGCTGCCACCCTCACCGATGTGCGCACCGGACAAAAGGTCTCCTTTGCCAATGCATGCCCGCGCGGCCGTGTCACGCTGGTATGTTTCTGGGGTACATGGTGTGCCCATGGCAAGCGGCAAGAGCAGACCATAGCCCGCAACCTCCCCACATGGCAGCGCCTTATGGACTTCCACCACATAGCCATCGCCACCGACCAGGAAGGCCTCGAACACCAGCTACTACCCTACATACAGGCCCGTGGCTGGACCTTCCCCTGCTACACCGATCCCGGCTCCGCCCTCAAGCACGCGCTTGGCGCCTCTGCCCTACCCTATATAGTTATTGTAGATAAAAAAGGCCGCATAGCCTACACCCACACCGGCTACCTCACCGATGTGGCCATACTCAGGAAACTACGCGAAATGGCCAGCCGCTGACCCGCTCACTATTCCACCCTCACAGAAAAATTCACCTCCGCGTCATTCGACCCCAGGCCGCAGTCGGTACCATTCTTCACCCCTGCCTGGTGCCGTACAGATATGCGCAGGTTGCCATTGCTGGCCGCCCCGGTCGTCCACTTCGTCAACAGCCCCAGCTCCATCTTCGGGTTATGGTTGTCATGGTCGGTACGCACTATGGTCAGGTCCAGCCCCGCCGCGCGAGCGTAGCATACCAGGTGGTAATCGGCGCGCTGCCATATCTGGTAGCCCACATCCTTTATAGGCACATGTGTCTCGTCCAGTATCGTAGCCGATACATCATATACAGCATTCCTGCGCAGTACCAGGTATGCCTTGGTCAGGTCCGGGTCGCCGGTATTGGGGGTCAGGTCGCGCCACTCGGCAGTTACTACATCGGTGGTATCGGCCACATTCACGGCCCTCAGTTGCACAGTGGTCACTACCTCATTATCGGGGTCTTGCCGTGGGCTGTCATCCTTGTCCCTGCGGCATGCGGCCAGCGCCAGCAATATAAAAAAAGGTATAAGTTTCAAATGCTTCATACAGCTAAAGTGGCCGCCAAGTTAAACGATCTTCCAACAAAAAAGCCACCGGGCTGCTGAACACCCGGTGGCTATATGATAAAAATGGGGGGCCAACTACTGCACCGTAATGGCAAAATTCACCTCGGCATCGGTACTGCCTATACTGCAGTCGGTGCCGTTCTTGCCGCTGGGCTGGTGGTGCAGGGCCACCTGCAGATTGCCCGTACTGACCGCTCCCGTGGTGAACTTGCTTTGCAGCCCCAGCTCCATCTGCGGGGTATTGTTGTCCTTATCGGTACGCACCACACCCAGGTTCAGGCCTGTGGCAGGGGCATAGCATACCAGGTGATAATTGGCACGGTCGCGCACCTCCTCTGTTATATCTCCCGCCGGTGTTTTGGTCTCATCCAGGAAGGTCAGCGATACATTGTACACTGCATCTTTCTTCAGTGTCATATTCGCCTTAGAAAGGTCGGGGTTACCATCATTGGGTGTCAGGTCGCGCCACTCGGCGGTCACCTTATCGGTGGTATCGGCAGCGTTCACCGCCTCCAGCCTCACAGTGGTTATCACCTCGTTGTCAGGGTCCGGTATATCCACGTCCTCCTCGGGTTTACGGCAAGATGTCCATATTGTAGATACAAGTAATGCTGCTGTTACTATTGCTATATATTTTTTCATGTTTCTGAATGTTTTTTTTGACTGTTGTTAGAATGAGAATCTGGTCTTTACTATAAAATTGATACCGATATTATCGGCATAGTACCTGAACTTGTCCAGGTAATCCCTATAGCGCGTATTGGTCATATTGGCCACGGTCACGTCCACCATCATTTTCTTTTTCCTGATGTGGGTAGTGAAACCCGCACTCGCATTGAAGATGCTATAACCTGCCGGCGGCGCTGCATAATCCAGTCCCTGTGGTACACGCGTCTGCCGCAGCGTACTCACATTCTCTACAGATATGTAAGGCTCCTCCATGAATCGTAGCTCATGCAGGTTGAATACGATACCGTTCTCATACCTGTCGGCGGGCATGTATATCAGCCATGCATCGGCGGTATTATTATACCCCCTCACTATAGTAGCCCTCGACTGCAGGGTAAAATGCCTGGCAAAGTCGTACTGCAGAGATGCATCTACACCGCTTATGGTCACATTGTCCTGTGTAAAGCGAAATGCGGGGAACGTACCGCTCAACAATGTTACCGGCTGCAGCTGCGGTGTCTCGTATATATAGTTGCCTATATGGTTACGGTACACATCGGCGGTAGCACGCAGCTTCTTGCTGTTGTATGCCACAGTGATACCTGTATTCAGCGAGCGTTCGGCCTTCAGTGTAGAATCTCCGTCCTGGTAGCTGGCATCGCTGAAGTGTACACCATGTATATACAGCTCGTTCACCGACGGGGCACGCCATGCCGTACCTGCATTGGCAGTGAACGACAGCTTGTCGGTAGCCCGGTATATGGCGCCTACCGTACCCGTGGGATTGCTGAAGGTAAGCGTGGTATGGTAGGTCTGCAGTGTACTGGCATTGCGCTGGTATACCCGCTGCCAGCGATGGTCGTACCGCGCACCGGCCTCAAAGGTCAGCTTGCCGGTATTGTACCGCTCTATAGCGAACACCCCACCACTGTATGTACGGAAATTGGGCACCAGGTAGCGTATACCCTTGAACACATTGCCCTGCGTATTGCCTGCCATGCCCATATTTCCCGAGAGGCCATTCCGCGAAGGTGTGGTATATACCAGTTCGGCGCTATGGGTCATGAGCTGAAAGCTCACCTGCGGCTTGCTCAGCAATGTGGGGTCTTTGGTATATGGCAGGCTCACATCATACTCCTGGCGTATATCGTCCTGGCGGGCGGCGTTCATTTCCAGCTTGCCCTCGTTGGCAAAATGATAAGTTGCGCCCACCTTGGCCAGTTCGTGCCTTATGTCCTGGTAACTGCGGGCTATATCATAAGAGAATACCGAAGCTGTCACAGGCCTTTCGCGCGCTATGGCAGCATACAGGTCGGTGATATTGCCCGCATGCGAGCCCTCGAATATGCCATTGCGTGTGTGGTACATACTGTAATATGCCGCCACATCCAGCCCTTTATACTTGTAGCCCGCCTGTGCCGAGAAGTTCTGCTCACGCATGGCAGTGTTCTTCAGGTAGTAGTGCGGCGTACTGAAGTTGCCACCCTGCTTGGCAGTACCTTGTACACGCCATGCTATACCATGCTCGCCTGTGCGCCCCTGCACCGTGGCTGATGCCGTACCCATACGGCCATTGCTCTGCCCTATCAGGTATACATTACCACTCATACCCTTTGCCACAGGCAGCGGGTCGGGCTCCAGCAGCACTACGCCACCTATAGCATCGGCGCCATAGCGTACACTGGCCGCACCCTTCACCACCGATATACGGTTGGCCACAAAGGGGTCTATCTCCGGCGCATGTTCCGATCCCCATTGCTGTCCTTCCTGGCGTATACCATTGTTCAGTATCAGCACACGGCTGCTGTGCAGGCCATGTATCATCGGTTTCGATATCGTGGGGCCTGTCTGTATGGCATTTAGACCGGGCAGCGCTTTTATGGCATCGCCCAGCGTTTTGCCACTGGCCTGGAAACGTTCCAGCCCCCTTAGCTCTACCTGCGACAGCGAATGTATATCCTGCAGGCGCACACCGTTCACTACCACCTCTGCCAGTTGGTTCTTATCGGCATTGAGGGAGAAACGGATGGTGCTGTTACCCGTGATGTGCATGTGCGCTACACCTGTACTGAAGCCATCGGCCCGGCAGGTGAGCAGCGTATGGCCGGGGCATACCCTGTGTATAGAGAACCGGCCGCCGGTATCTGTCACATCGCCTTTTGCAGAGTCGGTCTCCAGCCGAATGATGGCTCCTATAAGAGGATGCCTCTGGTCATCCGTCACCACGCCCGATATGCGAAAGTTGCACGACTGTGCAGTACACCTTTGTGCATCACCGACGAACATGATGAACATGGCCATGGCCAATATGATATGTGCCACGATAATAGTGGGTTTGTATAGATGAATGAATAACAGGCATGGGGCGATACCTATATCCTGCATGTGCATATAGCTACTGGTCGCAAAGACCTGCAGCTATATGGAAGTGAGCGAAAAGAGAAAGAAAAAAACTATGCCACGGGAGGACCTCGTGTGGCAATGATACTGTACGGAGACGTATAATGATAGGTATATAATGGCGCTAAATAGCCGCTATATACGGCTGCCACAGCAAATAAGATGCGCGGCTGCTCTGTGGTAACAAATGGAGCGAATTCGAAGCTAAGGAAAGAACAGTGCTCGTGCTTCTCGGTTATCACCACCTCGCCTTTTTTATAAAGGGGGTGTACGCCATCTTCATGATCGAAGAAGGCATGATGTATGTATTCCTTGGGCATGATGCCCACCAGGAAGACAAAGAACAGCAATATGCCCGATATGCGTACGAAAGGCTTTCTCAAGTAATGCGGCTTCGATAGCCGCACAAAGATACTTTATAAACTCGTATCAGCCGGTCCGCTCCTTTACCCCTGTAGGGGGGAATAAAAATACAGATGGGCATGTTCTAAGAACATGCCCATCTGTATCAAAAGAGTTTCAGATCATTACCTGCCTGTGGCGGGTGCGGGCGCTACTGCGCCCTGCTCTACCTTTACAGCTTTTGTGGCCTGGTCGGCATTTGCTGTTTTGGCAGGTGTGGCACTCACTTTCTTCGACTTTGTGGACTGCTTCGTATCTGCCTGCGATGCAGCAGCTACGGCCTTCTTATCGGTAGTGGTAGCTGCTGTTCTGGGCGATGTGGCCGCAGTGGATTGCTGGCGGGCAGTAGTGGCCAGGTTCTGAACCGGGGCACCGCTCTGTGCCGATACACTCATTGCACCCGCTACAAAAGCCGCAGTAAGGGTGTAGAATATGGTCTTTTTCATGATCAGTACGTTATTTATAGATGTAAATATAGACAATGCCATGCATTCGCAGTGCAACCAGGGGCATATGTACCATATTTTTAACAACCGACCGGCATCATTCCTGCCACAGGAAGGGGAAAAGCACTACTCCCAGCGCTACTATCAGTACATCCAGCAGCAGCAGTATGCCGGTCAGGCTCCACCAGCCGGGTATATATACGGGCTGCAACGCTGCAGAGGCCAGCTTGCTCAGTATCATCAGCAGTGGCGTTACCAGCGGAAAGCCCAGTATGGCCATCAGCGATGAGTTCTGCTGCGTACGCGCAGCTATGGCTGACAGAAAAGTGAACACCACGGCCAGGCTCAGGCTGCCTGTCACCGATATCAGTATGAACAACCCACCCTGCACCGGAGGCCAGCCCAGCATCAGCGCATACAGCAGCAGGCTCACCAGTGTCATCATTATCATCAGCAGCGTGCTGTATGCCAGCTTCGCCAGCAGGAAGGTGACCGGCCGGGCTATGGTATAGTAATAACGGAAACGATGCGGATGCTCCTGCAAAAAACTCTTGGCCATAGAGTTGACCGCCACAAAAAGCTGCGACGTCCAGAAGAGCGCGTTCCACACTTTGGCATCGGGCTGGCCGTTCATCATATACACCACGAACACGATAGCGCCCACATATACCAGCACGCCAAAAAGCGTATGCTTTTGACGCCATTCCATTATCAGGTCTTTGCGTAACAGTGCCATGAATGCCGAGCCCATAGCCGGCAAAGATACTTGTATCACATTCATGTGCTGCCTATTTTCGGCATGCAAAAAGGCATGGTATATGACGATAAATTTTTTTCGTAAAAGGCCTTGTTTATTCAACATCGGCCCTTATCTTTGCAACCTCAAAAGTTCTTAACACAAGCGGAAGTAGCTCAGTTGGTAGAGCACGACCTTGCCAAGGTCGGGGTCGCGGGTTCGAGTCTCGTCTTCCGCTCGCTAAAAGATCCAAACCTCACGGTTTGGATCTTTTTATTTATAGCAATGCTATCTTTGATCACAGCACCTCCCCTGGTGGCGGAATAGGTAGACGCGCAGGACTTAAAATCCTGTTTGCCGCAAGGCGAGTACGGGTTCGATTCCCGTCTGGGGGACGAATAAGAGCGGGAGTGGTAGAGCGAAAGAGCGATGCCCTCCCTTTTTTATCTAAAAGACCGACAGACCATGTTCACTATAGACCAGATAAAGCAGGCACATAGCAAAGTACGATCGGGAGCTGATTTTCCCGCATATATACGCGAGCTAAAGCTCCTGGGCGTGACCCGATACGAAAGCTATGTTGCAGACGGGCATACCGACTATTACGGCTCAGCAGACCATATGGCATCTTCACTGCCCAAATATGAAACACTTGCTGTTGCCGATATAGCCAATGCTGCACAGTTCAAGACCGACCTCAAGACCCACCAGCAAGGAGGTACAGACTACCCTACTTTCTGCAGCGACTCTGCAAAAGGGGGAATAGAGAAATGGATAGTAGATCTGCAGCAAATGACCTGTACTTATTATGATAAACAAGGCAACGAGGTACTGGTAGAACAGATACCACAATAACAACAATAAGGGCTCTTCTATCTCCCTGCCGCTCAGCTTCTTTTATCACCTTCCCGCAATGCCATATGCTGCATTGCCTCTGCTCTATGCCATGCTTTTTATGCCTGCAGTATGTTATAACTATACTACGAGGCAAAAAAATATCTTTTCATTTTTTGTTGAACTAAAAATATAGTTCTAACTTTGGACTATAATTATAGTTCAACTCTAAAATTCCATACCAATGAAAAAGAGCAAATTCAGCATGAGCAGGGGGATAGCCACTGTAGCGGCTATCGTAGTATCGGGCTGCCTGGTAGCATGGGGCACGCCCTCCCTTACAGAGCCCGATAAGGATAAGGCTCACGAAAAAGGCAGCAATGCTATGCCTGCAAAGACCGCAGAGCAGGCAGCGCCGGTGAATGAAGAGATGCTGCTGGTACAGCAGCTAGAGCAGGATGGCCTCATCAACCAGATGAATGGCTTCGTGGTAGAAAAAAGAAAGGACATGCTGTTCATAGACGGCATCAGGCAGCCTGATGAGGTAGCGAACAAATACCTCTCTACCCTGAAAAAAGAAGAGATACGCGTGCAGGTGTTCTCATTCAGGGAAAGGATGAGACAGCATCCCGAGGCAGGGTTCATGCAGGTACTGCTACCTGTGATGTTCTCATCGCCCTGCGTGCAGAGCAAACCCAAAGAGGGCTGCTGATAAAGGACACTATTCAGTGCCATCACCTTCTGCTTCGGGTGTATGGGGTGCAGCCGTGTCTACGGCAGCAACATCGCCCACAATAGGCTGCGGCTCCGGTTCATAATAATAGATGGGTATATCGGGATAAGGCACCACGAACGTCTCCCTTACCCTTTGCGCCATAGAGAAATATGGCACCCATATACATGCCGCGAAAATGCTTTGCCCAATGTTCTTATAATCTATCTCTGTGATATTGAAGATCATGTTGGTCAATACATCATCCATGGTCACGAATATGGCAGAACCGATGTAGAGCATCTTTATATACCGCGGAAGAATATCGCGACGGGCCAGCATAAGCACCAGGCAGAAAATGGAGAGCGATAATACTATGGTGTTGATAAAGAACTCTGCACTTAGGAATACCTTGTACAATACTGCCTTGTCATGTGCATCGTAAACATGCCATAGCGATCTGCGGAAATACCCGCCGGTAAAGATGGTGGTCAAAATGCGCAGTATAGATATAACAAGCCCCAGCAACGGCAATATGAGCCAGCCTCCTATATTCCTTGATACGGCATATGCATCTGCATCGCGCTCGGTGTGTGTACGATATATACGGGTGCCTAAGTATACACAGCCGCCCAGCGTGATGAGGAACAACAATATGCCCCATGTATTGTACCCCGTATAGGTTTCGTCGGATGAAGGTGTATAAGTGAAAGAAAAAGACAGATGTTCGTTTATCAGCTTCTTGCTGTCGGCCTCATACTGGGCTATGTCTTCCGGTGCAATATGGTCTTTCAGGAACCTGAACTCATATTCCAGCGACAAGGTATTGTTATTGGTAGAAACATTCTGTGCAAAACGGTAAGCGTCGCGCTCTATGGTCTCGCTTCTGTCTTGTATCTGCCATTGCAGTGGCGCATTCACCTGTATGGTGTAATGCATGTTGTACGGATAGCTTACGGCTATAGGGTATTTCTTGTTGTTCTTTACCGAGGGCAGCACATTGCGTATGCTGCTGACGTAGAAACTGACAGGATAATTATGAGCAACAGAGTCATGATCGAAAAAGTCGTTTATAGTATAATGCTCTATGGTCTCTACCGTGTTCGATCTTATGTCGTCCAGCACTGCAAGGGTATCCTTTCTTTCGATACCGGGATATGTTTTCAGATAATAGTCCAGGTAGTTCTTTTCTATACTGCTTTTACTTTTGGTGGCCAGTTCGCGCCTTATCACCTCGGCCTCATGCCCATAATAGGTGGTATTCACCGTAAGTGATACCGCATCTTTGGTATCGGTGATATCGTATATCTCGGTATATCTCACCTCTCCCGCTGCGCCCTCGGGCATCGTTGTTAGCTCTTTGGTACCAGGCGCCAGCACCAGCGCCTGTCCGCGATGCGGGAAATAGATGTCAGAACCGCTGCCACCCTGGTCGGACAAGGTAGGATCTATCCACACAGGCCTGCCCGATACCTGGGCCAGCACCACAGCATGGTCGAACAGGGAAGGACTTGGCCATCTATCGGCTATCTTGTCCTTCAACTGCACACCTACCAAGGCCATATTTGCATCTATACCCACGCTACGCAACATAGATACAAGCAACAGCGATTTGTCTTTACAGTCGCCATAGCGCTGTGCATATACTTTCCCCGGTGCATTGGCCTTGTGCGAATATGGGCCTATCTCTATGCCCATATAGCGTATATCGTTCTGCACTATCTGTACCAGTGCACGCAGCAACGAGTCCTTATCATTGTACTGTTCCTTTACCTTGGCTACACGGGCACCCAGTTCGCCCGTCAATTTATCGGGCGGTGTATTCACCTTATACGCCCAGGCCGCCACCTCTCCCCAATCGTTGTACTCCGACATCTGCACAAAGGGAAAGTGATTGTACCATGCAGGCAGGCTTGTTGGCGTCTCTACAGCGGGCACATTCACCAGGTCCCAATCATATACTTTCGTATTTCCAGCTATCTTCTCGGTAGCATGCGGGCCATCGTTCAGATACCTGAAATTGAGCTTTCGCGATGCAGGCATCAGTATACTGTAGTGAATATGGGCCACCGGCTCGGGAGTGCCCAGCACAAAGGAGGTGAAGAACTTATTCTCGAATACGGGGTTGCGGCCCGATGTGGTGTAGGACCACTCCACCCTATCGCCTTTGCGTATATCATCGAGTATCAGGTATGCCGTATAGTTCCCGTTATAAAGAAAGCGCGAGAGGTCCTGCTCGTTCGCTATCATCTTGAAGGCTCCCTGTTGCAGCTTGCTGATGGGTATGCCATTGCGCCATACAATGACCTGGTGTACGGTCAGCTGCTCATACGCGGGCTCGAAATGGATGGTGATATCCGATGCCCGCTGCACACCCGCATCCGACACTATCTCGCGAATGAGGTGCGTATAGGTCTCTTTCTTTTCTACATTCTCCTCCTGCTCATAAAGCCGTATATAGTACCCATCGTTCACTTCTCGAAGGTCAGTACCGGCTATGCGCTCATCGTTCTGTTTTGCGGGTATCACCCATGCAGGCACAGGCCCGGTACGCACCGTAGGCTCAATGGCTTTTGCAAAAGAAAAAGATACACACAGCAGGGCTATAAGCAGGTATGAACGGAGGTACATTAGTATAGTATTATATCAAAAGGCAGGTGAAATATACAAGATCTGCAATAAAACCAATGACCTGATGTCTATTATATATAATGAAAGCCCCCTCACAGGAGCTTTCATCATACTATATATATTGTACTGTGCTTAGAAATAGAAATGGAGGTTGATGCCTGCATTCACATTGTCCAGGCCTACACCGAAAGACCTTAGACCCGATGATGGGTATACTTCGCGGTTAACGGTAACTGTCTTTTCCATACCGGGTACCCACTGCTCGTTCACAGTATAGCCCTTGCCATTGGTAGAGAAGCCGAGCGAATAACCTATCTCACCACCTATCGACATTTTAGGAGCTATGAAATACTCTACACCGGTAAAGCCGCGCACACCTGCCAGCATGGTATTGCCACTATATGTTTCCAGCGTACGCGAGCTCACATAGCTGCTGGAGCCCGATACGAAATCGGTGGTAGTGGCCACTGCGGGGAATTCTGCAGAGAAAGCGTTGCCATATTTATACGTCCTCTTGTTGCCGGCAAAGCCTACTATGGCCTCGGCACCATACAGGCCCTGCAGCCTGCCGTTGCCCCTGCGCTTCTCGAAGCCCGCACTAAGGAGCACTACATGTGCATCTACATTCAGCGCATCTTCCACATATTGGGGATTCAGCGGATCGGGGGTAGCAAGATTCTTGTACACAGAGTTGTGGTACGATGTTCTGCCGGCATTTACCTGGAACCTGGCCCTGTATGCCAGTGTAGCGGTCTTCATATACTTGCCGGAAAGCGCCATGCCGCTTATGTTGCCTATGGCGAAGGCCGTAGGCTCGTTAGCGCTGTTGAAAGCAGGCGCGCTGTTGAAGCTATTGCCGTTCATGAGGTTGCCCATATAGTTGAGGAAACCTGTGGCCGATATGCCCAGGGCCCAGTCTTTGGCCTGGGGCAGTACTTCGTGTCCGTTCTTTGAGCTGAAGGTATGTGCCGCTTCATTTTTGGTAGCGGGCACATCGGTGGTCTGTGCAAATGCCACCGAACCGGCCAGCATAAGCGATGTAGTAAGAATTATAGTATTTTTCATTTAAGTCTTTTTTGAGTGATGTTTTTAAGAGAGAATATCATTTTGACCTGTAACGCAACAAGGCTTAATTCACATAATAGACCATAGCAGTAGTATCGCTATCGCCATCTTTCATGCTTTTGTAGGGAAATTCGTCGCATTTGAATTTGCGGCGTTCGGTCTTTACGGTCTTACCGCTCTTTATTATCACATCATGTTCGAAGGTCACAGGCGCTATGTGCACCAGGCCCGATCTGTATTTAGATACATCGATAGAGATGCTGTATTTGCCAGAGCCATCTACAGTGCCGGTGAAGTAGCGCTTGCCGAAGAGCAGGCCTGTAGAGTCGCCTATCACCAGGTCGCGGCCATCTATCCATGCTTTTATAACAGTACCGGAGGGCGCATACTGTATCACCGCAGCACCCGATGTGTCTACGGTACGGGCATAGGCCTTACCCGATACGGTAGCTTTGCCCAGGGAAGCAAGCTGGTCGGTGTTCTTATACTTGTTCTTGGAGCAGGAAACAAGGGCAGTAATGGTAGCGGCCAGCGCTATCGACATTACCGGTACATTCTTCTTTATCATTGTGTTACGTTTTTGTAGGGCAAAGGTATTTTTCTTAGGCATATCAAAAAATGACTATCGTTCGTTCTTCACATAAAAAATGTTAATTGTTGAAAAGTATATGCATGGGTCTGTGATAAACAATGCGCCAGGCCCTGGTGTTCCTGCCTATACACTATCGGGCGCAGGCGCTTCCCTGAGCACTGTAAATATAAAGTCGGTAGCGGGAAGAGGCAGCCCCTGTGCACTAATGAGCTTATTGATCTGCGCACGGTGATGCATACTGTGATAATTTATCTGCAGAAAGAGGTCGGCAAGCGGCAGCATCATCTTCCGGCCATCTGCAGGCCGGTGAAAGTATATATACTGGCGAAGATCGGTTTCTCCGGTATCCGATATCAGCTCTTTCCATGCATTGATGCTACGCTCCCATTCTCCCCCAATGCGATCGGCATCATAAACAGGTCCGTACCACTGATACTGGCTATCAGGCGCAGCATTTGTTATGCGGTTCATCCATTTATCCTGCGCAGAAATGAGATGGCTGAACAGCCTTAACGCCTCGTCCCTGTGCGGCAATTGTAATATGGTGTGAAGTAATGTATGGTTGGCGGTATCATTGTATCGCAGCAGGGAGATGATGTGCTCTTTCATATCACGAAGATATTTACTTTCGCCTAAGGCAAACACCATTCACACATACATGCAAATAAAACAACACGTCAAATATATTTTTTAACCGATACCGTACAACATGATGCGATACGACCACAAAAACGAACATAAACAACTGTACATCAGCTAAATGTGATAACGCAAAGAGGATAGTCACAGCAAATAATGGTCATGCAGCTCTATAAAATATAAATAGTAAAATAATATTAATGTTTTATTTTAAAAGAAAATCTCTAAGAAAAATAGAAAATCAGAACAAATACACTAGATTTGCGTAAAATCTAATACATTATGTCATCACTACGTTTTCAGGCCTTACAGGCATTGGCAGCAGGAGAAGAGAAAAAAGTATCCGGCTACACCGAAAAGAGAATAACTACCATGTTCGGTAGTAACGTATTCAATGGACGCGCTATGCGTGAGTGTCTGAGCGATGAGGCATATAAGAGCCTCATGAACTCGGCAAAGACAGGCGCTAAAATAGACCGCCGCATGGCCGACCAGGTAGCTGCCGGTATGAAGGCATGGGCCGAGGAGCGCGGTGTTACACACTTCACGCACTGGTTCCAGCCACTTACAGGTACTACTGCAGAGAAACATGATTCTTTCTTCACTATCAAAAGCGATGGCACTGCGATAGAACTGTTCGACGGCGATGCCCTGATACAGCAGGAGCCCGATGCATCGAGCTTTCCGAACGGTGGTATACGCGCCACCTTCGAGGCCCGCGGCTATACCGCATGGGACCCCTCATCGCCCGCCTTCATCATGGAGGCAGGCTCGGGCAAGACGCTGTGTATACCTACCATATTCATAGCATACAATGGCGAGTCGCTGGACCACAAGGCGCCCCTGCTGAAATCGATAAGCGCGCTGGACAAGGCCGCTGTGGATGTATGCCACTACTTCGACAAGAACGTGACCAAGGTGACCGCCACCCTGGGCTGGGAACAGGAATACTTTGTAATAGACGAGACACTGGCCAATGCCCGCCCCGACCTGCTGATGTGCGGCCGTACCCTGCTGGGCCACAGCCCAGCAAAGGGCCAGCAGTTGGAAGACCACTACTTCGGCTCTATACCCGAGCGCGTGTTCGCCTTCATGCAGGACTTCGAGCAGGAGTCTTACAAGCTGGGTATACCCCTGCGCACCCGTCACAACGAGGTAGCGCCGGGCCAGTTCGAGTGCGCACCTATATTTGAAGAGGTGAACATAGCAGTGGACCACAACACCCTGCTGATGGACGTGATGCACAAAGTGGCCAAACGCCATAAGCTGAAGGCCCTGATGCACGAAAAACCATTTGCAGGCGTGAACGGATCGGGCAAGCACAACAACTGGAGCCTTGCTACCGATACCGGCGTGAACCTGCTGGCCCCCGGCAAGACACCGCGTACCAACCTCATGTTCCTCACCTTCTTCGTGAACACGATAAAGGCTGTGCATGACTATGCCGACCTGATGCGTGGTGCCATAGCATCGGCCAATAACGATCACCGCCTGGGCGCCAACGAGGCTCCGCCTGCCATCATATCGGTATACATAGGCAAATACCTCACAGAGGTGCTGGACGAGATAGAGAGCCGCGTAAAGGATAAATTCAGCGAGCAGGACGAGGTGATACTGAAGCTGGACATACACAAGCAGATACCCGAACTGCTGATGGACAATACGGACCGCAACCGTACCAGCCCATTCGCCTTTACAGGCAATAAGTTCGAGTTCCGCGCGGTGGGCTCATCGGCCAACTGCGGCTCGCCTATGATGGTGCTGAACACCATAATGGCCGAGACCTTGAAACGCTTCAAACACGATGTGGATGCGCTGATAGAGAAAGGCGAGAAGAAAGAGATAGCCATACTGCACATACTGCGCCAGTACATAAGCACATCGAAGAAGATCCGCTTTGAGGGCGATAACTACAGCGAGGAATGGGCAGAAGAGGCCAAACGCCGCGGCCTGAGCAACTTCAAGACCACACCCGAGGCGCTGGACGCATATGTTACCGACAACGCGAAAGACCTGTTCTTTGGCAACAACATATTCAGCAAGCGCGAGCTGGAAGCCCGCCACGAGATAATGCTGGAAGACTATGTGAAAAAGGTACAGATAGAGGCCCGCATACTGGGGTACATAGCTACCAACCATGTACTGCCTGCAGCCATCAACTACCAGAATACGCTGATAGAGAACATACGCGGCCTGAAGGAGATAGGACTGGAAAGCAGCGCATACAAGGCACAGCTGAACCTGGCCAGCATCATAAGCGGTCACATACAGAACATAAACGACAATGTGGAAGCCATGATAGAGGCCCGCAAACGTGCCAACAATACAGAGGATATGCACAAGCGCGCCCACATGTACTGCCACGAAGTGAAGGCCTACTTCGACAAGATACGCTACCATGCCGACAAGCTGGAACTGATAGTGGACGACAAGCTGTGGCCACTGCCAAAGTACAGGGAGCTGCTGTTCATAAAATAAATGAACGTAGTGAAAGGAACATATACGGGCGGTACCCTCTGGGTATCGCCCGTTCGTTTTATACGCAAAATTTTGATGGCGAAGCGGGATTATCGCTACCTTTGGCATACGCACTATATAAATTTTCACCATAATACCTTAGCCCCCATGATCAGACGGTCTTTCGTGGCGACCCTTACGTTCCTTCTCCTGTCCATACCGGCCTTTGCACAAATGGTGCAGGTAAGTCACTTTTCAGGGCCGGTGGCCTATGGCACACAAACCGTGACCGTGACCTCCTCGGGCAGCATCACTACAGCCAATGACACATGCCTGGGATCGCCCCTGCAATACCATGCAGGCCTGTCGGGCGCGGGCAAGTATGAATTTGCCCTTAGCAGCCCCATATATGGCATATGGGTGCAGGCCAGCAACCTGAACGCAGGCCCATTTGGTACCAGCGAGTACCTGGAGGTATTCATAAATGGCGTACAGTATGTGATAACACCTGCAGATGTACTATCATACGACCATTGCGGCAGTGCGGGCGCCGATACATGCTACCTCACATCGGGGCGCCTGTATGGGCCCGAGGCAGGTGCCATATCGCTGAGCCACTACAATGGCGGTGTACTGCATATAAAGATGTGCTCGGGCATCACCTCTTTTTCGGTGGGTAGTAATGGCAACGCCAATGGTGTATCGTACCATGTGAGCATAGATACGCTGCCTATGCCCCCCTGCGAGGTGATAGCAGCCTCGAATGCCCCCCTGTGCGACGGGCCTGTACTGAACCTGTATGCCAACAGTACCAATATAGGCACCTATGTATGGACGGGCCCGGGAGGCTTTACCAGTACCCTGCAGAACCCTACCATACCCGCGCCTGCGCCTACGGTATCGGGGACGTATACGGTGGTGCATACTGTGGGCCTGATGACGTATACCGATACGATAGAAGTAGCGGTGTTCGATGCGCCGGTAGTAACGGCCACAAGCAACTCGCCTGTGTGCGAGGGCGATACGCTATCCTTCCGCTCCAGCCCCTATGTGCCGGGGATAACGTATAATTGGGAAGGATCGGCGGGTTTTGCCAGCACGCTGCAGAACCCCGATCTCTACTTTATATCCAGCCTGCAAATGGGCACCTATACCCTGTATACCGACCTCTATGGCTGCAAGGATACGGTGGAGCTGTTCGTAGTGACGACCCTGCCACTGAACCCTATGATATCGGTGAACGACCCCGTGTGCGAGGGGCGCGACCTGTCGCTATCGGTATCGCCCATATTTGCGGGGCAGACCTATTCGTGGAGCGGGCCCGAGAGTTTTACCGGTACATCGCAAAGCCCGCTGATATCGCCGGCAAAGCTGGTACACTCGGGCCAGTACTCGGTGGTAGTATCGCTGGATGGCTGCGACAATACCGCCACAAGGTGGGTAACGGTACTGCCATCGCCGGACATAACAGCCACAAGCAACTCGCCGCTATGCACAGGAGATACCCTCTTCCTGATGGCGGGCTACCCGGGTGCGGTAATGGATACCTCAGTGTATACATGGGCAGGTCCCGGCGGCTTCTCATCAGAGCACGATACATCGCTCATATATGGCATCAACCCCGACCTGGCAGGGACCTACCGCGTAGTAGCGGCTATGGGCAGCTGCTACGATACGGTGTATGTACCTGTGGAAGTGAACCCCATACCCACCCTTATAGCTATGGTAGGCGGCCCGGTATGCGAGGGCGAGGATGTGCTGCTGGCCTCAGGCCCTACCGATGTGCTGCGCACCTTTGAATGGGCGGGACCGGGAGGCTTTACGTCGGGAGAGCAGTACCATACCATAAAGGGTGCAACAAGAACGGCATCTGGCACCTATACGGTGACCACCACCCTGAAGGGCTGCGTGAATAGCACAATAGTGAATGTGAACATAGTGCCCCTGCCTGCTCCCCTGCGCGATACTATCATTTGCAATGATATGTTCGTAGGGCTGGGACTGGAGATAGCGCTGCCACCCGATGCCACCGTGTATTGGAGTACCCGCGAGACCACTGACAAGATATATGTGCAAGAGACGGGTAAATACTGGATGCAGATGACGGCGCCGGGATGCATAACCAGCGATACGGTGTATATAGCCGGAGAGCTGTGCGGCTGTGGTATGACCGTGCCCAATGCCTTTACCCCGAACGGTGATGGGACCAATGATGTGTTCGCGCCTATAATAGCGAAGGGCTGCAACATAGTACAGTACCAGTTCGCGGTGTATGACCGCTGGGCCAATAAGGTGTTCCTGACGCAGGATATGACCCAGAAATGGGATGGCACCTTCAATGGCCGTACCATGGATATAGGCATGTATATGTACCTGGTATCTTACAAGGTGGCAACGGGTAAAGAGCAGGTACTAAGGGGCGATGTGACGCTGGTGAGGTGATGGGGAATTAGGAATTAGGAATTAGAAATTGGGAATTGAGAATTGGGAATTGGGAATTAGAAATTAGGAATTAGGAATTGGGGCATGGGGATCTGAAATTTGGTCTTTGGAATTTGGTCTTTGTTTTTTGAAATTTGGTCTTTGTCAGGGGTGTAGTGTTTTTAGTGAACTTCTAAGTGTTCTTACGGCCTTTGTCTTCTTTGTGGTGAGCAGCTTGTGCTCTTTGGCTTTCAATAACTGTATCGTATCTGTTTCGGCCTGCTGATCGGGGTGCGGAACGAAGACCTCCAAATGTTCCAGCCTCATGCGTTCGTCGTTCAATACGCCAACGAGGTCAGCAAGTTTATCTAATTCTTTCAAAGGCACATCGCCGATATGCTCGTGAGCAGCAGGCCATTCTTTGGCTATGGTCTTGGCAACGTATAGCACATCCTTTATTCTCTTTCGCGCGGTATGAAGCTGCTCGGCATGTGGTGCAGGAATGCTGACCAGCTCATATGCTTCGGCCAGCCGCTTTGCGAAAAATGCCTGCGGAACACCGGTATCCATTGGGCAGTACTTTATATCATCCAGATCCTTGCGCAGGCGGGTGAACAGCTTTTTTGTATAGTACCTCCTCCACTCCTTTTTGTTCTGTGCTATGGTGTGATGCAGGTAGGCTATGTAGGTAGGCAGGTAAGTGTCTTCTTTTTCCCAATGAGCTATCTCCAACTGAGCCTCGCGTATGGCGCCCGCTATATCGTAGAGGCGCTTGTAGCGGGGCGCTATGCGTATCTTGCGGCTGCCGCTATGCATCTGCTGCAGGCGCAGGAAAGACCTGAGCGACTTGACAGCCACCCTGAAAGCATGAATAGCCTCCATGCCCAGATCCTTATCCACATCTTCGGCAAGGGCGGCTATCTCTTTTACCTTCTTCCTGATGATGGCCTTTATCTCTTTCCTTCTCACTATACAAATTTAGAAAATGCATAGGGGATAAAAGGACGGCGGACAAAAAGATAACAATACCCTTATCGCAGGGCAGCGGCTCTTTGCTGCGCCTGCCACTCTTCCATACGTTCCTTCTCGTTAACGGATATAGAGAGGATGATGCGCCACTGGTCGTTCTTATCGAGCTTGAGGGTATAGTGGTAATCGCAGCTATATATGAGGTTCTGCGTGGTATCGAGGTAATGCCAGAGCACCTTCACGTTCACTATCTTTGAGGTCACTTCGCGCTTCATCCACACATCGTGGCGCACATGGGCTATACCGAACTGGCGGTAGAACGTAGCCCCCTGGTTGAAGAAGCCTTCCAGCTTGCCTGCATCGTTGAAAAGAGACGTAGCATCATCCGACAGCATGGTGCAGGGAATATGATACATGTATGAGAGCCCTTTGGTATTGTACTGCTCTAATGCCCGCGCATAGTTCTCGAAGAAGGTATTGATACTTTGCATTTTTTATAGCCGATGAAGCGGCGCGGATGAGCGCCATGTGTAGTGAGTGGCAAAATTACCGATCTGTATAATGCGGGAAATGACCTGCAAAACATTTTTCCCTTACTAATTCGTAAAATAGGGCGGGTATGATTAATTTTGGCGGCAAATAGCACTGCCTTTGAAGACCCTGCTCAACGAGACACAACTGGAGCTGACACTGCAACGGCTGGCACACCAGCTGGTAGAGAACCATACCGACCTCGCTTCGCTGGCCATAATAGGCATACAGCCACGCGGCATTCAACTGTCGGAGCGCATAGTGCGCATACTGAAAAAGATAACCCGCAAGAAGAACATAGACCACGGCAAGCTGGATATCACCTTTTACCGCGACGATGTGCATACATCGGCCGATATACAGGTGCCCTCGCAGACAGATATGCCCTTTGGCATAAGCGGCCGCAATGTGCTGCTCATAGACGATGTACTGTATACGGGCCGTACCATACGGTCGGCAATGGATGCGCTCATAGACTTCGGGCGGCCTGCCAAGGTAGAGCTGCTGGTGCTGGTAGACAGGCGCTTCAGCCGCGAGCTGCCCATACAGCCCGACTATGTAGGCTATACCGTAGATACCATACTCACACAGAAGGTAAAAGTATACTGGCAGGAAAAGGACGGGAAAGACGAAGTAGCGCTGATAGACAAGCCTTCCGCATAGGGGGCATTTTTTTTGAATTTTTTAAAGGCATTGAATCTATAAAGAATGTTATCGGTAAAACATCTGCTGGGAATAAGGGATCTGACAACTGAGGATATCGGGCTGATATTCAAAACGGCCGATAACTTCAAACAGGTATTGCAACGCCCCATAAAGAAAGTGCCCTCGCTACGGGACACTACGGTGGCCAATATATTCTTCGAGAACTCTACCCGCACCCGCCTGTCTTTTGAGCTGGCAGAGAAACGCCTGGGGGCCGATGTGGTGAACTTCTCGGCATCGGGCTCTTCGGTATCGAAGGGAGAGACGCTGATAGATACGGTAAAGAACATCCTGTCTATGAAGGTGGATATGGTGGTGATGCGGCACTCGGCAAGCGGGGCGCCGTGGTTCCTGGCCAACCACATAAATGCCAGCATAGTGAATGCCGGGGACGGTACCAACGAGCACCCCACACAGGCATTGCTGGATGCCTACTCTATGCGCGAACGCATAGGCGACCTGCGCGGCAAGAACATAACCATAATAGGCGACATAATGCACTCGCGCGTGGCGCTGAGCAATATATACTGCCTGAACAAGCTGGGCGCCAGGGTGACCGTGGCCGGGCCGCCCACACTGATACCGAAGCATATAGCCACTCTCGGGGTAAAGGTGGAGTATGACCTGAAAAAGGCGCTGGAGAACTGCGACGTGGCCAATGTGCTGCGCATACAGCTGGAGCGCCAGCACAAGCCGCTCTTCTCTACCCTGCGCGAATATGCGCTATACTATGGTGTGAACCGCGATATGCTGGACAGCCTGGGCAGGGATATAGTGATAATGCATCCCGGGCCTATAAACAGGGGCGTAGAACTGAACTCGGACGTGGCCGACGACCCCAACAGGTCCATCATACTGGACCAGGTAGAGAACGGTGTGGCCATACGCATGGCAGTGATATACCTGCTATCGGGCAAGCGAGAAATAGAATAGACCCTCACGGCCCCTGCCTGCCGCAGGCAGGTTCCCTTTTTAATGCCTGGAAGCGGGTACAGAGCCACTCATGGTAATGAGGTACTTAAGTATCAGCTTTTCGCTGGGCGCATTGATGACCACCCCGTTCTTGTTGGCACGCTTGGCCATATCGGGCACTATTTCCTTCCATTCTGCCTCACTTTCCGATGAAGGGCTCTTCAGGCCATGACAGTTGCCGCAATGTTGCTTATACAGTTCGCGGCCCTCATTGAGCTGGGCCAGGGTGTAGCCAGAGAATTTACCCTCTACCCTTGCCAGGTCCCTCTGCGAGGGCTTGGGGGCTTTGGAAGAGGCGAAACAACCTGCTAATGCCATGGCGGCTATGATGATGGACAATTTTCTCATAGAGTGTGTATGTTGGCGCCAAAAATAACAGATAAGGGCGTAAGATGATAGTTATCAGCGGCTTGGAGCACTTTATTTTTCTATGAGATAACATTTTCGGTTCAGCTTGCCCTGGAAATCGAAGGGCGTGGTAGCGCCCGTGATGTCCTTTACCGATACGGCGGGTATACTATCTCTATCCAGCACAAAGCCTCTGTAGTTGTTGCTGAAGTAAATGACACCGCCATCGGCACAGCCCTTCAGCAGCTTTTTGAGCAGCATCACATGATCGCGCTGCACATCAAAGGTATCTTCCATGCGCTTGCTGTTGGAAAATGTAGGCGGATCGCAGACGATGATGTCATAATGATCGCGCGGCATATAATCGAGCCACTCTATTACATTACCATGTATGAATTCGTGCTTGTCCTCTTTATACAGCTTGTTGTACTGCATATTGCGCTTTGCCCAGTTCAGGTACGTCTTCGACATATCTACCGAGGTAACGGTGGCCGCACCACCGCTGGCCGCATATACACTGAAGGAGCCTGTATAACAGAAAAGGTTCAGCACATGGGCATCTTTGCCGCGGTCGCGCACCATGCCACGGGTAATGCGGTGATCGAGGAAGAGACCGGTATCGAGGTAATCTGTAAGATTGATAATGAAATTAAGGCCGCTCTCGGGAACTATGCGCTCTACCTTTTCCTCGCCGAATTTCTCGTACTGCCCCTGGCGGCCGGCCTTTCGCTGGCGCACCTTCATATATATGGCGGCTATATCTACCTCCAGCACGGCGGCTATGGTGGCGCGGCATTCCTGCAGCCAGGCATCATGCTCTTCATCTTCCATACCGTGGCGGCGCTTGTATTCGGCAGCATGTACTACCCCATCGTACCGGTCTATGGCAAAGGGAAATTCGGGGAGATCGTGGTCGTAAATGCGGTAACATGCTATACCCTGCTTGCGGGCCAGCTTGCTGATGTGCTTGTACACTTTTGCAAGCCGGTTGTGGAACATGACCTGTTTTTCGGCGCTCAAATGGCTAATGTATTAGGGCATTAAAGGTACTTCAATTAGCAATAAAGGAGCAAAAGCATGGGGTAGAGATACACACTTTATACATTAAAATGAAATTAGACTTTGTTAATTTTTTCGGGCTGTGAGAAATGTTCTATATATTGCATAACGCAAAACAACGTAAATCATTAATAATCAAACAAATGAACAGGACGGCAAAATACCTATGCTCATTGCTTGTAGCAGGCATGTGTACCCTCACAGCCTCGGCCATAACCCCCATAGAATCTTTCATCGCAAGGATGAAGACCACCAACACGTTCGCCCCGGTGAGCAATATATGGCAGGCCGACAACAACTTTGACAAAAAGGAACTGCTGAAATATGTAGAGGAAGTGCAACCGCTGAGCATAGACCTGGCCAACCTGGGCATGTTCATGCAGCAGAAGACCACTGCTATAAGCCTTACCATACCCGGTGTAGGCGGCGGCGCATACACGATAGAGCTGGGCAGGTACGACTATTTTTCGAACAGCTTCGAGGTACATGCACGCGGGGAGAACGGTAAGGACCAACTGGTGAACTATACTCGCGGCCTGTACTACAGCGGCGTGGTAAAGGGATACCCGGGGTCGCTGGCATCTTTCTCGTTCTTCAATGGCGAGGTATATGGCCTGTTCTCTATACCTGATGTGGGCAACTTCGTACTGGCGCCCAACAGCCTGATAGGACGCGATGAGAATAACCTGAACTACATACTGTATAACGACAAGTTGCTGAAGATAAAGCGCGATGGCCCGGTGTGCAGTACAGACCAACTGCATGATGAAATGGAAAGCAACCCTCTGGGATCGAAAACGACCACTTTCTTCAACAACAATGTGTATAACAACTGTACCGCAGTGCAGGTATACGAGGTGGTAGACTATGATATGTATGTAAAGAAGGGATCGAACGTGACGACGGCTACCAACTATATGACCTCACTTTTCAACAGCCAGGCCACCATATACCGCAATGAGGGCGTACTGATATCGCTGAAGTACCTGCAGGTGAATACTGCCAGCGATGAATATATGAGCATAGCAAGCGCCACATCAAGGCGTTTCCTTTACAAATTCGGATGGGTGACGAAGAACGTGATGCATGGCTGCGATGTGGCCCTGCTGGCATCTACCCGCTATGGCACTATGGGTGGTGTAGCGTGGCTGAGGGCCATATGCCGTTCGTACAGCGCATCCGATTCCAGCGGATCTTATGGTTTCTCGAACCTGGACAATGTGGGCCTTACCACATTCCCATCATATAGCTGGAACGTAATGGTGATGGCGCACGAAATGGGCCACATGGTAGGATCGCCACACACACATGCCTGCGTATGGAACCCACCTGCGCGCAATACGGCTATAGACGTATGCCAGACACAGGAGGGCTCCTGCCCCAATACATCGCCCCTCTACCCTTCGGGCGGTGGTACCATAATGAGTTACTGCCACCTGCAATCGGTAGGCATCAACTTCACCAAAGGCTTCGGCACACAGCCCGGCGACACTATACGCCGTTATATACGCTCACGCATGGGCAGCACGTCTACGGCATTCCCCACCTGCGGCGCAGTATATACACCCACTACAGGCCTCTCAAGGTCGAACAAGAAACTGGTGGCTAACAGGGAGTGTACCAACATAACAAACACCGATACCACTACCTACTACTGGTTCGACAAGAACACTGCCGCATATGGCGATGACACCCTGGTACTGGCCATACAGAAACATGGCAACTTCATAGGCGGGCTGGACTCTACAGGCTTCACCGTAGAAACAGGCACTAGCCCCATGTACGGGTCGAACAAGGGAGATACGATGATGCTGCCAACAGGCATCACAGGCGCTACCCCCGTGGTGATAGCCATGCGCAGGTACTGGAAGATAAATGCTACAGCTACGCCTTCGTCTCCTGTAACGGTGATGTTCCCCTTCACCGCGCAGGACACTACAGATGTAGACGGCAGCGTACCCGGCCCTACATCTATGGCCAACCTGAAGATGTACAGGGTGAACGCACCGGTGAACCCCAACCCTGCGATAGACAGCGTGCGCTTCACTACAGCGGCCAATGTATCGGTATATACGCTGGGCAGTGCGGCTAGCACCACCAACTGGGCCGTGAGCACTGTGGGCAGCACCATGTTCGCCAACATGAGGACCAGCAACCTGAAAGGTGGCGGATCGGGCTTCTACAACAGCTCGCTTACAAGCGTGGAAGATATAGATGCGAAGCACAATGCAGTAAAGATCTACCCCAACCCTACCAATACAATGTGGAATGTTTCGCTGTCGGGTTCGGAGAGCGATGAGCTCACCATAAGGCTCTACAGCGCCGATGGCAGGCTGGTACAGACCCAGGTGCTGCGCGGTGGTAGCACCAATGTGATAGATGCTACTATGCTGCCTGCCGGCATGTACTTCTACCGCATAGTAGGCGGCAACAATGCCTATACCGGCACACTGAGCAAGCAATAATGACACCTTAATGAATGATAATAAAGAAGGGGCAAGCGCCATGCTTGCCCCTTCTTAGTTCTATGGCATGTGATATTACCTTGAAAGATCGAGCTTGTAAGTGGCTTTGTTGCCGTTCTCGTCCTCGGCCTTGAAGACAAGCTCGTGCCGGCCACGGGTGCAATGCTCATCGAACTCGTAGAAGAAGGAAT
Source organism: Nemorincola caseinilytica (assembly GCF_039540515.1). Taxonomy (NCBI): domain Bacteria; kingdom Pseudomonadati; phylum Bacteroidota; class Chitinophagia; order Chitinophagales; family Chitinophagaceae; genus Nemorincola; species Nemorincola caseinilytica. The sequence continues at coordinate 327,927 of NZ_BAABFA010000024.1, read as the reverse complement.
TGCCATGCTGCTCGAAGCATACCCATTCCCCATCTATCGTACCGGAGAAACTGCGTACAGATGTCATGTCGTCCTTGACGGTGAGGGTGAGCTGTTTTAAGCGGGATAGATCGGCGCCGTTCTTATGCACAGACCGTATAACAGGCGCTGTAGTATCCAGCGCCAGCCAGTAAGTACCAAAGTTGCGCACGCTGGCCTTGTACCAGCCATTCTCTACCGATGCCGCCTCTTTGCCATCGGTATCCTTGCCATCGGTATACATAAGCGCCACCTTGCTGCGGAGGTCGAAGGGAATGGTCTTACTTGGTTTCACCTTTAGGTCGAAGTAATGATGCAGGGGAATGTATGGATAATGTACCCTGTACTTCTCTGAGAGCGCAGCGGCATCGGGGGTAGACCTTACACTAAGGCATATATCGTCGTATAACTGGCGTTCATCGATGGTGAAGGATATGCCCGGGCCACTGTATTCATTCACCTTCCCTACCCTGAACGGCGTACATTCTGCATCTGCGGCAGGCGCTTCCTCGCGTATACAGGGTGATACATACATGGTAGCAGTGCTGGTATTACCATTGTTGTCGGTTATCTCTATTTTCAGTTCGTGCGTAGCCTTGTCGGTGAGGTCTATGCGGCCATCGCTGCCGCTGAACTTGTATATCCTGGTGAGCTTGTTGCCCGGTACCTTGAACATACACTGCACCCAGCGTTTTGTTTGCTGGCGTGTCTTATGATCGGTATAGGCATTGACGTAGCGCGACTCATCATAGCCTATATCATCCATCGTTACCTTTGATACCTGTTCCCCATCAAGGAACAGGCGTGCGATGTAGAAGGTGATGGTGTTCTCGCTGCCATTCATATAATCGTCCACATTTATACCTACCCCTACAAGGCCTTCCTGCACCTCCAGCGTATCGTTGTTCATACGCAGGCGGCTGTTGCCTGCGCGGGTGGGTTTGTAACGGCTACCCTGTTTTGCCATAGCTACTGTGATGGGAGCCCCCTCGTAAACATTGCTGCCATAAAAGACCACCTCGCGGATGGTGGGTGCGATATCGTCCTCCACCCGCAGACCGAATAGCTGGGGATTGAGCGGATGCTCTGTCTCGGAATTGCGTATCTCGAAGTGCAGGTGAGGTGCAGAGGAGGAGCCGGTATTGCCCGACCATGCTATCTGCTGGCCCTTGCGAACAGGGAACTGGCTGGGCTTGAGGGATATATCCACATCCCAGCGCTTGCGTTCGTACTGCTGCTGGCGCAGGTAGGTCTGCAGAAAGGGTATGTACTTATTGAGGTGGGCATACAGGGTAGTATAGCCATTAGGATGCGTGATATATATGGCATGACCGAAGCCGCCCTTATCTGTCTTGATGCGCGAGATGTAGCCTTCGGCAGCGGCATATACAGGAAGGTCTTCCCTACCCTGCGTGCGAATATCGAGACCACTGTGAAAGTGGCCCGGGCGGCACTCTCCGAAGTTGCCCGCAAGCGATATGGGAATATCGAGCGGGTTGCGGAAAAGGTCTTGCGGATATGGCGAACCGGGCTCTTGTGCTGCACACACAAGCGGCAGCACAGAGGGCAGAATATATTTTGCAATACTCATTGCGGTAAAGAAGCTGATGAACCAGCAAGTTACACCATCATGCGGTCATTGCAGCGGGGAAGGGTACATTCATTTTAGCGGCCAGCTCCCGCAGGTCAGAGACAACACTATCTACCACAGGTATACCCTCTGCCGCGCGTATGGCCTCTGTTTCGCGCTCGGGATCGCCGGGTATCAGCACCCTTTCGTGGCCGGGAGCAGGGGTAGCATTTCGGAACCTGCCTATCCAGTTGTCCATATGTTCTTTGAACTCCTGTGCCGGGCGGAAAGCATCGACCCGCATGGCCCCGAAGAAATGGCCAAGGCCCTGCCCGGGCATACCCTGCGGCATAGGTACATAGGCCGGGAAGGGGGGCACCCACGGGCCATAGCTGGCACCGCTGAATACTGCCGAGAATATATCTACTATACTACCCAGGGCATAGCCCTTGTGACTACCATGCTCCCTATCGCTGCCAAGGGGTAGCAGGGCGCCTTGTTTCTTCAGTATGTTGGCATCGGTGGTATCGGCGCCGTCCTTGTCCTGTACCCAGCCAAGGGGTGCGGGAGCATCTTTGCGCTGCAGTATCTCCAGCTTGCCATTGGCGGCCGTGGTGGTGGCCATATCGGCCACAAATGGCGGCTGCGTACCTGCAGGTATAGCCACCGCTATGGGGTTGGTACCCAGCATGCGCTCTATGGAAAAAGTAGGCGCTACGAGCGCGCTGGCATTGGTCATGGCAATGCCGGTCATATCGTGCTGTAGGGCCATCATGGCATGGTAGCCCGCTATACCGAAGTGATTGCTATTGCGCACGCTCACCCAGCCTGTACCGGCGGTCTGCGCCTTGCGTATGGCCACTTCCATGGCATATGGGGCTACCACAAGGCCCAGCCCTGCATCGCCATCTATAACGGCGGTAGATGGGGTCTCGTGTACTATGCGGATATGAGGAGTGGCATTGATACGGCCGGCCTCCCACAGGCGCACATAGCCCGAAAGACGTGCCACGCCATGACTATCGATACCGCGGAGGTCGGCAGAGAGCAGAACCTCTGTAGCCAATGCAGCAGAGGCATCGTCGCAACCTATGGCAATGAATATGGCCTTGGTAAAAGCAGATAAACTATGGTAAGAAAAGATATGTTCCATGATCGGACCTCTCCCCGACCCTGCCTGCCGGCAGGCAGGCCTCTCCAAAGAAGAGGGAGGTGGGTTGTGTTAGTGTTATAAAATGTTATTCATAGAAGAACTAGTTACCTTGTGTATAGGGCATTAGTTCTTCCAGGTATTTGCGATCGTTGCTGAGGCGGGGCACCTTGTGCTGGCCTCCCAGTTTGCCCTTATCCTTCAGCCAGCGGCGGAAGCCCCCAGAGGGCATTTCGTGCACTATGGGCATGCGCAGCGCTATATCCTTGTGGCGTTTCGCCTCATAATCGGAATTGATGGCCTGCAGCGACTTATCAAGCAGAGTCGTGAACGTACTCAACGGCACAGGCAGCCGCTCGAACTCTATGATCCATTCGTGTGCGCCATTACTATCACCGGTCATGTAAACGGGGGCGGCAGTATAGTCGGCCACTATGGCGCCGGTCTCCGCACAGGCTATGGCTATGGCATTGTCGGCATTGTCCACGATAACCTCCTCGCCAAAGGCATTGATAAAATGCTTGAGCCTGCCGGTGACCTTGATACGGAAGGGATCGAGCGAGGTGAACTGCACGGTATCGCCTACCACATAGCGCCACAGGCCGCCATTGGTACTGATGACGAGGGCATAGTTCTTGTACAGCTCTACTTCCTTGAGCGTTAGGGTGCGTGGTTCTTCCTTGCCATACTCCTCTGTAGGCATGAACTCGTAGAATATGCCATGATTGAGGAAAAGCATCATGCCTTCCTCGTCCTCTCTGTCCTGCGCGGCAAAGAAGCCCTCTGAGGCGTTGTATGTCTCGCGATAGGACATGCGGGGAGATGGTATGAGCTGTTCGAACTGGCGGCGGTAGGGGGTGAAATTGACACCACCATGTATGTATAGCTCCAGGTTGGGCCAGATATCCAGCAGGTTGTTGGCACCCGTTATCTCGAATATTCGTTTTATGAGCACTACCGTCCAGGTGGGTACACCGGCTATGTAGGTCACATTCTCTTTGATGGTGCTGTGCGCCATGCGCTCTATCTTCTCTTCCCACTCGGTCATGAGGGCAATGGACATCTCGGGAAGGCGGAACAACTGGCCGGCCAGCGGCATGTTCTGCAACATTACGGCCGACAGATCGCCAAAAAAGGATGCAGCATTGAGCTGGTTCACCTGGTGGCTGCCACCAAGTATCAGGCATTTGCCCGATGTGACATTGGCATTGGGATTGTACCGCAGGTAGAGTGCCAGCACATCGCGCGCGCTGCGGTAATGGTTATCATCGAGCGACTCTTTGCTCACGGGTATGAACTTGCTCTTGTCGCTGGTGGTGCCGCTAGACTTGGCGAACCATGTGATGGGCGATGGCCAGAGCACATTCTGCTCGCCCTCCAGTATGCGGTGTATATAGGGCTTGAGGGTCTCGTAGTCGTTTATCGGTACCTTCTTCTGGAAATCGGAGATATTGTCGATATCCTGGAAACGGTACTTTTTACCATATTCGGTGAACTGAGCAGACCCGACAAGCTCGTTGAATACCTGCTGCTGGGTATCTATAGGGTTGTGCATGAAGTTATCTATCGCGCTCTGACGAAGCTTGATGTAACCCCTGAATGCCGGACTAATGATGCTCATTCTTTAAAAAAATTCCAAAAAGTCAAATTCCAGATCTTAAAAGATCAAATTGTAAATTCCAAAAGATCAAATTCCAAATATCAGATCACAGATCCCAAGCCCTAATTCCTATTACCTATTCCTAATTCCCAATTCCTAACTTATAATTCCTTACCCCTGCTTCTTAGCTGTAAGATAATCTTTTCTGCGAAGCTCGAAGTTCTGGCCGAGGTATACTTTGCGCACCTGCTCGTCGGCGGCGAGGTCCTCAGCAGTACCGGCCTTTAGTATCCTTCCTTCGAAAAGGAGGTAGGCACGGTCGGTAATGGAGAGGGTCTCCTGCACATTATGATCGGTGATGAGTATACCTATGTTCTTGTACTTGAGCGTGGCCACTATACTCTGAATATCCTCTACCGCTATGGGGTCTATACCGGCAAAGGGCTCGTCGAGCAGTATGAACTTCGGATTTACGGCCAGGGCACGGGCTATCTCGGTACGGCGTTTCTCACCACCACTCAGCACATCGCCGGGGCTTTTGCGCACATGCTGCAGGTGAAATTCGTCCAGCAATTCTTCCAGCTTGCGCTGCTGCTCGGCCCGGGTCAGCTTTGTCATCTCCAGCACGGCAGCTATATTATCCGCCACAGACATCTTGCGGAAGATAGAGGTCTCCTGCGGCAGGTAGCCTACTCCCATCTTGGCACGCTTGTACATGGGCAGCTTGGTGATCTCCTCATTATCCAGGAACACCTGGCCCTGATCGGGCTTCACGATACCTACCACCATGTAGAACGAAGTGGTCTTGCCTGCACCATTGGGCCCCAAAAGCCCTACTATCTCGCCCTGGCTCACCTCGAACGACACATTGTTCACTACGGTACGTTTACCATACTGCTTTACAAGACCTTGTGTGTGTATCCTCAACCGGTGCTAATTTGTCCGCAAAAATAACAAAAGACGGGTAGTTTATGGGAAATGAAGAGGATTTAACACTTCCGGAAAAATAAAAAGAGGCATCCTGTACAGACACCTCACATTTATTCATTGTATATATCTTAAGACTACTCGCTATACGTCTTAGGCACCTTGGGATCGGTGACAATGATATAGTCGCCATTGGGTTTCAGGGTCTCCCAATTCACCTTGGGGAAAGACTCATCGCTGGCGGCCGATATTATAAGCTTGCGCAGCTTGGAGTTGTACTTACCCATCTGTGTGGCCACGGCATAGCCCTCATCGCTGTGAAACTTGCCATTGACATGCATTATCTTCTTTCCCTTGTTCTTCTTCTGATCGAGGTAACCGGTAACAGAGTAGGCCATAGTAGCATCCCACAGAGACTGGGCGGTGATCATATTGAAGGGCCTGCCCTTCTTTGCCGTTGTATCGGCAGTGGTGGCGGGCATATGGGTCACCAGCGTCAGTTTGGCATGGTATGGCCCCGTAGCAGTATCGTACGGCAGTGGGGCTATGTACTTCTTCGCATCATCGGGCAGTTCTTTGAGTATACCCTGCCCGCCACGGCCGGCCAAGTTGGTGTAGCGGCTGGGCGCATTGGCACATACCACATCCAGCTTCTTCTGGCGAGCAAAGTCTACCATGGGCTTGTAGTCGCGGTAATTGTTCCAAGCACGGGCATCTTTTTTGAAGTATTTCTCCTTTATGAAACCCTGCAGGTATTCGTCCATTACGGGCTGCACATCGCGGTCGAACATCTCGAGCGAGAGTGCGAGGTCTGAGCCGTATTTGAGGTGCATAAGCTCGAACACAGAGAATTCGAGGAAATGGGTGACACTATCGTTGTGCTCCTCGCCAAAGAGCATTACATCATAGTTATCCATATCGGACACCATTTCTTTGAGCGTTACCTCTTTGCCCTGCTTTACAGAGTATATGCGGTAATTGTTCTCATCGAGCTTTTGCGCAGAGGCAAAGAACGGCAGTGCCAGAAGGGAGAGAAATATCTTTTTCATTTTACGTTATTTTAATTCGTTCACCATTTTGCGTACCTCATCCTCATTGGCCACCTGACCCATGGCCATGGAAAGTATGCCCGAGCTATGGAACTCTACAGCCCCTGTAGCTGCGGCAAGCTGTGCTATATTGGAGGAGCGCACACTGCCGCCGGGCATTATCACTATACGGCCATCGGCTGTCGCTACCAGCTGCCGCAGCAGGTCTGCGCCTTCCAGGGCGGTCTTGCGCAGGCCTGATGTAAGTACCCTGCTGACACCTGCGGCTATGAGCACATCTAGCGCGGCAAATGCATCGGGTGTGACATCGAACGCCTTGTGGCAGGTTACCTGCATGGGGTATGCCCATTCTACCAGGCGCTTCATGTTATCGGCATCGAGGCGGCCATCGGGCAGTTGTATACCTGTGGCTATACCCTTGCAGCCCATATCGCGGCACCGCAGAATGTCCTTCTTCATGATGGCCAGCTCGTGGGTATCGTAAACGTAACTGCCGCCGCGCGGGCGTATCATGGGGAAGGCTGGTATGGGCACATATTCTGCCACATACTCTATGAGGCCAAAGCTGGGCGTGATGCCACCTTCCAGCGGGTTCACACAAAGCTCTATGCGGCCTGCACCGGCCTTGCCTGCTATGATGCACGAGGCTATATTATATGCACAAACTTCCAGTACCATGGTTCGGTACGGTAAATGTACTAAGTGTGGCCACAATATCAAACGGGCTGCTCGCCGGAGGTGGTGGAATTGAAATATTCCCATACCACGCGGGCCTTGGATGCGCCTATCACACGGGTAAGCTCGCGTTCGGTGAGTGTTCTGATGTTCTTTACCGATCGGAACTCTTTGAGCAGGTCGGTAGCGGTCTTCTCCCCTATGCCGGGTATGCCTTCCAGCTCGTTCTTGAAGGTGCCCTTGCTGCGGGTCTGCCGGTGAAAGGTGATGCCGAAACGGTGTACCTCGTCGCGAATGCGGCGTATGAGCAGTTGCGCCGGGCTATCGTAGGGAAGCTGTATGGGGTCGGTATCGCCAGGGAAGAAAATGGATTCCTCGCGCTTGGCCAGGCCCACAAGGGCCATGCGGCCGGTAAGACCCAGCTTTTCTATGCTTTCCAGCGCGGCGCCAAGCTGACCCTTGCCACCATCTATGATCACCAATTGCGGCAGGGGGCGCTGCTCATCGGTGAGGCGCTTGTAGCGGCGGTATACTACCTCGCTCATGGAGGCGAAGTCGTTGATGCCCTCTACGGTCTTGATGTGGTAGTGACGGTAATCCTTATTGGACGGCTGGCCATTGCGGAAGCACACCATGGCCGATACCGGGTATGCCCCCTGGAAGTTGGAGTTATCGAAACATTCTATATGCACAGGCAGGTCGGGTAGCTGCAGGGAATCCTGCAGTTCTTCCAGCACGGCCATATGCTCTTCTCGGGTCTTCTCAGCTATGAGCAGGGTCTTTTTCTTGCGAATGTCCTCTTTGAATATCTCTGCGTTCTTCAGGCTTAGCTCCAGCAGCTTTTTCTTGTCGCCCACCTTGGGTATGGTCACCTTAACGGCAGGGTCGGTCACATCTATCTCTATAGGCACTATCACCTCATTGGCATTGCTCTGGAAGGTATTGCGCATGGTATCGAGCGCCAGCGAGAGCACATCGCTCTCGGGCTCGTCCAGCACCTTCTCTATCATAATGGTCTTCACCTGTATCACGCTGCCCATGCTCACCATCATATAGTTCACAAAGTAGCTGTGCTCGTCGCTGAGGATGGTGGCCACATCGGCATTGTCCATACGGGGGTTCACAACGGCAGAGCGTGCGCTGTAGCCATGCAGCCAGTCTATCTTGTGCTTCAGCACCTGCGCTTTCTCGAACTCCAGCGCGGCGGCGTGTTTCATCATCTCTCCCCTTAGGTGCTTTATCACATCGCCTATATTGCCTTTGAGAACATGGCGTACCTGCTGCAGGCCGGTATTATAATCTTCTACCGACTGGAAGCCCTGGCATGGGCCTTTGCAATTGCCCAGGTGGTATTCCAGGCACACCTTGTATTTGCCCCTGGCTATATTGGCGGGCGAAAGGTTGAGGTTGCAGGTACGCAGGGGAATGTTCTGCTTTATCAGCTCCAGCAGCTCTTTTACATGAAAGACCCCTGTAAAAGGCCCCAGGTATTCCGAGCCGTCGCGCACTATGCGGCGGGTGAGGAAGACACGCGGAAAGGCCTCGTTTCGGATGACGATATATGGATAGGTCTTATCGTCCTTGAGGGCGATATTGAAGCGGGGCTGAAAGTGCTTGATAAGTGAATTCTCGAGCAGGAAAGCATCGTGCTCGCTATCGGTAATAGTAAAGTCGAGGCTGTGGATGAGGGCAACGAGCCTGCGGGTCTTTACATTATCTACCGTCTTGTTGAAATAGGAGCTTACCCGCTTGCGCAGGTCTTTGGCCTTGCCTACATACAGCAGCTCGCCCTGCCGGTCGTAATACTTGTAACAGCCGGGCTTGTTGGGTATGGTCTGCGATATGTCGCTGAATTGCTCTCTTGTCATCTCTTCACTATCCCTTCGTTATTATTCGCCTATTTACAGGAAACCAACACACCGAGGCCGCCGGTCACCGCTCGAACTCGTACTCGGTGACGGTATGTGTCTTTTCGCCGAAGAGCGGTGTCACTATCTCCTGTATCTGAATGCGCTTCATGGGCTTGTAGTAGAGCTTCACCATCCTTTCTTCCAGCGGTGCCTTGTCTATGGCCTCTATATATATACCCTGCGCTACATTGGTCTCCTGGCTTACAGATATGAGCAGCTTGCGAGTATACAGGTCGTCCTCGAGCGCCTCATAAAAATAGTTGTGCGAATCGTCCTGCTCGTCGTTGAACTGGGTGAACTTGTATTTGCCCAGAAAAGAGGGGTCGCTTATCTCGGTGGCGAAGAACTTCTGCAGTATCCCTCCCCAATCCAGCGTATCGGAATTGGTATAGCTGCTGTCGTACTTTCCCTTGTTCACCCTTACGGTCTTCAGGATGAGGAAGGGCTCGCCCCTGAAGGTGTTCCACTGGTCCTGCGCATACTGCCTTATGGAAAAATAGGAACCCTCGGCAGGGTTGACACCTTCTGGTGTCTCGTCCTCTTTACAGGCAGAAACAGAAAGGAACAGGAACAGAACAGCAAGGAGCGCCCAGAGGCGGGATATTGGTATCACGGCATAAAAATAATAAACTTGTACGGAAGGAATGCGCAAATGTGCCAAAGTTGCCGTTTCTTTAGACCGGGACCGGCCCCTTCTCAACCCGGCCCCCACTACAATAGTCCCCATGTTGTCACGCATTGCGTATATGGTATCTGTTGCGCTGATGCTCGTAGCATCCTTTTGGTATTACCCCAAATGGAAGCAGGAAAAGACAGAGGCCACCCTATCGTGGGACGTATCGGGGTATTACTGGTACCTGCCCTCCATATTCATATACAACGACCTCACGGGTCAGTCGTTCAAAGACAGTATACTGAACAGGTACGCCCCCACCAACCAGGATTTTCAGCAGGCGATGAAGGTGGAGAACGGCAACTATGTGATGAAGTACTCATCGGGCATGGCGGTGATGTACCTGCCATTCTTTGCTGCGGCACATATAATGGCAAAGCCACTGGGCTACCCGCCTGATGGCTTCTCCCCACCCTACCAATTGGCCATACAACTAGGTGGTATACTGGTATCGATACTGGGACTATGGTACCTGCGCAGGCTGCTGCTCCTGTACTATGACGATAAGGTAGTGGCTATAGCCCTGCTGATGCTGGCAGCAGGCAGCAATTATCTGAACTATGCGGCCATAGACTGTGGCATGTCGCACTGCTGGCTGTTCACGCTCTATGTGCTGCTGCTGCTGAACACGCACCATTTCTACAGGGAATATAAAGCAAAACACGCCATACGCATAGGCCTGCTGGTGGGCCTGGCCACGCTTACCCGCCCTACAGATATACTGTCCTGCATGATACCGCTGCTGTGGGGCATGGAGGGAATATCGATAACGAGCATACGCGAACGCATGGCACTGCTTGTGAGCAGGTACAGGCTCTTCCTGCTGGCAGTGGCGTGCGCCGCACCTGTAGTGGCCATACAGCTTATATACTGGAAATACGCATCGGGGCACTGGATGGTGTATAGCTATGGCGGGCAGGAGTTCTCGTGGAAACATCCGCACATATATGACTATACCCTCAGCTACCGCAGCGGCTGGCTGGTGTACAGCCCCATTATGGTATTTGCCTTCCTGGGCCTGCTTCCTTTTGCAATGAGAGGAAAGAACAAAGTGGCCATCATAGCCTTCTTCCTGCTGAACTATTATGTGGTGACGGCATGGGACATATGGTGGTATGGCGGCAGGGCCATGGTACAGAGCTACCCGGTACTGATGTTTCCCATAGCGGCGGCGGTAGAGGTGGCTATTGAAAGGAGGTGGCTGGCAGTGATCTTCTGGCCGGTGGTACTGCTGCTGACCTACTATAATCTATGGCTTACAGTGCAGTACCATGGCGGCAAGCTGTATGATAGCGAAAGTATGACCAAACGCTACTTCTGGCGGGTGGTGGGCCGCTGGAGCGCACCGGAGGGCACTATCTTCCTGCGCGACAATGCCGACCTGTACGAAGAACAGCCCATGAACAGCAAGGTGATATGGCACGCCAGCTTTGCGCAGGATACCGGCAGCGCATATGTAGCAGACACCACCACACATACCCGTTACCTGCGGCTGGATAAAGACCACCAGGAAAGCCCTGTATATGCATTTGCGATAGACCGCAGTAAGGGCGACCGGCTAAGGATAGAGGCTACCTTCCGCAGTACGGAGAAAGAATGGGACACCTGGAAAATGACCCAGATGATAGCAGAGCTGACAGACAGCAAGAACAAGAACGCTGTAGTGAAACAGAACCTGCTGAGAGTGTACAGGGTGCTGAACCGCCAGGAGACCCGCACCATAGCGCTGGACATGGACCTGCCCCGAAAGCCATTTGACAGTGTGCATGTACGGTTCTGGAACGCGGGCACGGGTGTAGAGATACATGTGCTGGATATGCAGGCCATACAGTTCAGCGAGTAATACCATTTTCTACATCTATATCTAGCATGCAAAATATCTTCTCAACATTCCACAGTTCATCACCTCCCCAATGGGGAGGCTTGGGAGGGGCTGAACAAATGCATCATTTAGGTGTTCAATTGATATGAGAACATAGCAATACCTGTAAATATAAAAGGGTCGGATGGCATCACCATCCGACCCTTTGAAGTTATATATAGGAGCAATTTTATCCTTGCTTGCTGCCAGAGAATACCGCACTTACATATTCCCTGTTGAGGCGGGCTATGTTCTCTAGCGATATGCCCTTGGGACATTCTGCCTCGCAGGCGCCTATATTGGTGCAGCTACCGAAGCCTTCGGTATCCATCTGCTGTACCATGTTCACAGCGCGTACCTTGCGCTCGGGATCGCCCTGCGGCAGCAGCGCCAGGTGCGACACCTTGGCCGATACGAAGAGCATGGCCGATGTATTGGGGCAGGCGGCCACACAGGCACCACAACCTATGCAGGTAGCAGCAGCAAAAGCCTCATCGGCCTTCTGCTTCTCTATGGGCAGTGAGTTGGCATCTACAGCATTACCTGTATTCACAGATATATAGCCACCGGCCGCTATGATGCGGTCGAAGGCCGAACGGTCTACCACCAGGTCGCGGATAACGGGGAACGAATCGGCACGCCAAGGCTCTACCACTATGGTATCGCCATCCCTGTACTCGCGCATATGCAGCTGGCAGGTAGTGGTCTCGTGCCATGGGCCATGCGCACGGCCATTGATGTACATGCTGCACATACCGCATATGCCCTCGCGGCAGTCATGATCGAAAGCTATGGGGTCTTTGCCTTCTGCAACGAGCTGCTCGTTCAGTACATCGAACATTTCGAGGAAAGACATCTCGGAAGATATCCCCTTTACATGGAATGTTTCGAAATGGCCTTTTACCTTGTTATTCCTCTGCCTCCATACTTTGAGGTTGAGGTTCATGTTATAATGCTGCATAAGTATACTTCTTTATCGTAGAGATATATTATTATTTCTTTACTCAATTCATTTTCAACTGTCGTCACTCTTTCACATCCTCAAGTCTTACTAACGGACTCTTCGGTACCCTGTCTTTTTTGTCCAGCACATGCTTGCACTCCCGGGTCACCGTTTTCCTGTACCGTTCGCCGGTAAGCAGGTTCGTGTCTGTCAGTTCTATGGGTTGCTCATCGCAATCCCATGTCGACTCCATATTGGCATCCGTTCTGCCTATCAGGTAGAACGCATCGCCCCTGTACTGGAACCTGGTGGTAACAGCCCACCGTGTGTGCGAACCACCATAGTGTTCTATCACCATCACTCCCTTTTTGATAGTGATGCTCTCGAACGGGTCGCCGAAAACGCCACCACAGGTACGACAGTATACCGCTGTAGCGCTTTTGCCACCGAGTTTCCATCCGTTGGCGGTCCTCAGCAGTACTACCAGATACCTGTACCCTTCATCTGCATCCTTCGCCGGGTCGTCGTTCACGTTTTCGTCTCCCGGCTCCTGTACGGTCTTGGCCAGTACTATGGCCACGTCTTCCAGCCCGTCCTTATTCATATCGCCACGAGCACTATATACACTATCGTATCCTTTAGGTATAAAAGCCTTTATGGCGCTACCGATGGCCGGTATATGTGAAAGAACTTGCTCATCCTGGGCCGCACATACAGTACTACCAAAGCAGAACACTGATATGAGCAGCCACTTGTTCATTATTTATAGCTACGCGCGCTTGGGTGTACCACATCGTAAATGAGGTCTTCCTTGTGCAGTTCGTACTGGCTTTCGCCCTTGTACTCCCATGCGGCAACGTACATGTACTTTTCATCATCACGCAGCGCCTCGCCATCCTCGGTCTGCGATTCCTCGCGGAAGTGGCCACCGCAGCTTTCGTTGCGGTCCAGGGCATCCTTGCACATCAGCTCGCCCAGCTCCAGGAAGTCGGCAACACGGTTGGCCTTATCCAGCTCGGGGTTGAACTCGTTGATCTCGCCGGGTATGCGCACATTGCTCCAGAACTCCTTGCGCAGTGCCTGTATCTCTTCTATGGCCTGGCGCAGACCTGCTGCGTTGCGGCCCATACCGCATTTGTCCCACATTATCTTGCCAAGGCGCTTGTGGAAGCTCTCCACACTCTCCTTGCCTTTGATGCCCATAAGGCGGTTGATGCGGTCGGCCACTTCCTTCTCTGCCGCCACGAATGCGGGGTGATCGGTAGGTATGGCCTTGGTGCGTATGTCATCGGCAAGGTTGTTGCCGAGTGTGTATGGTATAACGAAGTAACCATCGGCCAGACCCTGCATGAGGGCAGAGGCGCCGAGGCGGTTAGCACCGTGATCGGAGAAATTGGCCTCACCGAGGGCATATAGGTTGGGCACAGAGGTCATGAGCTCATAGTCTACCCACAGGCCACCCATAGTGTAGTGTACCGCAGGGTATATACGCATAGGCACCTCGTATGGGTTCTCGCCGGTTATCTTGGCGTACATATCGAAGAGGTTGCCATATTTTTCTTTCACCACATCTTTACCCAGGGCAATGATGGTGGCCTTGTCGGCATTGGCCTTGCCTTGCTTGTTGGCCTCTACCTTGCCGTAGCGCTCTATGGCCGATGCGAAATCGAGGTATACGGCCATCTTGGACGACCCCACACCATAGCCGGCATCGCAACGCTCTTTGGCGGCACGGCTGGCCACATCGCGCGGTACCAGGTTACCAAAGGCAGGGTACCTGCGTTCCAGGTAGTAATCCCTTTCTTCCTCGGCTATATCGGTAGGCTTGCGGTTGTCGCCCTGTTTCTTGGGCACCCATATGCGGCCATCATTGCGCAGCGACTCTGACATGAGGGTGAGCTTTGACTGGTGGTCGCCGCTAACAGGTATGCATGTGGGGTGTATCTGCGTAAAGCATGGGTTACCGAAGAAGGCTCCTTTGCGGTGTGCCTTCCATGCAGCGGTAACGTTGCTGCCCATGGCATTGGTAGAGAGGTAGAAAACGTTGCCATAACCACCGGTGCAAAGCAGCACCGCATGGCCGAAGTGGCGTTCCAGCTCGCCGGTAACGAGGTTGCGGGCTATGATGCCGCGTGCCTTGCCGTCTATGATCACCACATCCAGCATCTCGTGGCGCGAGTACTGGGTCACTGTGCCGAGGGCCACCTGGCGCTCCAGTGCCTGGTAGGCGCCTATAAGCAGCTGCTGGCCTGTCTGCCCCGCAGCATAGAATGTACGCTGTACCTGTGTACCACCGAAAGAACGGTTGCTGAGGAGACCGCCATATTCGCGGGCGAAGGGCACACCCTGAGCCACGCACTGGTCTATGATGTTGGCGCTCACCTCGGCCAGGCGATGCACATTGCCCTCGCGCGCACGGTAGTCGCCACCTTTGATGGTATCGTAGAAAAGACGGTAAGTGCTATCGCCATCGTTCTGGTAGTTCTTGGCGGCATTTATACCACCCTGTGCTGCTATGGAGTGCGCACGGCGCGGACTATCCTGGAAGCAGAAGGTCTTTACCTTATAGCCCATTTCGCCGAGTGATGCAGCAGCAGATGCGCCGGCAAGACCGGTACCTACAACTATTATCTCCAGCTGCCTTTTGTTGGCAGGGTTCACCAGCTTGCAGGTAGATTTGTATTTCTCCCACTTCTGGGCCAGTTCGCCTGCCGGTATCTTAGCATTAAGTGCCATGAATATTGAATTAGGAATTCTGAATTATAAATTATGGATCGTGGGGTCTATTACTGGTGAGGTACGCTATTGCCTACCATATGCATGTATATAGGCATGATGGCGAACAGCAGCGGTATGAGTATAGAGAAAGCAACGCCTATAGAGCGTATCATGCCTTTGTACTTGTGCGTAGTGAGGCCGAATGTCTGGAAGCCGCTGAAGAAGCCATGCATAAGGTGCCATGCCAGGGAGAAGCAACCAAGTATGTATATAACGACCACCCATGTTTCGCTGAAAACGAGCGCCATTTTCTCATAAAGGTCCTCTTCGCGCCATGCAGGGTCGAAGGCCTGACCATAACGGTTGGGCGCCCAGAAATGATAAAGGTGCAGGATAAGGAACAATAGGATGAGCGTACCCAGCAGACCCATAGAGCGGCTGTACCAGCGGCTGGTCTTGCTGCCGGCGCTTACCTCGTAGCGCACGGGGCGGCGCTTTGAGTTCTGGCTCCACAGCATGAGGCCCTGCACAATGTGCAGTATGAGACCTGCGAAAAGGCCTATCTCCAGTATCCTTACGGCTACATTGCCTCCCATAAAGGCGGCTGCCTCGGTAAAGTGCTTGCCATTATCGTTCCACAGTATCATAGCATTGACATAGCAATGTATCACAAGGAAGGAAATGAGAAAGAGACCGGTACCGCCAACAAGGAGTTTTTTACCAATAGATGTGCTGAAATAATTTTTCCAGTTCATTTTATCCGGATGAATTTTTATTATATGTGAGAATGTATGTCACAAAGATAATACGCGGATATTTAAAAGCCAATAAAAACACGCTACAACCTGCACAATGGCAAGTGATAAGAAGCCACGAAGCAGTACATGGCAAAAAGCAGGCACACACATGTGCGTAGTTCGTACTACATAAGGGCGATCAACATTTTATAAAATTAGAATGGTATATTTATGCCCGTGTAACACAGCATGAACAACCCATTACCCTTCTTCAACTGGTCGCTGAAAAAAGCCGAACACGCAGAGCCGGATAGTTTTATCCGCGTGCGTATACCTATCCTTTATACCATACTCATGTTCTCTGTGGCAAAAGCCGCCATAGTGGTGGGCATGGGCATAGGTTTCGGACAAACGATGCAGGTATCGCGGGCCGTAGTGGCGCTGTGTCTGTATGTAGGGCTTGTGAAATGGCTGCTGTACAGGCCGGCTCACCTGAAGGTCATCACCCATGTGATGATATTGCTGGGCGTGGCCATAGTGTGGACCAATATTTTCGTATTCGCCCACAAGATCAACCTGGTCACTATCCAGTTCGTGTTCATGGTATTGATGAGCAGCTTCTTTGCGCTTGGCAGCACCTGGGGGGTCATCTATACCATCACCAGCACATTGCCGGTGGTGATACTGATGCTATTCAGGGGAAGCACTGATATCTATTCGGCCAATACTGCCCAGGAACTCGCATCACCGGGTTTCGAGATAATAGTGATACTGAACTTTGTGTCCATAGCGGTGTCGCATTACCTGTTCTTCAGGGCTTTTCATTTGAATCTTGGGGAGAAGGAAGAGCTGAACAAAGACCTGACCGCATCTATAGCAGTGGCCAACCAGTTGGCAACATCGCGCACCAACTTCCTGTCCACCATGTCGCATGAGCTGCGCACACCGCTGAACTCGGTAGTGGGTATAACCGAACTGCTGATAGAGGACAAGCCGGAAGAACGGCAAAAAGAGAACCTGCGGATATTGCAGCTATCGGCACACGACCTGCTATCGCTCATCAATAACATACTGGATGTAAACAAACTCAATTCGGACAAGCTGGTACTGGATTCGGCCCCTTTTGTACTATCGGAACTGATAAAGGACATAGCCGACGTGATGCGTATAAGAGCCAGCAGCCGCAAGCTGGACCTGGTAATGGACGTAGACCAGCGCATAACAGGTATGACGGTAGTGAGCGACCCTACCCGGCTGGCACAGGTGATGTACAACCTGGTGGGCAATGCCATAAAATTCACCGACAGGGGCAGTGTGACCATAAAACTGGAACTGGCCGGCAGAACGGCCAGCGGCATGGATGTAATGTTCTCAGTGATAGATACGGGAGTAGGCATACCTGCCGACAAGCACGAAGCAATATTCGACCTCTTCTCGCAGGCAGGGTCGCATATACTGAGGCAGTATGGCGGCACGGGTCTGGGGCTGGCCATAGTAAAGCAGACGCTCTTACTTTTCAATAGTAAGATAAACCTGGAAAGCATACCCGGCAAGGGGTCGCGCTTTTTCTTCACCCTGCCGCTTACGATAGCTGCGGCAGGTCTGGAGCCGGAACTACCTCATTTGTCGCAAGGTACCGGAGACATGGGCCATGTAAAGGTGCTGATAGCCGAGGATAACAATATAAACCGGATGATAATAAAGAAACAGCTGCAAAAGCTGGGGATAGAACCGGTGATAGTAGAGAATGGCAAGCAAGCATATGAGGCTTTCATAGCCAGCGATTTCGATGCCATATTCGTAGACCTGCATATGCCTGTGATGGGCGGATATGAGGCCGTAAGCAAGATACGCTCTGACAAAGACCCCGTAAAAGCACGGACATATACCGTGGCCTTTACCGCATCGGTAACAGAGCAGCAGAGAATAGTAGATGCAGGCTTCGATGACCACCTGTACAAACCGGTAAGCCTGAACGACCTGCGCAATAAGCTGGAAAAGGTAGCGGCAATGAGGTTGGTGAATTAGGAGTTATGAATTATGAATGAGGGATGCGGAAATAAATTTCGTTTTTCTGCGTTATGTTCATATTACAACTACCAATTCTTCCATCATGCAGCGTATATCCATCGTACTTTACTGTTCTATAGCTGCTCTCATACTATTGCTGGCTTCTTGCCGCAGGCATCGCGAGACGGATATAGTGGTACGCACCGGCATAGTGGAACGGCAGGGAATGACAACATACCAATATGGAACGCACATATTGGTAACAGCCAATGACCGGATGGTACTGAAAAGCAAGCTGGACCTGGACAAGGCCATAGGCAAAAAAGTGACCATAACAGCCGTAGGCACACACTCTATGGTAGAGAACGGCCCTCCCCTTTATACTGTCATCGCCATTCAGTGAGCCTCATACATCAATGCTTATCCACAATTATGTGTAAAACCTGCCTGCGATAGTGGCGGGGCTTCGTCCTAATTTCGCGATACGCTCTCAGAGAACAAGGATGAAGATACTATTACAGCTACTACTGGCTTTTGTATGCTCCGGCGCTTATGCGCAGGGCAGCGCGTTCCGTTTCCGTTTCTTCAACGAACAGACAGGCATAAGGGTGATACCCGAACATATGATGGTAACAAGCAAGGCGAATGGAGATACTGCCTATAAGGTTGAGCAAGGCCAGGTAGCCGCCAATGGCACTGTTACCCTGCCCATACCCGATGGCAGGTACGATGTGACCGTGATCGCACATGGGTATGAGGCGATGAGCACCTGGCTGGAGGTAAAGCAGCAAACGCTGAACGTGAACTTCAGGCTGGTGAACAAGGAGCGGGTAAGAGAACTGGCGCCCGAATACCTGCGCAGCATACACCGCCCAGATGCCGTGGTGATAACGGGCTTTGTGATAGATGATGCGACAGGGCTGCCTTTGAGCAATGTGACGGTAAAAGCAGCGGATGGCTCGGCAAGCGCGGTATCGGACAGCGGTGGCCTTTACCGGCTGATATTACCATTGCCTACAAATAAGACAGAACTGACGGGAAGGGATGTACTGCATTTCGCACAGGAGGGATATACTACAGAACAGCGCAGCCACTTCGACCTTTGGCCCGATGGCGATATGATACTGAACATAAGAATGAAGCAGGGAGCGGGAAGCCATAGCGAAACTATAGTTACCAAAAGAGAGATACACCACGAACTATATGAACCCTAAGCCACTGTACGAATGAGAATTTTCCTTGTCATCATTGTCTTTTTAATGCTGCCCCGGTTCCTGGCGGCACAATGCACACCGGGCGCTACCATACGCGTAGGTACCGACTGTACCTGCAATGCATGCAGCACGGTAGAGGTAATGAGCCTGGAGACCTATGCACGCACGGGGCTGAACGATGAATGGATACCATCGTGGAATGTGGAGTCGCTAAAAGCGGGATCTGTGGCATACCGCAGCTATGGGGCGTACTATGTAGCCAACCCTTATAATGGCACCTACGACCTGGCCAATACCACCTGCAAGCAGGTGTGGAGTGCGGCATCATCATCGGCATGCGAGGCGGCCGCGGGCGCTACGGCATCGGAGATACTGAGCACAGGCGTGGGTGGCCCCATAGCACGGTCGGAATATGCTGCCGAGACGAACGGGTTCGGCTGCGGCGATGGGTTTACGGGATGCAGCACCTGCACACCCGCATGGCCCTGTACCGGCGATGCGGTATGCGCCGGAAAGGCATCGGCAGGGCACTGGCGGGGCATGTGCCAGTGGGGATCGCAGCGATGGGCACTGGCTGGGCAGACATATACCTGGATACTGGACCACTACTACAACCCCGGGAATATGTACCGCTGCAGCAGTACATCGGCCTGTTCGCCGACCACGGGCAACGACTTTTGCTATGGGCCGCCGGCACCTGCGGTACTGGTACCGGGCAGTATGTGTACCCCTGCCAATGGCACTACCTGCGGTGCAACGGCCTCTATAATGACGAGCAGCAGCAGTTGCAGCAACAGTGGTGTCAATAGCAATGTAAAGGATGTGTGGTACTCATTTACCGCTACCCTACCCACCCTGAATGTGCGGGTACAGAGCGGCGCTAACTTCGACGCAGTGGTAGAAGTATACAGCACGGTATGCGCTACTGCCACCATGATAGGCAGTTGCATGAACGCCAATGGCACCGGGCAGGCAGAGACGATAGCGCTGACAACACTGGCTGCGGGCAATACCTACTATATAAGAGTGTACGACCATGCCGAGAACGCATATGCCAATGCACCCGGCGGGGCCACATTCGGCATATGCATCTACGACCCTGTAACAGGAGCTGTGGATGATGTGAGCGGAACGAGCCTGGACATTTACCCGAACCCATCTGCAGGCACATTTCACATCAACTGTGATAAGGCCATTGAGGATATCAGCATCAGTGATATAGTGGGCAGAAAAGTACCATTCTCCATAACCGGGAAGACCGGTGGAAATATACTGCTGGACCTTTCGACGCAACCACCCGGCATATACTATCTATCGGCCCATGTGAATGGGCAGCCGGTAAGAAGGAAGATAGTGTTGCAGTAGACCAGTTATGCAGGCAGCCCCAGCCAATCGAGAGCATTTCTGTAGAGCAGCTTTTCCTTTACATCCTGCGGATAGCCCATGCTTTCTATGAGCTTGCCGGGATGATGCTCTCCCAGGGGGAAGGGATAATCGCTGCCCATACATATCTTGTCATGCCCCATTACATCGGCCACGAAGTCCAGCGCCTTGGGGTCGTGTACAAGGGCATCTATCCAGAAACGGCCTATGTAGTTCCGTGGGTTCACGGCATTGTCTATGGCGCAGAGGTCGGGGCGCACATTATAGCCATGTTCTATGCGGCCTATAGTGAGGGGGAAGCTGCCACCGCCATGTGCGAAAGCCACTTTCAGTTTCGGATATTTCTCGAACACACCACCGAATATCATAGAGCATATGGCACGGCTGGTCTCGGCGGGCATACCCACCAGCCACGGTAGCCAGTAGCGGGTCATATCGTTCTCGCCCATCATTTCCCACGGGTGTACGAAAATGCTGCAACCCAGTTGCTCTGCCGCTTCCCAGAAGGGATGGAATGAGGTATCGCTGAGGTTTTTGTTATTGATGTTGGAGCCTATCTCCAACCCGGGCATTCTTAGCTCGGTAACGCAACGCTCCATTTCCTTGATGGCAGTATCCACATCCTGCATAGGCACTGTACCTATACCTATGAAGCGGTCGGGATGATGGTCGCAGCACTGGGCTATATGATCGTTGAAGAAGCGGGAGGTCTCCAGCGCATGTTCGGGCTTCGCAAAATAGTTGAACAGCACAGGAATGGTAGAAAGCACCTGCTTACCTACCTCGGTCATATCCATCTCCTTCATGCGGGTGGCAGGATCCCAGCAGTTCTGCTCTATCTCTCGAAACACCTTGTCACCCTTTATCATGCGTGCGCAGCAGGGCTTGTGATGCTCCAGCCTTATGAACTCCCCATACCCGAACTTCTGGAACCAATTGGGAATATGCTCGGGCATGATATGCGTATGTATGTCGATCTTCATTTTTTATTAGTAGATAGTAGTTAGTAGATAGTAGTTGGTCATTAAGTAGAAAAGCCAGGCTTTGAAATTTGAGATCTGGAATTTGTTATTTGAAGTTTGACCTTTGAATTTTGAATTTTGGAATTTGAAATTTGAAATTTGGACTCTCCTATTTCATGGCCTGGTCCAGGTCGGATATGATGTCCTCAACATTTTCCATACCTACGCTCATGCGTATGAGGCCATCGGTGATACCGAACGCCAGCCGCTGCTGCCTGTCCACACCCATATGAGTAGTAGACGGGGCATGCGATACCAGCGTATCGCAGGTACCGAGCGATACCGCATTGGTACACATCTTGAGCTTGTTGATGAAACTTACCCCGGCATCGAAGCCATCCTTCAGTTCAAAGCTCATCATGGCGCCGCCGTTCTTCATCTGCCGCATGGCAGTAGCATGATCGGGGTGGCTGGCAAGGCCCAGGTAATTGACCGTACCTACAGCAGGGTGCTGCTCCAGAAAAGCTGCCACTTTTGCTGCATTGCTGCAATGGCGCTCCATGCGAATGCCAAAGGTCTTCAGGCCGTTAGTAAGCAGGAAAGCATCGAACGGATTGCTATTGCCGCCCAGCAGGCGATGCGTCTTGGTCATGGGGCCCTCCATCTTCTCTATATCGCGGCCTATGACCACACCGCCGATGGCAGTGCCATGGCCATTGAGGAATTTGGTAGTGGAGTGCATGACATAATCAACATCATACCTGAAGGGCTGCTGCAGGTAGGGCGTGGCAAAAGTGTTGTCCACACATACGGTGAGGCCATAAGATTTGCCCAGCGATGATAGCGCCTCCAGGTCTATGCACTGCAAGGTGGGATTGGCAGGGGTCTCCAGGTACATGAGGCCGATATTGCCGTCGGCCTTCAAAGCGTCCTCTACCTTATTGATATCGTGAAAATCGACAATGATGGACTGTATGCCCAGCCCGGGCAGTATCTTCTCTATCAGCTCGTGCGTACCACCGTACAGCGACTGGTGCGTGATGAGCTTCTGCCCGTACTTTATGTTGCCCAGCAGCATGGTGGTAACGGCCGCCATACCCGATGCATGCAATATGGCCTTGAGCTGCAGGGGCGTACCATTGCTGTTGGTGAGCTTGTAGGCCTCCAGCAGGGCTATCTTCTCCTCGGCCTCGGTGATGGTAGGATTGCCCCATCGGCTATATACATAGCCTTTCTCATCGCCCTTGAACACCGATATGGCCTGCTCGGCACTCTCGAACACATAAGTACTGGAAGCATATATGGGGGTGAGATGAGCGCGGTGCCCTTCTGTAACATGGCCGCCACGGATGCAGACGGTATCGAAACCTGTAGATGTTTCTATTTTCATTTTGGAGAAAGATATGAGCGGTATAAAGGTAATAAATGATGAAGTATGAATTATGAATGATGAATTATGAAGTATGACCGTGAATAGTGAGATACTACCGGGCAGATGCACTCCTCATAAACTGACAACTGTTGTTTATCTTGCACCCTGTATGGAATTCAAGAGATACCTGGTGACCGCTGCGCTGCCCTATGCTAATGGGCCGGTACATATAGGCCACCTGGCGGGCTGCTACCTGCCTGCCGATATATATGTTCGCTACCTGCGCGCCCGGAAAAGGGATGTGAAATTCGTTTGCGGCAGCGATGAGCATGGTGTGCCCATCACCATCCGCGCCATGAAGGAGGGTATAACCCCGCAGGATGTGGTGGACAAATACAATACCATTATCAAGGACAGCTTTGCCCAGATGGGCATATCGTTCGATATATATTCGCGCACATCCAACAAGATACACCATGAGACCTCGCAGGCCTTCTTCAGGAAACTGTACGATGATGGTGTCTTCGAGGAGCGCGAGAGCGAGCAATATTATGACGAGGAGAAGAACACCTTCCTGGCCGACCGCTATATAGTGGGCACCTGCCCCGTATGCGCCAACGAGAACGCCTATGGCGACCAGTGCGAAAAGTGCGGCTCTACCCTATCACCGGAGCAACTCATAAACCCACGCAGCGCACTGAGCAGCGGTCCGCTTGTTAAACGCAAGACCAAGCACTGGTACTTTCCGCTGGACAAATATGAGGGCTGGCTGAAGGAGTGGATAACAGATGGCAAGAAGGACGAATGGAAGGCCAATGTATATGGCCAGTGCAAAAGCTGGATAGACAGCGGCCTGCAGCCCCGCGCCATGACCCGCGACAGCAACTGGGGCGTGCCTGTACCCATACCGGGCGCAGACGGCAAGGTGCTGTATGTATGGTTCGACGCGCCGATAGGCTATATAAGCGCTACCAAAGAGCTGACCCCGCAATGGAGCGACTACTGGTGCAAGGATGATACCAAGCTGGTACACTTCATAGGCAAGGACAATATAGTGTTCCACTGCATCATATTCCCATCTATGCTGAAGGCGCATGGGGGTTTTGTGCTGCCTGATAATGTGCCCGCCAACGAGTTCCTGAACATAGAGGGGCAGAAGGTATCTACATCGCGCAACTGGGCCGTATGGGTAGATGAATACATAAAGGACATGCCCGACCAGCAGGACGTGCTGCGGTATGTGCTGTGCGCCAATGCGCCCGAAACAAAGGATAACGACTTTACCTGGAAGGACTACCAGGACAGGACCAATAATGAGCTGGTATCGGTGTTCGGCAACTTTGTGAACAGGGCCTTTGTGCTGATGCACAAGCTGTGCAATGGCCGTGTACCTGCACTGCATACCGATGTGATGGATGCTGCCGACCATGCGCTGATAGCCGAGATACAGAATGCCAAGATAAGTGTGCAGAACTGTATAGAGGGTTATAAGTTCCGTGATGGCCTGTACGAGGTGATAGACCTGGCCCGCAAGGCCAATAAGTACATGCAGGACAAGGAACCATGGATAGTGGCCAGGACACTGGAAACTAACCCCGACAACCAGAAACTGATAGATAACTGCCTGCACCTGTGCCTGCAGCTAACGGCCAACCTGGCCATACTGGCCAACCCCTTCCTGCCCTTTACAGCACAGAAGATGTGCCATATGATGAAGGTGGTGGACCGCATGCTGGAATGGGAGAATGCCGGCAGCATCACCCTGCTGAAGACCAACTACCCGCTGCGCGCGCCCGAGCTGCTCTTCCGGAAGATAGAGGACGCAGAAGTGGCCGCACAAGTAGAGAAACTGCACAATAACCTGAAAAAAGCAACAACACCCGCTATGGACAATAACAACACTACCGCACCACAGGAAACTCCTGCCGCAGAAGAGGCCGCAAAACACCTGCCGCCAAAACCCGAGATAACCATAGACGACTTTGCCAAGATAGACCTGCGTGTGGCCACCATACTAAAGGCCGAGAAAGTGGAAAAGGCAGACAAGCTGCTGAAGCTGGAACTGGACCTAGGCTATGAGATCCGCACCGTGCTATCGGGTATAGCCATGCACTTCAAGCCCGAAGAGATAGTGGGCAAACAAGTGACCGTAGTGGCCAACCTGGCGCCCCGCAAAATGAGAGGCATAGAGAGCAAAGGCATGATACTGATGGCCCAGAACCTGGATGGCAGGCTGATATTCGCATCGCCGTTAGAAACGGCCGATAATGGCGGAGAGGTGAGGTAAACGATAGACTATGCTAAATCGTTATCTTTTTCATAGAAATAGGTAACTTTGGCTATGCCCGATACCGATCAGATATTACAACAAATAAAGCGCTCCGTGCTGGCTACCGACCCGTATGCAACGCTTATTTTGTATGGTTCGTATGCCCGTGGCGACCATAATGCTGATTCTGACATAGACATTCTGGTGCTGCTGGACAAGGATAAGATCACTTTTGAGGACAGGAAGCGTATCGGTTATCCATTGTATCACATACAGGTTGAAAGGGATATTCTCATTAGCCCTTTCCTATGCCCACGAAAAAAATGGGAAGCAGAGCGCTCAGTGACCCCCTTCTACAAGAACGTTGCAAAAGATGGCATAGTGTTATGAGATCAAATGATCAGGAAATAGTAGCCAGACGTCTCACCAAAGCTAAAAAGACACTCAATGAAACGGAGATACATATTCAGAACGAGCTTTGGAACACTGCTGTAAATCGTCTTTATTATGCTTGCTTTTATGCCGTTACAGCTTTGCTGTTTCAGAACGGACAGGAAACAAAGACCCATGGTGGTGTGCAACGGTTGTTCAGCTTGCATTTTATCAAAACAAGTATCATAAAGGAGCATATCGGAGCATTTTACATGACGCTTTTCGAAATGAGGCAAGATGCCGACTACGAAGACCTTGTAGAATATGAAAGAGAAGATGTATTGAAACTATTAGCTCCCGCCAGGGAATTGATAACTGCTATAGAAACAGAAATAAATAAATGATAAGCGGTATGGGCGCCTTCCTTCAAAGATCATTTCTCCCGGTGGTCAGTTATCTATTATCTTAAGCATAGACCACTTCTGCAAAAGACGTGCAAAGCATAAATATGATATTTTCTTCACGGCTACTTATAAATGCCATAGCTTATTTAGCCGTATCTTTATACTCATAATGTCAAAGAGAACGAAGAAGAACAAGAGCCCCGATACCGGTAAGAAAATGTATACCGGCCGGCTGGAAGTGAGCCGTGGAGGAATGGGTTTTGTGATAGTGGAAGGCCTGGAAAAGGATATACTGATACGGCCCGACAGGATGTCGACCGCGCTGAACGGAGATGAGGTGCGCATAGAAGTACGCGGCCACAGGGACAACAATAAAAGACAGGAAGGCGAGATAATTGCCATACTGCACCGCAAGCAGTCAGAATTCAGCGGGCATATAGAGGTACATCCTCATTTTGCCTTTATGATACCCGACAGTGAAAAGATGCCGGTGGACATATACATACCCCTGCACCTGCTGAACGGCGCAAAAGATGGCGATCATGCCATGGTGCGTATAGTAGAATGGACGGGCAAAACAAAGAACCCCGTAGGCGAGGTGGTAAGCGTGCTGACCGACGAGAGCATGAACGAGATAGCCATGCAGGGCCTGCTGGTAGAGAACGGCTTTCCCCTCTCCTTCCCCGATGATGTGCTGGAAGAGGCCGCGCGCTACCCTGAAGGTATAGACAAGGCAGAGCTGAAGCAGCGCCGCGATATGCGCGGTACCCTCACCATGACCATTGACCCTGTGGATGCCAAGGACTTTGACGATGCGCTCTCCTTCAAGGCCCTGAAAGGTGGCTGGTACGAAGTGGGTGTGCATATAGCCGATGTGAGCCACTATGTACTGCCGGACTCACTGCTGGACAAGGAGGCCTATCGCCGCGCTACGAGCGTGTACCTGCCCGACAGGGTATCGCCCATGCTGCCCGAGCGGTTATCGAACGAGCTGTGCTCGCTGCGGCCCAACGAGGATAAGTATACCTTCTCGGCCATATTCACCATCAACAAGCAAGGTAAGGTAAAAGATACCTGGATAGGCAAGACAGTGATACACTCCGACCGCCGCTTTGCCTACGAGGACGTGCAGGAAATGATAGAAGGTGCTGACGGCGATCACAAAAAAGAACTGATGCTGCTGAACGGCATGGCACAGGCGTTGCGTGCCGAACGCTTCAGCAAGGGGGCTATAAATTTCTCTTCACAGGAGGTGCGCTTCAAGCTGGACGAGACCGGCAAGCCCATAGGCATAGTGGTAAAAGAGAGCAAAGAGGCACACCAGTTGATAGAGGAATTCATGCTGCTGGCCAACCGTACCATTGCAGAGTATGTGGGCAATATAAGGAACAAGGACAAGCCAGTACCCTTTCCCTACCGCGTACACGATGTGCCGGACGAGGACAAGCTGAAAATGTTCACCGTGTTCGCGGCACACTTCGGTATCAGGTTCGACCTCACAACACCCGAGAACATAGCACGCTCCTTCAACAAGATGCTGGCGAGCGTACAGGGCAAACCCGAGCAGCATGTACTGGAGCAACTGGGCATACGCACCATGGCGAAGGCCGTATACACTACCGAGAACATAGGGCATTATGGTCTCGGCTTCGAGCATTACTGTCACTTCACATCGCCCATACGCCGCTACCCCGATGTACTGGTGCATCGCATACTGCAGCAGTGCCTCACCACCAGTATACACCCTATAAAGAACCTGGAGGCTCAATGCCGCCACTGCTCTGACCAGGAACGCCGTGCCATGGAGACAGAGCGTGCCGCCAATAAGTACAAGCAGGTAGAATACATACAGGAATATGTGGGCGATGAATTCGAGGCGGTGATAAGCGGTGTGGCCACCTTCGGTTTCTGGGCAGAAACAGTGGCGCATAAATGCGAGGGACTGGTACCGGTGAACGACCTGAATGACATAGACCACTTCGAGTTTCTCGAGAACGAATATGCGCTGGTAGGCCGCAGCACCGGCCTGCGATTTGCCATGGGCGACAAGGTAAAAGTGCGCGTAGTGGCCGCCAACCTGGTGAAAAGGCAAATAGACTATGCACTGGCAGAGACCCCGCAAAGCGCCAGGAAGGGCGGGGCCATAAAACGTGGCAGACCCGCAAAGAACGAAAAAAGCAGAACATCAAAAAAACGTAAATAAATGCAGTCATTCTCTGACCTTACAGGGTCCTTCGAGAGCCGTTTCACATCTTCCCTACCCTTCCCCGACCAGCCTACAGCACTATACGAGCCGTGCAGCTACCTGCTGCACCTGGGTGGCAAACGTGTGCGCCCTGTGCTCTGCCTTATGGCTTGCGAATTGTTCGACGCCATAGGAGATGACGCATGGTATGCCGCCAATGCCATAGAGCTGTTCCACAATTTTACCCTCATACATGACGATATAATGGACAAGGCCCCGCTGCGCCGGGGCCAGCCTACACTGCACCACAAATATGGCATGACGGCAGGCATACTGTGCGGCGATGTGATGTGCATATATGCCTATGAGCAACTGGCACATGTACGCAAGAACCTGCCGCAGGTGATACAGCTATTCAACAAGACGGCGATAGAGGTATGTGAAGGCCAGCAGATGGATATGGACTTTGAGACCCGTAACGATGTGAGCATAGAGGAGTACCTGACCATGATAACACTGAAGACATCGGTACTGCTGGCATGCAGCCTGAAGATAGGCGCACTGACGGGTGGTGCGCTGGGCGATAATGCGCGCAAGCTATACGACTTCGGCAAGAATATGGGCATAGCTTTCCAGTTGCAGGACGACCTGCTGGATGCATTTGGCGACACTGCAAAACTAGGCAAGCAGAACGGCGGCGACATACGCGCCAATAAAAAGACATACCTGCTGCTAAAAGCACAGGAGAATGCTACAGGCGACCAAAAAGCACAGATAGCACAACTGCTGGCCACCGATGCCGGCAACCAAAAAGTAGCAGACATGCTGGCCTTATACACTGCCACTGGCGCCGACAAGGCATGCCGGGATGCAATGACCCATTACGCTGACCTTGCATTTGCCAACCTGGAAGATGTGGCCATACCCACTGTGCGCAAAGAACCACTGCGCGAGCTGGCCCGCTACCTGCTGGTAAGGGATAAATAACAACAGCGATCTTCCTTAAAACATGACATACCCTGTGGCCGGTAAGCCTCAGGGCTGGCTATGTGTTGCCCTGGACCGTCCATGCCTGCTAATGACTCTTACCAAAAGTTGAACTTTCGGGGCGTGGTAAGACCATTCACAAAAAAGTGATGGTAACGACCAATTATCTTATTACCCATTCGCACTTTTTCCATATATTTGGTATTATAACGTATCTAAGGATCAGCACATATCGCATACCTTATAAAAGAATAAGATCAGAAGAAGAGCTCCATTAAGCACCCGACCGCAGCTAGTTCAGAATATTATTTCTCTACAATAAAACCCGATAAAATGAAAAGACCCTTCCTCCGCATCCCGGCGCTACTGCTGGCGCTTTTACCATTCCATTCTTTTGCAAAAACGGTAGATGAGACCACCGCCCGCACCATAGGTTGCAACTACCTGGTACGGCAAGGCGTGCAGAACGTGAAAACACCCGATGACCTGGCGCTATCGTATGCCCCGGTATCGCAGATAGACGGGCGAACGGTGGCAGACCTATATGTCTTCAATATAAAGAACGGGCAGGGTTTCGTACTTGTATCGGGAGACGACAGGGTGGCCCCGGTGCTTGCCTATTCCGATGAAGCATCTTTCCACATAGACCAGGTAGCCCCGGCAGCAGTAGTGTGGGTGAACTGGTACAAGCGACAGATCGAATATGTGGTAACTCATCAACTGGACCCTAAAGTGGGCACTGCAGAGAAATGGGCGTCACTGAAGATAGTAGCTGCCGCACCAACCGCGGCCAGAACTACATCGGTAGCGCCCATGCTCACTACCCTGTGGAACCAGAGCCCCAATTACAATGCCCTATGCCCCGGCATAGGCAGTTCGCTGGCCGTGACCGGCTGCGTGGCCACGGCCATGGCACAGGTAATGAAATTCTGGAACTGGCCGGTGATGGGCGATGGCATGCACACATACGAGGACATGACCTATGGGCCACTCACAGCCGATTTCGGCGCTACTACCTACCAATGGTCATCGATGCCCAATTCTATAAGCATCGCCAACAATGCCATAGCCACACTGATGTCGCACTGCGGCATCAGTGTGAACATGCGCTACGGTACTGCTGCATCGGGCGGTAGTGGTGCGTGGCCGGTCTCGCACTACTCCAGCTATGTCAACAGCAGCGAATATGCGTTCAAGACCTATTTCCACTACAAGCCTACGGTACATGGCCTGCTTCGCGAAGGAGACTATATGTACACCTTTTACCCCATACCGTCCATACCATCTGCCATATGGATATCTTCGCTGAAAGCCGAGCTGGATGCCGGCAGACCATTTATCTACACAGGCAACGATGGCACATCGGGCGGGCATGCATGGGTGGCCGACGGCTACAGGTCCACCGATGATTTTTTCCATTTCAACTGGGGATGGGGCGGTGCAGGGCCCAACGGCTATTATTCGGTAGATGATGTAGCGCCACCCGTACTAGGCACCGGTGGCAGCGGCGGCAACTATAACATGATGCAGACCGCAACGGTAGGCATAGAACCCGATACATACCCTGCCTATACCGACAACATAAAGCTAAAACGCCCGGTAATGCATATGAACAGCACACCGCTGCCTTATGGCAAGGCTTTTTCGCTGCAGACCAAGATACTGAACAGCAGAAGCACACCCTTTAACGGGGATGTATGCGCGCAGGTATATGACAATACTACACTGAAAGGCACTGTGGCCACGCTGACAGGAGTGTCGGTAGCGGCAGGCGACAGCTCGGCCATGCTCACCTTCGGCAGCACAGGTATGACCAACCTGCTGCCTAAGACGTATACCCTAAAGCTGATGTACCGCAATACCGGTGCCGGTACATGGACCCCCATAGGTGACAATGGCACCATACACAACTACAGCACACTGGATGTGAAGAACGACACCGATATGAGGCTGTATGATACTATAGAGATAGCATCGGGCCTGCCTATGCATACGGGCGATGCCGTATCTATAGGCACTAACATCAACAATTGGGGCTGGAACGACTTCTACGGATGGGTACGCGCACAACTGGTGGACCTGAGCACAGGTACAGTATACCCTATACAGACACGCACCGGTGTGAGCATAGCGGCATATGAATATAACATAGTGTGGTTCGACCTGGCTACACTGAGCGCACCCAATGGCCTGTACGCGCTGGAGATACAGCATAAATACGATGGCATAGGAGAGTTCTATACCACGGGCAGCAAGAACTATGACAACCCCAGGCTGGTACAGGTGGGCGATGCTGCCGATATACCCATGCTGGAAAGCATGAAGAACGATGTATTCGTTTACCCCAACCCTGCAAAGGATCTGCTGACAGTGATGTTCAACCGGCACAAGGTATCGGAAGTACTGCTGATGGACGTGACCGGGAAAGTACTAAGAAAATTCCCTGCCGACCCCAATGCATCCAGCATGCAGCTACCGGTAAAAGGGCAGGCGCCGGGTATATATATGATACAGCTCGCTACCGATAAGGGTACCATCACCAAAAAGATAAACATCGCCGAATGAGGCTCTTGATACCACTATCGCTGGCAATAAGTGCGCTAGCTTACAGCATTGCCCCGGCCTTTGCACAGCCGGGGCAAGCTTTACCCCATACCATAGTGTACAAGACCGATGCGGACATAAAAGAGCTGGTGGCGGTACAACTCTCGGCCGATGGCAGCAAGCTCACCTACTACCCTGCTCCTACAGATATGGCCGGTCAGCCGCCGCCGGTACGGCTGGGCAACGGGTACTGGATAGCAAGTGCGGGCGTATCGGAGCGAATTGCCTTCCTGGGCATGACAAAAAAAGAATACAGCGCACTGAAAGAGCCGCCAACACAAGTTGAAATGATGCACATGATAAAAGTGCGCAACCCCATGACCGAGCTATGGGATTGCGGTGTACGCGATAAGCTATCTGACAAGCAATTAAAAAAACTGGCACGCAAAAAGCGCCTTGCCACAAAGTGCAGACGAATGAAATAGCCTCACTTCCAGATACGGAAGTCGAAACGGAGACGCTTGTTCTGTAGCAGGTAGCGCCAGTCTATGCAGAAGAACGCCAGCAATATGAGCACACCCAGCACCACACCCGATACGCTTTTCCATGTCACCAGTCCCTCGGTGATATCTATGGCATTTCGGGCTGCATAATCGCCGGTGAGCACCATCACCATATCGCTGATGAATTTACCTACTATGAAGGACGGTATGATATTGCCCACTCCCACACGCGCCATACCGGCAGCAGTAAAAAGAGGCGTAGATGGCAGCGGGATGAGGGTATACAGCAACGCGAACAGGCGTACCCGCCAGCTATTGCCCGATAGTTTTTCGCCAATGAACTGTATATCCTGCTTCTTCTGCTCACTGAGTACCCCACCGAACACCACAGGCATATACAGGCTTAGGATATAACGCCCAAATGCAGAACCTGCAACGCCCAGCACCAGTACGAGCCATATATCCAGCCCGTATCTGATCTGGAAGAATACCATGACGGTCCATGCGGGTGGCCCTATGAAGGGTACTATATCTACCAACAACGACGCCAGGAAAACAAAGAAGTACTCCATTACAACGGTAAAAGTAAGGTTAAGGAAGTAGAATGTGCGTGCTGTAAAGCAGAAACAGGCCGGGAAGAGCAGTATCCATAGATCTTGTACGAACGGGTATGCTTCTTTATTCTTTTATGTTTTTTCAACTCTCTATCTTTGGTAACTGGTACAGACCGGGCAGGATAGGCTTGTTCGACAGATGCATTAACGACACCACACTATGGAGATCATCATCATATTACTCCTTATACTTCTGAATGGAATTTTTTCTATGAGCGAAGTAGCCCTTATTTCCTCCAAGCGGTTCAAGCTGGAGGCTGCCACCAAACGGGGCAACGCTAATGCGAAAAAGGCCCTGGAACTGGCCAACGACCCTACCCGCTTCCTTTCTACGGTGCAGATAGGCATTACCCTGATAGGTATACTTACAGGTATATTCAGCGGCAAGAAAATGACGACAGACCTGCAGGCCGCGCTGGAACGGATAGATGCACTGCAGCCATATGCTCATTCGCTGGCGGTGCTGTGCGTTGTCATCATCATCACCTTTTTCTCTATAGTGTTCGGCGAGCTGATCCCCAAGCGCGTGGGCCTGCTGTTCCCCGAAACGATAGCCACCTTCGTGGCGCGGCCTATGAATGTGGTATCTATGATAGCGGCACCCTTCATTTGGCTGCTGACCGTGACCAATGATATAGTGCTGCGAATATTCGGTATAAAGGACGACCTGGAGGGCAAAGTGACCGAGGAGGAGATAAAGGCCATAGTGCGCCAGGGCGCCGATGTGGGCGAGATAGAGGCCATAGAACACAGCATAGTGGACAGGGTATTTGCGCTGGGAGACAGGAAGGTATCGGAGCTGATGACGCACCGTACCAAGATAGCGTGGTTCGATATAAAAGATAGCGTGGATGTGGTAAGGAAGAAGGTAGAGCGCGAGACCCACTCCATATACCCGGTGGCAGATGGTACGCTGGACAAATTCCTGGGTGTGGTGAATGTGAAGGAAATGTTCGCGGCAGACCTGGCGGCGGGTAGCTTCGGGCTGGACAAATTCGTGAAAAAGCCATTGATAGTGCATGAGAGCACACAGCCCTATATACTGCTGGAGAAATTCAGGGCGTACAGAATGCACCATGCCATGATAGTGGACGAGTATGGCAGCCTGCAGGGTATGATATCGATGGATGATATACTGGATGCGCTGGTGGGAGATGTATCGGAAAATATGATGCAGGAGTACAACATAGTGCAAAGGGATGAGAGCAGTTGGCTGATAGATGGGCAGTACCCCTACTTCGAGCTGCTGAACTACTTCGGTATAAGCCATGAAGATGGGATGGACACCGAGCAGAGCTTCAATACCGTGGCAGGGCTGCTACTGCACCTGGCGGCGCGTATACCTGCGCTGGGCGAGCAGTTCGAGTGGATGGAGTTCAGGATAGAGGCGGTAGATATGGATGGCATGCGCATAGACAAGATAATGCTGACGAGGGTGGAAGGAAAAGAGAAAAATGAGGAAGAATAAGGAGTCACGGTATATACAACAAAAATAAAATGGTGTGCAGAGATGCACACCATTTTATTTGAACCCCATCCGGATGATGAAAGAGAGGGCTTGATATCTGTACAGCCGATCATTTTGCAGAGATATTGCCTGCGCGTACCTCGGCACGAAGCTGGTCTATCTCGTTGCGGAGGCTGGCGTTCTGCTCAGAAACAATGGTCTTGAGGTCGCGGTTCTCGTTCCTTAGCCTTTCTACTTCTGCCCTTAGTACGGCTATCTCCTGTGTACGCTTTTCCAGTGCCTGTATGGCAATAAGGCTTATGCCCTCCATATCGGCCTGGTTGATGGTGGTATCGTTTCCGATGGTACCATAGCTATCGTGGCCGAAGGCAGCGTAAACGTCCTGCGCCATAGGGCCATAGTGGCGGTGTATGGCAGCATCCTGTCCCTTATAGTTCCAGCTGGTAAGGGAGAACGCGGCTATTTTCTTCAGGAATGCTTCTCCATCTACCGCGCTGAAGTTCTCTTTCTTCCTGCGGTCGCTGATGGTGCTCCAGCTATTGCCACCGGGGGCCATTTGTGCGCCTACTGTAGCATTAGAATCGGTATAAAGTTTATAACCACCGGCGAAGCGCATCATCATTTGGTTGTCGGCATCATTGGCGGTAGATGTACCTGTAGAAACATCGCCGAACGCAAAGGCTCCCATTTTTCCATTGGTAGATATATATTCGCCTATAGCGACCGACCTTAACCCACTTGCGACCGCTGAAGATCCAATGGTAACCGCTCCATACCCGGTAGCTGTACCACCCAAGGCTATTGCATATTCGTAGCTGGCGATGCCACTATTCATCGCAATAGACGAAATGCCGCTGGCATTGGCTCCATTCACTGCAAATGAACTATTGCTAGCTGTGGCATTTATCGCGCATGAATTGTCTTCGGCATAACCGCCGAGCATCGCAATAGAACGCGCGCCTAAAGCCGAAGAGCCAGGACCTATGGCAACAGAATTGTTGCCCTGTGCGCTGCCCCCACCTATAGCTGTAGCGGCAGTGCCTGTGGCAACTGATGGGCTGGCGCCATCGGTACCTATTGCAATAGCATTATAGCCACTGGCCTGACCACCCATGAACGCGCCAGAATGATCGGCATCTGCCTGTCCCCAGCCTATGGCCACAGAGGCGACGCCATTGGCAGTACCGCCGCCGATAGCCGTAGCGAACATACCAGTTGCCAAAGATGGGAGGTGAACACCACCTTCGTTGGTGCCAATAGCTACGGAAAAGGGGCCGGAAGCACGGCCGCCGGCAAGCGCTGTAGAAAAATCGCCGGTAGCCTGTGAAGCGAAAAGATGACGACCTAAGGATATGGAGTTAGAGCCACTGGCCAATGCATTGTTACCCAAAGATATAGCATCACTGCCCTGGGCGGTACTATAACTGCCGACCGCAAATGAATTATTACCATTTGCCATTCCGCCGCCCATTGCTATCGCAAATGAACCGGCAGCATCACTTTGTACCATGTCGCTGGCGCCAATGGCTACGGCATGTTCGCCATTGGTGACGGCACCGTTCAACGCCATAGAGTATGGGGAGAAGGCAACAGAGGTGTTGCCAATAGCTACGGAAGAACTGGCCGGGGAGGTAGTAATGCCCCCTAAGGCAAAGGAACTTTCGCCGTAGGCACGGCCACCATTCATAGCTATAGAATGCACTCCCCAAGCCTCTGAATTAGTTGTGGGGTAGTCATTGACAGATCCCATAGCAAAAGAACGGATACCATAACTATTGCCACCACTAAATGCTATAGAGCCCACTCCGCTGGCCTGGCCGCCACCTATGGCCACAGACTCATGGCCACTGGCATATGATAGTCCGGAAGCGCTGCTACCCAATGCGATGGAACCTGCCCCCTCTGCTATACCTAAACCGATGCCTATAGAACCATCGCCCGATGCCGAACCACCAGCTATAGCGGTAGCATAATTGCCGGTGGCGATGCCCCTGACCGCAAATGCCTTATACCCATCGGCATGGCCATTGAGAAGTGCGACCGAACCCATACCAGAGGCATTGCCACCTGCTATTGCAGTAGCAAAACCTCCTGAAGCATGAGAATTGGTAAACGACTCGTTGCCGCCAAGCGCTACCGAGTTATACCCATCTGCAATACCACCACTCATAGCTGTAGCAAAACTGCCCATGGCCGAAGAAATATGCATACCATCGGTACCTACGGCGAAGGAATTCTCACCGCCCGCATTACCGCCACTCAAGGCCATTGCATAAGTACCGGTAGTATTGGCCGAAGAGAGGACCGAACCACCTATGGCAACAGACCGCGGAGCCCGGGTCGTAGCAAAATTGATAGCTAAACTCTGATAGGCCTCGGTAAGCACTTCGGCGCCAAAACCTATGGACGTAGAATTTTCGGCCTGTGCGGTGGAACCACCTATGGCCACAGCGCTGGTACCGACAGCATAACCGCCACCTATAGCGGTAGAATAACTACCCAATGCATTGGAAGTAACAGTACCTTGTGCAACACCAATAGCCACCGAGTTGGTACCACTAGCAGTACCACCACCCAGGGCGGTGGAATTATCGCCACTTGCGATAGACGAGAAAATATTGCCCTCAGTACCGATGGCCACACTGTTGATACCTACCGCATAACCACCACCAAGCGCCACCGAGAGAGGGCCCTGGGCACGGGAATTTCCCAAAATGGAAGACCCTAAGGCCACTGAAGTGAGCCCCGATGCGATGCCATAGCTCATGGCAGTAGCATTTTCGCCAGACGCTGTAGTGGTACCCCCACTTGCAGCTACCGAGTTAAGACCTCCTGCATTGCTCATCTGGTTCATAGCCACTGCATTTACGGCCGATACGGTAGTGCCCATACCACCTGCTATGATGGCATTGCCAGTGGTATGTAAGGTAGCAGCAGGGTCGGTGATGGCGATACCTACATTGCCGGGATTGACATTGAATATATTGGCACCGGAGATATCCCAGTGCGCACCGCCACTGCTACCGCCGCTGAGGGCGGTCCATGCAGTGCCGTTGTAGTAGTAGAAACCCGCAGTGCCATCTACCTGGTATATAAGCAGGCCTGTGGCGGGTGCGGGGATGGCATCGCGCTGGGCGGTGGTCATGCGGGGGGCAAGGAGGCCACGCGTGGTAGAGGCGACATCGAGCATGGCCGAGCTATGGGCGGGAGCGCCATCGGTATTCATGGCTATGCCCTGGGCATGTGCCTTGTGGGCCATCATGGCAGCTACTAGCAGGCAAATGGTGCGGTATTGTTTCATAAAATGTATTTATTTGACAGTATAATGCATTGCCACCAAACATACAATAAAATATCACTAATACAAAAGCTGAATAAGGTATCCGGGAAAATACGATCCGGACAAGCTGTAAAGACTTTTGCCTCTTTAACCTATTCTCATGTTTTTCATGTAGGTTTGTAAGCCTAATATTTTCTATAGGAAATGAGATTAGCTGAAAGACTTAATTCTTTCTCGGAACCCCAAACGATAAAGATGGCCAAGCTGGGCCGTGAACTGAAAGCCAAGGGAATAAATATAGTAGACCTGAGCCTGGGCGAGCCCGACTTTCGCACCCCCGACCATATATGCGAGGCAGCCATAGCGGCCATAAATGCAGGATATACCAAGTATACCCCGGTAGCGGGAATACCCGAGCTGCAGGAGGCCATAAGCATAAAACTGAAACGCGACAATAACCTGGACTATGCGCCGAACGAGATAGTGGTATCTACAGGGGCGAAGCAATCCCTGGCAAATGCGATACACTGCCTGGTAGACAAAGGCGACGAGGTGCTGATACCTACACCCTACTGGGTGACATATGCCGACCTGGCACGACTGGCAGGCGGCGAGGTGAAGTACCTACCCTGCGGCATAGATACGGACTTCAAGCTGACACCGGAACAACTGGAGGCGGCGATAAGCCCAAACTCACGACTGTTCATCTTTTCATCGCCCTGCAACCCCACGGGCTCGGTGTATACGCGAGACGAGCTGGCAGCGCTGGCAGAGGTGTTCAAAAGACACCCGCAGGTCACCATCATCAGCGACGAGATATATGAGTACATCAACTTTGGCAGCGGACATGAGAGCATAGCCCAGTTCGACGGGATGAAGGACAGAGTGGTGGTGATAAATGGTATGTCGAAAGGCTTTGCGATGACCGGCTGGCGTATAGGCTATATGGCCGCACCCAGGGTACTGGCACAGGCGTGCGACAAGCTGCAGGCACAGTTCACATCGGGCACCAACGCGATAGCGCAGCGCGCATCGGTGGCGGCACTGCTCAGCGACCTGGGTCCTACCCAAAAGATGGTGGCAGCCTACCGCGAACGCCGCGACCATGTGATAAATGCCCTGCGCCAGATGCCGGGTGTAAAGGCCAGCATGCCGGGAGGAGCGTTCTATGCTTTCCCCGATATAAGCTCATTCTTTGGGAAGAGCTATGGCGAACACGTCATAAATAATGATATGGACATGAGCATGTACCTACTGCACGAGGGGCATGTGAGCAGTGTATGCGGCAGTGCTTTCGGCAATGGCGATTGTATACGTTTCTCTACCGCAACATCGATGGAGAACCTGCACGAAGCCATGACCCGGGTAGCTATGGCGCTGGCAAAGCTCTCATAGAGATATACTTATACGCTATACCACACCCCGAAGCATATGCCTATGAATTGAATGTGGGTATATACATACATCTTACGAAGAAAAATAAAGGAATATATACTGGTATTTAACCTGCTGGCGTGGAAAAATTAATACACGTTCTTTCAGCTTAATGCATTACTTTTGTCGCCTGAAAAAATCTTAATAAAAAAATAATCTATGCAGGAATTTGGCAGAAAAAATCCGTCGTTCGATCTCAGCTCGCTCGGACTGAATGTCGGCACAGCGCACTGGAACCTCTCCCCTGAAGAGCTCGTGAACAAGACACTGGAACTGGGACAGGGTGTGCTCAATGATACCGGCGCACTGTGCGTAAGCACAGGCAAATTCACCGGCCGCTCCCCTAAGGATAAATTCACAGTGAAGGATGCTATAACAGAACACAGCGTGGACTGGGGTGATGTGAACATCCCTATGGCACCCGATGCATTCGACAAGCTGTATGATAAAGTGTGCGCCTATATGGGTGGCCGCGAAGTATGGGTACGCGATGCATATGCCTGCGCCGACCCCAAATACCGCCTGAACATACGCGTAGTGAACGAGACCCCATGGGCCAACCTGTTCTGCAACGACCTGTTCCTGCGCCCTACAACTGCAGAGATAGAAACACAGAACCACGACTGGCTGATACTGCAGGCACCCGGCTTCCAGGCCGACCCCGCAGTGGATGGTACACGCCAGGCCAACTTCACGATAGTGAACTTCACCCGCCGCGTGATACTGATAGGCGGATCGGGCTATACCGGTGAAATGAAGAAAGGCATCTTCGGTGTGCTGAACTTCGTACTGCCGCACGACCACAAGGTACTGAGCATGCACTGCTCGGCCAACGAAGGTAAAGATGGCGATGTGGCCCTGTTCTTCGGCCTGAGCGGCACGGGTAAGACGACGCTGAGCGCCGACCCCAACCGCGCCCTGATAGGTGATGACGAGCATGGCTGGAGCGAGACCTCGGTATTCAACTTCGAAGGTGGCTGCTACGCTAAATGTATAGATCTTACAGAAGAGAAAGAGCCACAGATATACCGTGCCATAAAGCATGGTTCCATACTGGAGAACATCGAGTTCTTCGAAGGCACCAACAAAGTGGATTATGCCAGCACCAAAATAACAGAGAACACCCGTGCTGCATACCCCATCAACTTCATAGAGAACGCGAAAGAACCATCTTTCGGCGGCCAGCCCAGGAACATCTTCTTCCTGACGTGTGATGCGTTCGGTATACTGCCTCCTATATCTAAGCTGACAAAGGCACAGGCCATGTACCACTTCATAAGCGGCTATACTGCAAAGGTGGCCGGTACAGAAGTAGGCGTTACTGAGCCGCAGACCACTTTCTCGGCATGCTTTGGCCGTGTGTTCCTGCCGCTGCACCCTGCTAAATATGCAGAACTGCTGGGCAAGAAACTGGAAGAGCACAACGATGTGAACGTATGGCTGGTGAACACCGGCTGGAGCGGTGGCTCTTATGGTGTAGGTCACCGTATGAAACTGAGCTACACACGCGCTATGATAACTGCCGCCATGAAGGGCGAACTGGACAATGTAAGCTATGAGGCGCATCCTGTATTCGGTGTGCTGATGCCAGCTGCTGTACCTGGCGTACCTGCCGAGATACTGAGCCCACGCAACACATGGGCCGACAAGGAAGCATATGACAAGAAGGCTAACGAACTGGCGAAACTGTTCGTGAACAACTTCGCTAAGTATGCCGACAAAGCTAACGAAGAGATACGCTCTGCCGCACCCAAAGTGCTGGAGAATGCATAAAGAAGCATATTGGAATGAGTAAATAAAG
This sequence comes from Nemorincola caseinilytica, assembly GCF_039540515.1. Classification (NCBI taxonomy): domain Bacteria; kingdom Pseudomonadati; phylum Bacteroidota; class Chitinophagia; order Chitinophagales; family Chitinophagaceae; genus Nemorincola; species Nemorincola caseinilytica. The sequence goes on along the minus strand of NZ_BAABFA010000024.1, from coordinate 287,294 downwards.
GGAGTGGCTGATGCTGCTCCCTTTTTCATTGCTACCTCTCTTCATACCGGCATTATCTTATAGTGTAGGTGTAGGAATTTGAAGCGCCAGAAGGAGAAGAGGTGGTCGGTGCGGAGGGTGCCGTGCTCGTCTTCATAGACATGGATGCTCTCTTTCAGTGGCAGGTAGCGCAGTCGAACACTATCGGCATCGCGTTTCTGAACACGGTAGTAGCCTGCATCGCCAATGCCCCTGCCGCGCGATATGAGCTTTACAGAACCATCGGGCTGTACCACTACACGCAGCAGTACGGTAACATTGCCATTGGGCAGGGGGAAGGCGACCTTTACCAATGGGCTACCATCTATGATCACACCTGAATAGAAACCCGCATACACCACCCTGCCCGACAGTATGGAACGCCGCAGCCAGCAGGCACAGACAAGCGCACCGGTGGCTGGGTCCTTTAGCTGCAATACATCGTTGGTCATGCCCCGGCTGGTCTCCAAAGGGTCCAGCGGTATATTGAGCTGGTCCATACGCGTACTGACACTCTTGATGAGGATGCGCGAGAAGAAGCTGATGGGCGAATACCATTGCGACCACACCTCTAGCTTGTACTGCGTGGTATGCTCGTAGAAGTGCCGCACGCGTGGGTGCAGCTTGTCCTTCAACGGATCGGTGGCGGGTATGAGGGCTGCGAAATCGCCTATGAGACCGTCTTTGTGGTCCTTATCTATAACAAGGCCCCTGTCGGCAGCATAACGCTCATAGAACTGACCACCTATGACTTCGGTATCGGACATGGGGCCACGCAGCCATTCGTTGCCCTTGTAGGGTACCACCTTACCGGTGACATAGAGCCAAGCATTGATAAGCCACCTTAGAAACGCACCGAACATAGAGCGGAAATGTATAACCAAATATAGCTATAAAAACCGGGGCATTACTTGCGTAGCTCTTTTGGCACCTCGTTCTGTATCTCTACATAACGCTTACCCGTATTGAACCCATCTATGCATATTACCGGCTCTATGCCCTCCTGTGATGTGTATGCTACCTTTATGGTCTTGCGGCCTCCTATCATGGTGAAGTAGTTATCGTCACAGAAGACCGGGAGTATGCGCTTCTTGGTCTTTTTATCTACCAGTGATATGTGGGTGAAGAAGGCTATGCCACCGGGGTCCATATCGATGGTGAGCTCCAGTATGCCCTTACCGGGCGTCCAGGCATAGACATGCATCAGCATGGCCGCAGGCATCAGGTCTTGCAGCCAGCGGTAGCTACCCCTGCTATCGGGCAGCCAGTAAGTGTTCTCCTCGTCCTGCGTGCTGTCGGCACATTTGAGGCCCAGCGAGAGGAATGCACCCGAACGCTCATACTCTGCCACCTCAGCAGCTATGGACAGCGCAGGTACACAGGTGTCGGCAGGTACTACCAGCACCATATCCTGCCTGCCAATGGAAGCTTCCTGGCCAAGCTTGGCCCCACGGCTGAGGCCCCATGACATGGTCACCATCTGATCGGTATGGCCGTCATTGGCCACCATTATGCGCCGGCCTATGGGGTCGTACATGATGTGCAGCGGCCGTGCGCCGATGCGCATACCGAAGAGGCAGGCATTGGGATCGAGGTAGACATCATACATCTGTCCTACGAGGGCTGTCCATGGGTTCTGCGTCTTCCATACCATTACGCCCGTGTACCAGTCCCACATGTGAGACCGTATACCCTCCATAAGGGCGCGGTACTGGTTGTAATTGACCAGTTGTGCCAGACGGGCGAACTGCGCGGCATCGTCGGGATGGCCATAGGCCTCTATCGCGGAATCGTAGCTGCAATACTTGTGGAATTTCCACATAGTATCGGCCACCCATTTTTTCTTATCGGCATCATAGTGTGGGGGTACCAGATGCTCCTCGGGCATGAAGCGACGAAGGGAGGTGATATCGCCCATACCTATGGAGCCGACCTCGGAATTGAAAGCCCAAGAGCGGTGCTGCCAGAAGTAGGTATCGGGCTGAATGGTGTATGGGCCATCGTGGGCGTGCAGCGACATGCTGTCGTGATTGGAGTATTCAAAGAAATAGCGGCCGCCATCCAGCGCAGGCAACAGGGAATCGCGCAGGGTGGACAGTATATCGGCCGGCGGGCGTATCTCGTTACCACCGCACCAGAGGGCAAGGGAGGGGTGGTTGCGCAGCATTACTATCTGGTCGGCAGCAGAGGCAAGCCACAGGCTATGATCATCGGGGTAGGTACGGCGGGTAACGGTATCGTCCTTCTTGGTGGGATCGTACCAGCGGCCATTGCAGTCGCCGGAGGCCCAGAGGTCCTGGAAGACCAGCAGACCATACCTGTCGCAGGCATTATAGAACTCGGGCCGCTCGGTAATGCCACCGCCCCACACGCGTATCATGTTCACATTCATATCGCGGTGGTAGCGCACCTCGGCATCATACCTGTCGGGAGAGAAACGCAGCATGGCATCGGAAAGGATGCGGTTGGTGCCCTTTACGAACATACGCTGACCGTTGACATAGATCTCGCGGCTTTGGGTGTGGGTGTTCCAGCTGGTAGTTATCTCGCGAATGCCTACCCTGTAGCGCTCCTCATCGCCGGGGGTGCCATTGGCATTAATGAACTGCACATTGAGACCATAGAGGGGCTGACCGCCCATACCATTGGGCCACCACAGGCGGGGATGCTTCATGGTACATGATGGCATAACGATGGTGCTGCGGCCGGGCGGCAGGCTGACGGGCATCTGCATGGTGGTGCCATCGATATGGTAACTAAGAAAACCTGATATGGCTGTAGCGGCGGGATTGTACAAGGTAGGGTGTATATCTATAGTAGCGGGGGCCTGAGCGGTATCGGTGGCGGAACGCCTGCCCACCACATGGGTGATGATGTGTACATCCTCTATGTCCGTTCCCTTCACTTTCTCTATCATCACCTTGTCCCATATGCCTGTGTTGCGGTCGGGAATGGGCTGTATCCAGTCCCAGCCGGCCACATACTGGTTGGTAACATTGCGGGCTATAGTACCATCGCCTCCCTGGCCACCATTGGGGCGGCCCACATGGTATGGCGGCTCTACCAGTATGGCCAGCCGGTCACGACCGTTCTTTGACAAGAACTTTGTGATATCGAAGCTATGGCGGAGGTACATGCCCTCTACCCTGCCCTCGTCTACCCTGTGGCCGTTGAGGTATACCTCGCAGGCATAGTTGACACCGCGCAGGCGGAGGAAGACATGCTCGTTGCCCGATACCTTTTCTTCAAGGTCCTTTACGAACCAATAGGTATACATAGCCCTGCCGGACTCATATATGTCGGGTATACGCGTGATGTTGAAACCGAAGAAGGGGTCGGGCACCTTACCATTGTGCAGCAGTGTGGTGAGCACAGTACCGGGTACTATGGCGGGCATACTACCCGGTATGGGTGCGCCGGGGGCCATCCATTTGCGGTCTTTGGACTTGGCCGCGACATCGGCACGGAGGCACTGCCAGCCGCTGCTTAGTTCATGTTCTATCTGCTGGCCATGGGTGGTGGGGGTGACCAGCAAGAGGCAAATGAGGTATAATAGTATGCGCATGAGAGGTATAGAAGGTGTAAAGTACAAAAGATGCAACTAATGAAGTGGGATACAAAAGAGAACACATTGACGTAATTTTACCGCCTTATGTCACAAAAAGACATCAATATACTGGCCATAGAGTCGTCTTGCGATGAGACGAGCGCGGCCATAATACAGAACGGCAGGGTGCTGAGCAACCATATAGCCACCCAGAAGGTGCATGAGCGCTATGGTGGCGTAGTGCCCGAGATGGCATCGCGGGCGCATATACAGAACATAGTGCCTGTGGTAGATGCGGCCTTCAAGGATGCGGGATTGGGCAAGAAGGATATAACGGCCGTAGCCTTTACGCAGGCACCGGGATTGATAGGATCGCTGCTGGTGGGGTCGTGCTTCGCTAAGTCCTTTGCGCAGGCGCTGAACCTACCCCTGATAGCCGTACACCATATGCAGGCCCATGTGCTGGCACACTTCATAGACGAACGACCCGAATTCCCCTTCCTCTGCCTTACGGTATCGGGCGGGCATACACAGATAGTGCTGTGCCGCGACCACCTGGATATGGAAGTACTGGGCGAGACCATGGACGATGCCGCAGGCGAGGCATTCGATAAGGTGGCAAAGATGCTGGGGCTACCCTATCCCGGTGGGCCGCTGGTGGACAAATACGCTGCCGAGGGCGACCCACTGAAATTCAAATTCCCGATGAGCGAGCAGAAGGAATATACCTTCAGCTTTAGCGGTATAAAGACCTCGGTGCTCTACTTTTTGCAGGCACGCAGGAAGGAGGACCCCGAATTTGCTGAGAAGAACATGAAGGACATATGCGCCTCGGTACAGTATACTATCATTCGCACGCTGATGGTGAAGCTGGAGAAAGCAGCCAAAGACCTGGGCATAACCCATGTGGGCATAGCCGGTGGCGTATCCGCCAACAGCGGGCTGCGCAAGGCGCTAAGAGAGACCGGCGAACGCAATGGCTGGAAGGTGTACATACCGAAATTCGAATACTGCACCGACAATGCGGCCATGATAGGCATAACGGGATATTATAAATACCAGAAGGGTTTGTTCACCGACCTATCCGCTGTGCCCAGCGCACGGGCCGCATGGTGATGAGCAATACATGGTTCCGTTTCAAACAGTTCGGGGTAGAGCAGGAGCACTGTGCCATGAAGGTGACCACAGATGCCTGTATACAGGGCGCGTGGACACCCCTGCCTCCACATACCGCACGAGTACTGGACATAGGCACGGGTACAGGGCTGCTGACACTAATGCTGGCGCAGCGCAATAACGGGCTGACGATAGATGCCGTGGAATATGACGAGGCCGCAGCACAGCAGGCAAGGGCCAATGCAGCGGCATCGGTATGGGGCGAACGTATAAGGGTGATACATGCGGATATACGCGCTTACACGGCCGATGGACCGTATGATGTTATCATATGTAATCCGCCATTCTTTTCGGCAAGCCTGCTGGGCGATGCCCATAGCCGCAATATGGCCAGGCATGATGTATCGCTTACACGGCACGAACTGCTGCGAACGGTGGCTGCACTGCTGGCGGATGACGGCTATTTTTCCCTGCTGCTACCCTATACCGAATACCAGCTATGGAAACCACTGGCAGCCACCTGCGGCCTGTACGAGCAGCAATGCCTGCATATAGCGCACCGTCCCGGCGCACCTGTGAAACGCGTGGTGAGCATACTGGGCAAGCACCATATACCTGAACCTAAGGAACAGCTACTGGTGATAAAAGATGTTTCGCATGACGGGTATACCACACAATTCAGGGAACTGCTGGGGGACTTTTACCTGAGCCTATGAGCACTTGCGGGAGACCTTACCAAAAAGGAAACCTACACCAAGGCTGTACTGGAAGAGGTTCTGCGGGCCGGTACCCATATCGTTCTTCATAGACTGGTAGGTACCGGAAATGTAAAGCCCCCGGGGGAATTCCAGCCCGACAGTGAGGCCCACACCTACTATGGGGCTGTTCTTGCCAGACATGGTATGCGTACCGCTTTCAGAAACGGAAACATTATTGACGAACATGGCGCCGAACAGCCCGGCACCCAATACCAGACGGGGCTTGCAGGGCATCCCTGTCTTTAAAAGCAGGTACAACGGCACCTCTGCAGCATTGTAGCGGTACTGCACATCTATGCCGGTCCAGCGGGTCTTGTAGCCATATACAGAGTAGAACAGGCCGGGAGCAAGGTAAAAATGCGGTGTTATACGCTTCTGTACCTGTATGCCGGCCCTTATGCCGGTGACATTGCCCACGGGTGCAGAGGGCAGGGAAGAAGTGGCCTTGGCGCCTGCCCATGAGGCAGCTACAGTGGGCGCCACCGCTATGCGGGCATGTACAGCGCCGAAGGTTAAAAAGGTGAGGGCTATGGAGGTGAGTATAGGTCTCATAAGCTGTGGTATAACAGAATACTAAGTTAACATATATCGGGCATATGGCATGAACAACTGGCATTTGGGGGCAAAAACACTAATTTTGAACGTAGCCACAGGCGTGTGATGAGATATTTTGCAGCATTCTTTATAGTGTTATCGCTGTGCGTGGCAGATGCGCACGCACAGTGGCGCAGGTACAGACCGCAATGGCCCCGTACCGAGGGCGAGATGATGCACAAGCTGCTGGGCACCCTGCAACGAAAAGATACGGCGGCCTTCTACGAGCTCTTTCCCACCTTCGATACCCTGTGGGGCATGGTGATACACAATAGCGACAAAGACACAGAGACACAGAAGGTACTGAACAAACTAAAGGAGCGCCCCCAGGTGCTGATAGAGTTCGACCCTCTGTACAACCGTACCATAGTGGGGGGCTTTGCACATGTACTGGCCAAGGGAGAGGACTCTGGCGTGAACTGGAACAGCATAGTGATGGCCCGGTACGAGCTGTACAAGTCGGAACCGACAAAGGACCTGATAGGCTATGACCGCGTGGTGCCGGAGCGTTTCCATGGGTTCATGTTCATAAACGATGCCTATGCCCGCACTACCTATGGTATACGCGTGGCAGAGGTACAGAAGATAAAAGATCATTTCTTTGGCGGGCAGGTACTGAACATACTACCGGCAAGAACAGCAGATGAGTTCAATGCGAAGGAACAGATGGAGCAGGACTATTATGCATGGCTGGCCGCGCACCCCGATACCGTGCTCACAGACACCACCACTGCCAGGGCCGATAGCGCCGCAAGCGATACCACCGAGGCAGACCCGCTGAAACTGAGCGCTATAGAAGAGGAAGAGGATGGCAGGGTACGCCGCGAAGTGATAGAAAGGCGGTACTACGAGGGTACACTGGACAATGAGATACCCATAGTGCTGTACATACGCTACCTGAAAACACCGCCCGGCAAGGCACAACTATATGATGGGGTGTACAAGCTGGGCGAGAACAAACGCTACCTGAGGTTAGAGATAACCAAAAATGCCGATGGGAAATGGATAATAGAGGACGAATCGGCGGTGGGAACGATGGAGCTGACAATGAACGGGCGGACGTATACGGGAACATGGTCGAACGCGGAGGATAATGGCTACGATGTGGTGCTGACCCAGACGGGATCGCAGCAGAGCAAGATAGAGACGCTGGATAAGATAATAGACCAGAAACTATCGGGCAAGATAGACGAGAGCAAATTCGAGAAGGAGAAGGAAGCAGAAAAGGAAAAAGAGGAGAAGGAAGCCAAAAAGAAAAAGGAAGAAGAAGAAAGACTGGAGCGGGAAAAAGAGAAACAAAAAAGGAAGGAAGAAAAGAGAAAAAGACGGGCAAAAAAAGAAACGACAGAGAACGAGAGCAAAAAAGAGGAAGGGAAACAGGCCGAAGGAGACAAAAAGAAAGAGGACAACAACAAAAAGGATAAAGAAAAAGAAGACGATAAAGAAGCAGAATAAAACCCCATTGCCCATTTTTGCCGCAGGCATACCCTACTCTCCCATATATGTGGTCTCGTATAGTAATAGCGCTATTCTTTGCAACATCTGTCTTTGTGATAAACAACAGGCAGAACTGGGATAACGACCTGTATAGCTACGATCCCTTTGGCTACTACCTGTACCTGCCTGCTACCATCATATACAAAGATGTGGGTGAGCTGAAGTTCTACCCGCAGATATATGAGCGATACCATTTTCGCGGGTGGGAAAGCAAGGAGCCTTACGGTACCCACCTGATGCCCAATGGCCGAAGGGTGAACAAATACCCCGCAGGCGTGGCGATAGCACAGTTACCGCTCTTCCTGGTGGCACACACCTTTTGCCTGGCAACGCATATGTACCCTGCAGATGGTTTTTCGCCACCGTACCGGCTGGCAGGGGTATATACCTATCCGCTGCTGGCAGTATTGGGGCTACTGCTGCTACGGCGCTTGCTGCGGCGGTACCATACCGATGGCGTAGTGGCCTTTACGCTGCTGTGCCTGTCGTTCGGTACCAACCTGTACCACTACATAGCTTTTGAGCAGGGCATGAGCCACCCTGTATCGTTCGTGCTGTTCGCGGCCATACTGTACCATACTGATAGCTGGTACCGCACCGGGGAACGCAAACACCTGCTGCTGACGGGCCTGCTGCTGGGCTGGGTCATAATAACCCGGCCTGTGAACATAGTAGTGGCCATACTGCCACTGCTATGGGGTGTAGCAAGTATGAGCGACCTGCGCGACAGGTGGGCCCTTTTTGTACGCAACAGCAAGAACATACTGGCCGCCGCAGGCCTGTGCCTGGCCGTATGCATGATACAGATGGCCTACTGGAAATATACCACCGGCCACTGGATAACCTATAGCTATAAGGGCGAACACTTCGACCTGGCACACCCGCGCATATGGGATGGGCTGTTCAGCTTCCGCAAGGGGTGGTTCGTCTATACACCTATGGCACTGCTGGGCGTGGCGGGCTTCGTAGCTCTGTGGCGTACCCACAAAAAGCTGGTACCTGCTATGCTGGTGTTCTTTTCGGTGTTCACCTATGTGGTATTCAGTTGGAAGATGTGGTGGTATGGCGGCAGCTTTGGCTGCAGGCCATTCATAGAGGCGCTCACAGTGCTGGCATTGCCACTGGCGGCACTGGTGAGCTATGTGCATTCGCGGAGGAAGAAACTATTGACATCGGCGGCAGTAGTGGTCGTGGCCTTCTTCATAACGCTGAACATGTTCCAGTCCTACCAGTACTCCATGTACATCATCCATTGGGACAGGATGACCTTTGAGGCATACCGCCGCTCGTTCGGCAAGGTATGGCTGAACAGGGAAGAATATGAGACCTACCTGATAGACGGCAAGACCTACTGGGACGAAAGGGCGGAGATATCGAAGGAGTGACAAAGACCCTACTCGAACATCAGGTCCTCGGACTTGCGGTTGTAGATAGGTATGTACCACCCACCACGCAGCCCGAAAAGCACATCGAGCCGTTTGGCATTATCGGGGCGCATCACGTCGTAGAGAAACTCGCGGCGGCCCTGTGTGAAGCCCACGAGCACATCGGCGCCAAGAGAGAAATTGATGAGCTTGTTGCGCGCAAAATAGATATATCCTATATACTGCTCTATAAAGGCGCCATTGGTGAGGCGGTCATACCCCTTGGCATACTTGCCTCGCACCTGCTCTACCGTCTTGTCCTTGTCGTAGATATTGATGCGGTGCTGTATGAAGCCGGCCGTGGTGAGCACTACCACACCATTATCCGGGTGATCTTTGGAACGGGAGAATATCTTGCCCGCCGACAGGCCCACTGCATAGCCACGCTCATATACAGGCACACCTATACGCTGACCACTGTTGTTGATGAATTCGTAAAGGTTCTTTTTGCTGGTATAATATTTGTCGGCCACATTTATGAACAGCGAGTCCTCATTCACATTTCTGCCCACTATGAAATCGAACTTGGTACCGAAGAGCCAGTTGGACTTTGTCTTGTAGAGCAGGGCGGGGCCCAGGCGCCACGAATTGCTGAAGCGGTCGGCCATATCTCCGGCCGGGAAGTCGAAGCTGGCATTGCCATTGAGCAGTACACCGCTGCGGGCCTCCTTGCTTTCGGAAGGTCCGAACAGGTCGGCCTGGGCATGGGCGCCTACAGAGCAGAACAACAGGGCGATAAGTATGATATGCTTCATAACGCGTGTGAAATTAGGTAATTCCTGATGGACGGGGAGCAGGAGATAAAGTTAAAATAGTGGCGGTTGGCTTTCTTTTTGAATTTTTAGTTAGCTTGCTGCCCCTATGCAACTGATGTACTGGCTGCTTGCTGTGACCATAGCCCTGGGTGCAGCCTTTTGGGTGTATAAGGCCGATCGGAGGCGCGCAGTGCCGCTACCCTGGCTTACGGCCCTGCTTCGCGGACTGGTGATACTGTCGGCCCTGCTGCTGGTACTGGTACCCGATGTGGTGGTGACCAAACACACTACCGAACGCCCTGTGATCTTCCTGCTGCAGGACAATTCTGTATCGGCAGGTATAGCACTGGGTAAAGACTCTGCCACATATAGAAACAATGTTACATCCCTCATTCAGAAACTAGGCGATAACTACCGCGTGGTGCAGTGTGGCTTTGGCGACCAGGTAAGGGAGGACAGCCTTTTTACCTACGACCGCCAGGGCACCGACATAGCCAGCGCGCTGGACCATGCCGAGGAACACTATGGCACCGGGCAGACAGGCGCCGTGATACTGGTAACGGATGGCCGCTTCAATATGGGGGCGAACCCCATGTACCGGCAGACGGCCTACCAGGGGGCTATGTATACTGTGGCCCTCGGCGATAGTACCCGCGAGAAGGATATACGCATATCGCGCACCTATGCCAACAGGACGGCCGCGCTGAACAGCAGCTTCGAGATACGCGCAGATATAATAGCCGAGCTATGCAAGGGCTATAGCGAAAATGTGAACCTGAAAGAAGGTAACGAGACCATAGGCAGCACGGCCATACCTGTGAACGGCGACCGTTTCGACCGCTCGGTATCGTTCTCGGTAAAGGCAGATAAGGCAGGACTGCACCACTATACCCTGTCGCTGCCGGAGGCCGCAGGCGAGCAAAACACCACCAACAACAGGCGCGACATATTTGTAGAGGTAACGAACGAGACAAAGAAGATACTGATAGCCGCAGCCGCCCCCCACCCCGATGTGAACGCGCTGAAAGATGCACTGGCATCGGCAGGCACATACGAGGTAAAATTGTGCGGTGCGGATGATATGCCTGCATCGCTGGAGGCATATGATGCCCTTATTCTGCATGGGCTACCCTCTGTACGGCACAGAGTGGCCAATGCTGTGACGGCATCGCGCAAGCCGTTCTGGATCATCCTGAGCCAGCAGACGGACATAGCAGCCGTGAACCAACTGAAAGAACTGACGCATACGGGCATAACACAAGCCCCCGGCCGCGATGCAGTGCTTTCCCTCAGCAGCTCTTTTAATGCCTTTACCCTGCCCCAGCGCATAGCTGTGATAGCCGACAAGATGCCGCCACTAACGGTGTATGCCGGCAATGTGCAGGCCGCACCGGGCAGTAATGTGCTCTTTACCCAGCGTACCGCTGCGGGTACCCTGCCTGCATGGGTGATGCAGCAGAGCGCGGTGCCTACGGCCATACTTACCGGCGAGGGCATATGGCGCTGGCGTATGTATGAGTACAAGAACTTTGACGGGCATGATGTGATAGACGAATGCATAAGGCAGACGGTGGCCTTCCTGTGTGCGAACAATAATGAGCGGCAATTCGATGTGGCGATGCCGAAGCGGGTATGGAGCGACCAGGAACCGGTATCGCTTACGGCGCGACTGCTGAATGCCAATAACGAGCAGGTGAACACGGCAGATGTGCAACTGACCCTTACCGATAGCGCGGGCAGGAAACAGCAATATACCATGGAACGATCGGGCACGGGTTATAGCCTGAACACCGGCATACATGCCGGCGGCCGCTACAGCTATATGGCGCGTACCAGCTATAATGGCAAGGAACTGACGGCCGCGGGCTCTTTTGTGGTAGAGAGCATTCCGCTGGAACTGATGGCTACAGGGGCCGACTATGGTATGCTATACAACCTGGCGCATGAGCACAACGGGACCTTTGTGACGGCGAACAATGTGGCAGCCCTCTATGACAGCATAGTGGCCAACAATAACATAAAGCCAGTGATACTGACCAACTCGGAAAGTGTACCGCTGATAGACCGCAAGTGGTACTTCATCATCATACTGGCGCTGGCAGTGGCAGAGTGGCTGCTGCGCAAATACTGGCTGGCGCAATAGTACGTCAGCGTCCTATCGCATCGATTTTATCCATATCTTTGAAGTAAAGCGAACAGGGAATGAAAAAGATACTGATGCTGCTGGCAAGTGCGATGCTGGCCACGGCAAGTGTGAACGCACAGACCACGGCCACAGATTTCACTATAAATGATTGTTCGGGTGTGCCCTACCATCTTTTTGAGCAACTGGATGCAGGCAAGATAATAGTGGTATCCTTCGTGATGCCGTGCGTGGGCTGCATAGCCCCCTCGCAGGATGCGCAGAACGTGGTGAGCGCCTATGGCACCAGCCATCCCGGGCGCGTGGTGATGTACCTGGCCGATGACGAGGCTGCCACACCCTGCTCATCGCTTATGGCATGGCGCAATGCGAACGGCCTGCCGCTGATGCCCACCTTCTCCAACACGGCCTTTGTGCAGGCACAATATGGTACACCCGGCATGCCCAAGATAGTGGTGCTGGGCGGTACCGACCACCGCATATACGGCATACAGAACGATGTGGTGGACATAGGCAAGCTATACAACGATATAGATGCGGCACTGGGCATAACCACCCTGGCACATGATATAAAAGCTACGGAAATGCCCCTGAGTGTTTATCCCAACCCTGCCACTGACCATGCATCGCTGGCAATGACGGTAAAAGAGGCAGGATATGCCAACATACAGGTGGTAGACAATGCAGGCAGGCTGATAAGCACCGACAACTTCAAAACACAGGCTGGTAACAACAAATACAAGCTGGACCTGTCTGAAATGCCCGCAGGTATATATGCCGTAAAAGTGACCACCGGCGCTACCACCGGAGAAACGAAGCTGGTAGTAAGGAAGTAAAGCATTCCCCCGGTCATTCATTCTTTACCATAAAAATATCGAAGCCCGATGCTGAGTAGCGCATCGGGCTTCTTGTTTATAACTTTAGAACTACCAATTACTTCCCGCCGAGGTTCTTCAGCATGTCTGCGGTCATGAGGGCCAGGTCGAAGTCGTGCTTCCAGCCCCAGTGAGCGCGGGCCACAGAGTCGTCTATGCTGCGGGGCCAGCCATTGGCTATCTGCTGGCGGAAGTCGGGCGCATAGTCTATGGCGAAGTCCGGTATGTGCTTGCGTATGGCCTCGGCTATCTCTCTGGGCGAGAAGCTCATGGCCGAAAGGTTGTATGCCATGCGGGTACCCAGCTTTTCGGCGGGCGCCTCCATCAGTTCTATGGTGCCGCGTATGGCATCGTCCATATACATCATGGGCAGGTAGGTATCTTCAGAGAGGAAGCAGGTATACCTGCCATGCTTCAGCGCCTCGTGGTATATCTCCACGGCATAGTCGGTAGTGCCGCCGCCGGGTGCCGACCTCCAGCTGATGAGACCGGGATAGCGCAGGCTGCGCACATCCAGCCCCCAGCGCAGGTTGTAGTACTGGCACCACTGCTCGCCGGCATACTTGCTGATGCCGTATACGGTGCGCGGCTCTATAATGGTCTGCTGCGGGGTATTATCCCGGGGTGTGGTAGGGCCGAAGACCGCTATAGAGCTGGGCCAGTATACCTTGGCCAGCTTTTCCTGCACGGCTATATCCAGCAGTTGCAACAGGCTTTCCATATTGATGTCCCAGGCGCGCCTGGGGTCTTTTTCGCCTGTGGCAGACAGCAGGGCGGCCAGCAGGTATACCTGCGTGATGCCATACTTGCTGATGATGGCCCTGATGGCATTGCCATCCATGGCATCTAGTATCTCGTAAGGGCCGCGGCCCTTCAGCATGGGGTGTGCCTCGCGGATATCGGTGGCCACTACATTGTCGGCGCCATACAGGTGGCGCAAAGCAGCAACGAGCTCTACACCTATCTGGCCGCCCGCGCCTATAACGAGTACTTTATCTTTTTTCATTTTTCGTTCGGAGAGGGCTAAAAATAGGAAGTAGATATGTGTTTCACAAATAATTGACGGATCTTGTTTTTGCTAAAGGATAATAGAGGCGGCAGGGGTATAAAAAAAGAGCATTCCGGGTGGAATGCTCGCGAGCCATATCTAATATATTGGCCGTGATGGGGGTTGGGGATACACTCTTCAGAATACAGATCGGTAACTTACCAAAGCAAAAATGATAGGGTCCAAGAGCTATTTTTACCTGCCATGTACCAAAAATAGGTAGCCGGCGAACGGGAAAATAATAAAGTTCGTATTTGCGCCTAAAGCCTACACAAGTGCGGAACAGGCCCCGCTAATACCTTCTATGCCTTATCAAAAGCCTTCTTGAAAGCCTCTTTGCGGCGTATGGCTATCTCCAGCACCTTGCCATCCTTCATCACCACAGCGCCGCCGCGCCCCTTCTGCACCTTTGCTATATGATCCAGGTTCACGATATATCCATGATGTATGCGGCAGAACATGCCGGGTGGCAGCAGGTCTTCGAACTCCTTGAGAGTACGGGTAGTGAGGTATACCTTATCGGCGGTGTGTACATGGGTATAGTTGCCATCGGCCACCAGGTAAGAGAGGTCCTCTACGGGTACCATGTACTGCTCTCCCCTTTCGGTGAATGATATCTTCTGCCGGGCGGCGTTCTTCTCGCTCATATTGCGCATGAGCAGCTCATAATTGCCCATCAGCACCTTGTTGCGTATACGCGCCTCGGCCTTCTCTACGGCCTGCACCAGCTCGGGTATGCGCAGGGGTTTCAGCAGGTAATCTACGGCCGAGAACCGGAAGGCATTGATAGCATACTGGTTGTAGGCGGTGATGAAGATGATCTCGAAGTCGATCTTCGGCAGGGAGCGCAGCAGGTCGAAACCGCTGCCCATGGGCATCTCTATATCCAGGAAGACAAGCTGCGGCTGCAGCGACTCTATGAATTCCTTTCCGCTGCGGGCGCTGCCTGCCACGGCCACTACCTTTACCGATGGGCAGTGCTCCTCCAGAAAGCATTTTAGGGTGAATACGCTTTTGGGTTCGTCGTCTATTATTATAGCTGTTATCATATATCGAGTGGGAATTTTATGATCACTGTAGTGCCACGCCCGCCGGGCTGCGCCGACCTGTCGATGATGCTGATGGTATGCTCTGCATTCTGCATTTTGGCAGTAAGGGCCAGGCGCTGGCGGGTGAGCTCCATACCGTGGCTCTGGTGTTGTATGAAGCTGCGCTCCTTCAGCTTTTGCGCCTCCTTCATACCTATGCCATTGTCATCTACCTCGCAATACAGCGAACCATCCTTTATATAGAAAGAGATCCTCAATTCTCCCCCACCCTCTTCCAGGTTGCAGAGGCCATGTTTTATGGCATTCTCTACAAAGGGCTGCACTATCATGGCAGGCACCTCGGTGGTATAGGTATTAATATCGGGCGCGCAGGTGATGGTATGCGTGAACTTGTTCTCGTATCGCATATGCTCGAAAGAGAGGTAATTCTCCAGGTAGCCTATCTCCCGGTGCAGCGATATGGTGCCATCCTTCGAGTTGTCCAGTGTCTGGCGCATGAGCAGGGCAAAATCGGCGAGGTACTTATTGGCATTGGCCCTATCGTTCTGTAATACGAACTGTTGTATGGAGTTGAGACAATTGAAAATGAAATGCGGGTTCATCTGCGCCTGCAGCTGGCGCTGTTCCAGTTCCAGCTTCTGCCGTGCGGCCTTCAGCCGGTTCTGCCGCACTACCTGTACCCCTATCACCAGCGATAGCAGCGTAGCGCCAAAACCACTGTATATAAGAAGGTCTTTATTGCGCAGCCTCAGGCGCTGCAGGTCGTTCTCTTTGCGCAGCAACTTGTTCTTATCGTCCAGCTCGCGGGTCTGGTACCTTGCGGTCATCTCTTCCAGGGCGGCCACCTTTTCGCGGTTCAGTATAGTGTCCTTTATCACCATCTGCAGCCCCAGGTATTCGTTGGCCTTTTTATGATCGCCTATCATTTTGTATACGCTTGCCAGGTTGCCATAGGCTATACACATGCCCAGCGGATAGCTGATGTCTCCGGCTATCTTTAGCGCCTGCTTGTAATTGGCTATTGCAGGCTCGGGCCGGCGCAGCAGCTCTTCGTATACAGAACCTATATTGAGGTGAAGGAACACATGGTTGTAATCGGGGTTCATGGTATTGAACCTCTGAAGCGTTTTGCCATAGAAATACAGCGCAGAATCGGCCTTTTTGAGCTCCTGGTAGCAGAGCGCGATGTTCATATCGCAAAGCGCTGAGGTCTCGTGGCTGTTCAGGGAATCGTTTATCTTCCGGGCCTTCAGCAGGTAGCCGAGCCCCTCCCTGTGGCGCTGCATATTGGCATAGCTGCCCCCTATGGCAATGTATGTACCGGCCAGATGCGACAGATCGCCTATGGCGGTATACATCTGTGCGGCGAGGTCGAAATAACGGGTGGCGAGTTTATCGTTCTGCATATGCAGCGTCAGCACTCCCATATTGTAATAGCCATTACCGAGGCTTAGCGTATCCTTCCGTGTAGTAAAGGCACGCAATGCTGCCTCGAAATGCTGCAAGGCACTCTTGTAATCGGCCAGGTTCTCGTAAACTATGCCTATGTTGAGGGTCAGATCGGCCTCCAGGTCCTTCAGCCCATGGCGATGAGCGATGTCTATACCCTGTATGAAGGTGGCGATGGCATCGTTGAGGTCACCGGCCTCATGCTGGGCCGATGCCTTGATATTGAGGCTGAGCGCGGCACTTTCCATATCGCCCTGCCGCAGCGACATATCGTAGGCACGGGTAGCAAGCGATACGGCAACACGGGGATCGGTGGCTATACTGTCCTTTGCGGCATGCTGCAGCCGCGCTATGGCCGTATCCTTGCTGGTAGCATACAGGTCTGTCGAAATGGTACACAGAACGGCCACCAGCATGCATACTGCAAGCCTGTATATCCGATCTCCATATGATGTGCTGGCACTGCTCAAAACAAAGAATGCTAAGGTATATATAATGCCGCCTCGGGGAACAGGCCGATACATAAGTGAGTACAAAGAATGTGTGAACGGGTAGTAGCCAGATAGGGCGGCAAGCCCGTAACAAATGGCATACCTGCGCCTGCCGGGGCAAAAATGCCTGAAAAAAACGTGATTTTTCCCGTAGAGAAAGGGCCCGGGGCATCGCAATTTTACATCAGGCAACAGGCTAATAACAGCCATTTGTTAATAACACCTCTATACGATGGAACAGGCAAGAACATACCGGTCTGCAAATGATATATGCCATAACATGCCTATGCAACCTGCGGGCCTGCCTACGGGCATCAACATCACCGGGCGCTATGTGTGCAATACCGGGCTCACCGGCACTACGGACCGCACAGAGGTATCGCTGATGTACAATGTGCATACCGGCAGCGTGGTGGGCCTGCCCGCCAATGCCACCCGGTATAGCTTCGGCTTCAACATGGGATGGCGCAATATAGAGCATACCCGGCAGGGCGTATTCAACTGGGAGGCCGATATGCGCAACAAGAACCACTACCCTGCTCTTACTAACCCGCTCTTCCTGCTGCAGAACGGCGACCTGGCATCGGTGAGGGTGAGAAGCAGCGCCGATGGCTACCGAATAGACGAGGCCGATATCGCATCCATCGTCATCTTCAGCAGAACGGGAGCATTTCACACACCGTATGGCCTGCATGGCCAGCTGAACGAGCAGCTAAAAAAGGCCTGGAAGAGCAATGTGAATGGATATGAGCGTGAGGGCAACATGTTCTTCTGACAAACGCCTGATGGGATGTATAAAAGAAACCAAAATAGTTGATAGGCCCCTGCAGCGAGCCCTTTTCCAGGGGTTCGCTCCTCGCAGGGAAACCGGTAACAAGTAAAAAATGAGTTGATCAAAAAAAGATAGGACCCTGTAAGTACCTGGCACTATGCATTACCCCACAGCGGCCACATATATGGCCCTGAAACATCTGAACCGCCCCGCTGATACGGGGCGGTTCGGCTTATGAGCCGTTATCATTACTTTTGGAACGGCCCATAGCACGGGGCATGTTACCAAAATGACCAACTACGAAATAGCCGACCACTTCGCACTGCTGAGCAAGCTGATGGACATACATGGCGAGGACAGTTTCAGAACGAAGTCTTACAGCATAGCCGCATACAATATAGAGCGCCTGCCCGGCGAGGCGGCAGAAATGGACGATGCTACCCTGGCCAGCATGAAGGGCATAGGCGCATCGACCGCGAAACGTATACGCGAACTGCTGAACACCGGCAAGCTGCAGGCACTGGAAGACATGCTGGCACGCACACCGCCCGGCATACTGGACATGCTGAAGATAAAAGGCCTGGGCCCAAAAAAGATAGCCGTGATATGGATGGAGCTGGGCATAGAGTCGCTGGGAGAGCTGGAATATGCCTGTAATGAGAACAGGCTGGTATCGCTGAAGGGCTTTGGCGCGAAGACGCAGGAGAGCGTACTGCAGAACATAGCCTATATGAAGCAGAATGCGGGCTTCTACCTGTGGGCAGAGGCCGAGGCCATAGCCGGGGCGATGCTGCAGCAATTGCAGGCGCGCTACCCGGGCAATACCTTTGCCCTGACGGGCGATGTACGCAGGCAGTGCGAGACGGTAGAACACATAGCTATAGTGACCGATGTGCCTGCGGCCACCCTGTCGGTAGCCTTCGGCGATACAGAGGGTGTGACGGTGAGCCATGATGATGAAGCGCTGATGACAGTAACGATACCGGGACAGCCAAAGCTGCATTTCCACTTTACAGATGCTGAACGTTTTTACCGCACATTGTTCGAGACCACGGGCAGCGAGGCATTCATGACAGCCTTCAAAGAGAAATATACCCTGCCCGATGCACCTGCGAGCGAGGACGAGATATTTACTGCCAACGGACTTCCTGTGATACCGGCCATGATGCGCGAGACGGCAGAGGTGCTGCAGCAGCCGCAAAGTACATTCGAGGGTATCATAGTGCCGGGCGATATAAAGGGCATCATACACTCGCACTCTAAATGGAGCGACGGTGTGCATACGCTGGAGCAGATGGCCATAGCCGCCCGCGATGCAGGGCTGGAATACCTGGTGATAAGCGACCACTCGCAAACAGCAGTATATGCCGACGGCCTGAAGCCCGAGCGCGTGGCCGAACAGCACCAGGAGATAGATGCGCTGAACGCAAGGCTGGCCCCGTTCAGGATATTCAAAAGTATAGAGTCGGACATACTGGGCGATGGCAGCCTGGACTATGCAGATAGTGTGCTGGCCACCTTCGACCTGGTGATAGCCAGCGTACACAGCAACCTGAAAATGACCGAAGAAAAGGCCATGGAGCGGGTACTGCGTGCCATACGCAACCCCTATACCACCATACTGGGGCACCCTACGGGCAGGCTGCTGCTATCGCGCAAGGGCTATCCGCTGGACCATAAGACCATAATAGACGCCTGCAAAGAGCATGATGTGGTGATAGAGATAAATGCCCACCCCCGCCGCCTGGATATGGACTGGCGCTGGATAGCATATGCGCAGGAGCGCGGCGTGCTGCTATCGGTAGACCCTGATGCGCACAGCATAGAGGGATACCGCGATACCTACTATGGGGTGATGGTGGCCCAAAAAGGCGGCCTGCTGCGGCAGAACAACCTGAGCAGCTACACAAGGGCAGAGCTGGAGGCCTTTTTAGAAAAGAACAAAGAGAAAAGGAAGGGGTAAGTACCTGCATTCTTACCGATCTTATATTTTTACCATTCAAAAAGAATGTGCTATGATAAATATACTCCTGCTGCTGTACTTTTTTTGCGCACCCTACAATAATGAGGTACCTGTGAAATACCTGTGCCAGCAACCGCTGGATGCACAACCGATGGTAGAGGCCGATGCACATTTGCAAGGACTATGGAAACTTAACGAAGATACCAATGCACACAACTATTTTGTAGTAGAGCGGGATGGGAACTACCGGCTGAATGTGACCTATATGACCGTGGTGGTGACAACCGTGGGCTGGAACATGCCGAAGGTTACTTCTCGGAAGTGAATGGGGTAAAATTCCTCAATGCGCCCTATAGCAGTTTCATTTCAGACAAGTCGTTCAGCGGAACAGTACTGCTGCGGGTAGACACGATAAGCCAACCCAATAGCTGGGGTATGATAGCGACCCTTGTGACCGATACTACCCTGTACAAAATAAAAAGTTCGGAAGAGCTGCGGGCATATGTAGCCAGGAACATGAACAAGCCCGGCTTCTACGGCAAAAAGCTGCACTTCAGGAAGAAATTCGAGTTCAATAGTTTCAGGTAGTGCTACCTGTACTTCAATGCCTTGAATACCACGGTCTCGTGGCGTTTGAGGATGTCTCTTTCGGTGGCACGCAGCTTCAGGAATAGCTGTTGCATGGCCATCTGCTTCAATGGGTCTTTTTCGTGGGGCAGTTTTTCTATCAGCTCGGTCTGCATATGCAGTATCTTCTTCAGCTCGAAGTAGCAGAGTGTACTATCCACATCGTTCACACCCACTATTTGCACAGGTATCACCTCCATGCCATATTTCTCGCTCCAGTTCTGGCTTATATCGGGTGTAGAGTGCAGTAGCGATGCCATGCGGGTGCGTACCGCCTCATCGGGGTAGCGCAGGTAGTACTGCACATCGTATGCCTGTCCGGTACGCTTGTAATGGGCCATATGCTCTTCGAAAAGCTGTCGTACCGTGGGGTTCATGAGCAGCGGTGTCTCTACACGCTCTTCCATTAGCTCTATTACCGATGCATGACCTTCGTAGGGCATAGCGCCATACTCTATGAGCACCCGCAGCAGTTGCCACTCCTGCTCCTCGTCTGAAGACGGGGGTGCGGGCTGGCCTTGTGTTTCCTGCTCTGTGGGCAGTATAGCAGGATCGGGCATGGCGGCCGGGGTCTGCGGCAGGCCCTCGGCACGGCGTGCATGCCGCTGCTCGGTCTCTATGCGGTCGCGGATGTATTTGTTGATGAGGTTTATAAGCCCTGCCTCATCCACATCCAGCCTGCGGGCGGCCAGCTTTATGTAATGCGACTGCAGGGCGAAATCCTCGGCCTTGTTGATGCGGGAAATGCTCTCGGCTATCTCATTTACCAGCTTCGAGCGCTTCACGGGATCATCACCGGCATCGGTCATACCCACCTGCAGGCGAAAGCTGATGACATCCTGCTTATGGCTCTTTATATACTCGTGGAACCTGGCCGCGCCCGACTTTTGTACAAAACTATCAGGATCCTCGCCCTCGGGCAGCAGTACCAGTTGCACATTGAAGCTCTGCGAGAGGGCCATATCCAGCCCGCGCAGGGCGGCCTTTATACCGGCGGGGTCGCCATCGTAAAGGATGGTGAGGTTCTTCGTAAGCTGCCCTATGAGGCGCAACTGGTCTTCGGTGAGCGAGGTACCGCTACTGGCCACTACATTCTCTACCCCACCCTGGTGCAGCGATATGACATCGGTATAACCCTCTACCAGCAGGCATTCATCCAGCTTGCCTATGGCCTGGCGGCTCTGGTACATACCATAGAGCACACGGCTCTTTACATACAGCTCGTTCTCGGGCGTGTTTATATACTTGGGCGCCTTGTCGGTAGTGCGCAGTATGCGTGCGCCAAAACCCAGTATGCGGCCCGTCATACCATGTATGGGGAATATGACGCGGCCACGATACACATCGTGGTATATGCCGTTGCGGTTCTTGGCAAGGCCTGCGCGCTCCAGCACCTCGGCGCTATAGCCATGGGCCAGCGCATCGCGGTAGAAGACATCACCCCTGTCGGGGTTGAAGCCGAGCTTGAAGCGGTCTATGATATCCTTCCTGAAGCCACGCTGCTTGAAGTAACTAAGGCCTACAAGCTGCCCCTCTTCGGTATTGAGCAGGGTATCGTGGAAGTAACCGGCGGCATATTCGTTGAGTATGCGCAGGGCCTCGCTGGCCATTTGCTGCTGCTGTTGCTCGGGCGTGCGCTCGCTCTCCTCCAGTTGTATCTTGTAATAGTCGGCTATCCAGCGAATGGCCTCGGGATAGGTGAGCTTTTCGTGCTCCTGCACAAAAGTGACCACATCGCCCGCCTTGCCACAGCCAAAACATTTAAAAATACCCTTGGCCGGAGAAACGTTGAAAGATGGTGTCTTTTCGTTGTGGAAGGGGCAATTGGCAATGTAGTTGGCGCCTCTTTTTTTCAAACGTATGAACTGGCCCAGCACATCTATGATGTCTGCGCGGTCCATTACCGTTTTTATAGAGGCCTGGGTTATCACGCTGCAAATGTACACCTAACGCCCGATAGGGGAAGAAAGGCATCATACATCAGCGAGGCATATATGTAGCATCGGTTTATTTATGGTAGCTTTGCAGGCTAGAAAAGTGTTTTCATGAACAAAAGAACGTCTACGGGCCCCGGGGCTCCTAAGAAAGGATATAAAGCCAATAACGACCGGCCTGCCGCCAGTTTCGACAAAAAGCCCTTCAAAAGAAGGGATGACGGCGGGCAGGAGCGGGATGAGCGCCCATTCCGTAAGCGTGCTGATGATAACGATAGACCATTTGACAGGAAACCTGCAAGACGCGACGACGACAACCGCGGAGATAGGGAAGAAAGGCCATTCCGCAGGCGCGAAGAAAGTGATAAGCCATATGGCAGGAAGCCCGCAAGACGCGACGACGACAACCGCGGAGATAGGGAAGAAAGGCCATTCCGCAAGCGCGAGGATGGTGACAAGCCATACGGCAGGAAGCCCGCAAGACGCGACGACGACAACCGTGGAGATAGGGAGGAAAGGCCATTCCGCAGGCGCGAGGATGGGGACAAACCATATGGCAGGAAGCCCGCAAGGCGCGACGATGACAGTCGTGACGACAGGGAAGAAAGGCCGTTCCGCAAGCGCGAGGATGGTGACAAGCCATACGGCAGGAAGCCCGCAAGGCGCGACGATGACAGCCGTGGCGACAGGGAAGAAAGACCATTCCGCAAGCGCGAAATTGGAGACAAGCCATACGGCAGGAAGCCCGCAAGACGCGACGACGATAGCCGTGGAGACAGGGAGGAAAGGCCGTTCCGCAAGCGCGAGGATGGAGATAAGCCATACGGCAAAGAAAAAGGCCCTGTACGCTTTCGCGATAATGACCCCTTCAAGGAAGAAAGGCCACTGAAGGAAGGCGAAGAAAAGCCTAAAAAGACAGGTGTGACATTCAGCAAAGGGCTGGAAGAAGTGCCACCCTTTATGAAACCGAAAAGGAGGGGCAAACCGGGTGCTGATGATAGCATGGACCGAGAGGAAAGGCCATTCCGCGAGCGCAGGGACAGTGGCAGCAGGGATAGCAAGCCAGGCAAAAAGCCGGCAGATAAACCCTTTGCCGGGATGCCCGAACGCAAAAAGAGCAAGGAGGACCATAAGAAAGAGAACCGCTATACCGAGCGTGAGGAATATGAAATGGCAGCACGCCAGAACGACCGCGAGTATTTTGGCGACGATGCAGAATGGCGGCCTACCAATGATACGCGCAAGCAAGTGACATCGGCGGCCAGCTACCCCATGCCGCTGAATAAATATATAGCTCATAGTGGCGAGTGCAGCCGCCGCGACGCCGCCGAAATGGTGAAGCAAGGCAAGGTGAAAGTGAATGGCGAACTGGTACTGGAACCCGGCCATAAAGTAGAGAAAGACGATAAAGTGACCCTGGGCGGCAAAAAGCTGACCCCGCAAAAGGGCCTGATATATGTGCTGCTGAACAAACCCAAGGGCTTTATAACCACCAACGAGGACGAGCGCGGCCGCAAGACCGTGATGGACCTGGTGGCCAATGCCGATGCCAGTAGGCTGTTCCCCATAGGGCGGCTGGACAGGGCCACTACCGGCCTGCTGCTGCTGACCAATGACGGTATGCTGACGCAGAAACTATCGCATCCATCGTACGAGGTGAAGAAGGTATACCATGTGACCCTGGACAAACCACTGACGAAAGCACACTTCGAGCAGGTGATGGCCGGGCTGGAACTGGAAGATGGCAAGGCCGAGGTGGACGAAATGGCCTACCTGGAACAGAAGAACGAGCTGGGACTGGAGATACACAGCGGCAAGAACCGTATAGTGAGGCGCATATTCGAGTCGCTAGGGTATGTGGTAGAAAAACTGGACCGCGTGGTATATGCAGGCCTTACCAAGAAGAACCTGCCGCGTGGCAAATGGCGCTACCTGAACGAGGAAGAGATAAGGCTGCTGAAACATTTCAAGTCGTAACGGTATAGTACAGGCACATCTCTACTCTATGAAACTCATTACCGCAGAACGCATACACAACGGGCATGAATGGCTACCCACAGGCGCCACTATAGAAGTAGCCGATGATGGTACCATAGCGGCCGTGCATAACAGCCCCATAGAGGGCGCCGTTCGCTACGATGGCGTACTGGCACCCGGCTTTGTGAATGTACACTGCCACCTGGAGCTATCGCATATGAGGGGCGTGGTGCCGGAGCGTACGGGGTTGATACCTTTTCTGAAAAGCATACCGCAGTACCGCAACGATTTTACCGAGGAGCAGAAAACGGAAGCACGCCACCGGGCCTACCACCATATGCTGAACAACGGCATAGTAGCAGTGGGCGATATAGCCAACACGGCCGATACAACGGATGTGCGTGCGCTGGGCAAAATGCACTTCCACACCTTTGTAGAGGCGCTGGGCTTTACCCCGCAAAACGCCGACAGGGCCTTTGAATATGCCCTGATGGTGTATGCCGCATATGCAGCACAGCACGGCAGCGATACGCTGCTAAGGCAGAGTATAACACCCCATGCGCCCTATTCGGTATCCGATGCGCTGTTCTGCCTTATAGACAGGCATTTGCCGGCTGCACCTATATCCATACACAACCAGGAAAGCGAGGAAGAGAACAGATTTTACACTACGGGCGAAGGGCTGGTGTGCGAGCTGCTGCAGATGATGGGTATAGACCACAGCAGCTTCAGACCCACGGGCAAACCCTCGCTGGAGTCTTACCTGCAATGGATGTCGAAAGAGCATCCTTTCATATTCGTACACAATACCTCGTCAACAGAGGGTGATGTGCGGTTCGCACATACCTATGCACCCTATGTACACTGGTGCCTGTGCCCCAATGCCAACCTGTACATAGAGGGTCGCCTGCCCGATATAGATATGCTGATAAGAGAGGGCGCCAACCTGTGCATAGGCACCGACAGCCTGGCATCGAACCACCAATTGTGTGTGCTGAGCGAGCTGTGTACCATCAAAACGCATTTCCCGCACCTGGGCTGGGAAACACTGCTGCAGTGGGGCACTGCCAATGGCGCCGCCGCCCTGCAGATGCAGGATGTAGTAGGTACACTGGCGCCCGGTACCAGGCCGGGTATGATACAGATAAGAGGGCTTGAGACCAGGCCCTCGGTAACAAGAATAATTTAAAGCCACATTATTCGGCCTTTGTCCATGTAGTGGTACGGCCCAGGAGGGATATACCTACATAACCACGCACATCCAGGCTGTTGCCCTTATAGGTGATCTTGCAGCTATAGGTCTTGCCGTTCTTGGGGTCGTAGATGGTGCCATCCTCATAACCCGTAGCGCCGTCCTTTACAAAACCTTTCAATATCTGCAGGCCCAGCACGGGGTCGTTCTGCCTTTCCTTTTTGGGATTGTTCTTATCTACCTTGGGCTTGCCCTGCTCGTTGTTAGGCTCTTTGAGCCATATTATCTTTCCGTAGAATTTGCCATCGGTGGCTTTGAACACCTGGATCTTGGCGGTCTTTTCTTCGTTGTACCACAGGCGCTCTATCTGGTCTTGTGCAAAGGCCATGGTGCGGCCTGCAAGCAGGCATACGCACAGCATAGATGCCCTGAAAAAATAATTGGCTGACATAGGCGGGATCTTTTTTTGCCAATAAATATAGCATTCCCCGCGCATATTTCCTACTTATCTACCGGGGTCACCTCGCCTATACCCGATATATTCTTTATCACCTCGGGACGGCCCTTGTACTCTACCTCGCCTGCACCGCTTATATCAGCTACCAGCTTGCGCGATGCATTGACCTCGCTTTTGGCTGCGCCGGACATGGATGTTTCCGTTTCCTCTGTCTGCAGGTCGAAGGCCTCTATCTGGCCGGCACCACTGATCTCGTACTTAGCGCTCTTTACCACACCGCCCTGCACTTTCAGCTCTGATGCGCCGGACATATCGGCCGTGAACGTCTCGGTATGGATGCTTTGTATGGTGATGGAGCTTGCCCCGGAAACATCTAGCGCAAAGGAAGTGCCCTTTATATCGCCCATTATGTCCACATCAGGTGCGCCTGATGTGGATAGCGCCTTTAGCGAGGGTACCGATATACGCACATTCATATTATCGTCGTCTATGTTCCAGGTGTCGTCCAGGTCGTATTTTATGTAGAGGACACTATCCTTTACCTCGGTGCGTATGTGCTTCAGTATATTGGCATACCCATTGAGCTCTATACCATATGCCGAACCCTCGGTAACGGTGACCTTCACATCAGATGTTATGCGTATATCCACCGCATTGAAGGCATCTACAGACGGTATCTCGGTGGTCTTTTTGCCCTCGCCGCGCAGTACATTGGCGCCGCATGAGGAAAAGAGCATGGCAGCGGCCGCGAACGATGATATGTACAATAGCTGTTTCATGGAATGTCTTTTTTTGATGGTGTGGAATGGAATATGACACAAAATTACGCCTGCGACCACCGGAAGGAAGTCACGTTCGGTAAATGAGAGTGTTTTATCGGTGAATGTCGCTTTTACTGCGCCGGGGGTAGCACATCAGCGCTTGGAGCGCCACCATACCACACCCAGCGTACCCATGATGCCCAGCGGCAGCATGGCCAGGTAGAGAATGCCTCCATTGAGGCCCTTGGCACTTTTGCTGTCCATCTCGGAGGCCGTTTTGGTACATATGGAACAGCCTTGTCCCAGCACAGTGTGAGAGAGCGAGAATACAAGCAGACCTGCAAGCAAAAGACGTTTCATATAAAAGTGGGCGCCTGGCAGCGATATTGCAAAATTAGGGTAAAAACTTATGAAAGCGACCAAGACTCTATGAGCATGGTAAGCGATGCGTATTGGTGAGCATTGAACAGTACGGTGATGGTAGACTCTGTAAAGCGGTCCTTACGAGTGAAGACCACCTTGCGGCTGTGGCGGGTACGGTCTATCGCTACCGTCTTGTCGGTATCAGAGTCCTTCATGGTGTAGCCGGGCAGGCCCTTCAGTAGCAGCATGCGCACATTGCGGGCTGCGGCCGGGGTCACCGATTCGGCCCGCACCAGCCAGCGGTCGGCCGGGTGGTACTGATCGAGCACGATAGTGAGCAGGAAGCCATCCAGGCCCAGGCGGCAATCCCATACTCCTGTCACCATCTCTATGTTCTTCAGCTCATCGAAACCCGAGGGATGTGCCGCTGTGCGAACGATAGCCGAGAGGTCGCTGCGGAAACGGGAAACCACCGGGCGGGCCACTTTACTGCGACCTATAACAGTAAGCGAACTGACCAATATACAGAACAGGAACAGGCGTCTCATGTAGCAAATATAATTTATTGGGGGTGCAGGTACAAATGAGAGCGCCTATTTTATAGGCTTGCGGGGCACTATATACAGAGAAACAAACCCTAACGAATTGCAATTGTTCCTTACTGTGTATTATTTTCTGCTTGTTTATGTAAATTTGCAGGATGCTCACAGGCAAAGAACTTATTCTGGCCACGAAGCCGTTCGCAAAAGAGGTACGATGGAAGAGCTGGTATTATACTATCACATCCTTTCTTTTGCTCATCGGTTCCATAGCCGGCACTTATTATTTCGATAACATTTTTCTCCGCATCGCTTGCAGCGTGGTTGCGGCGGGTATGCTGGCGCGTGTATTCATCATCTTCCACGATTTTCAGCACCATACCATATTGCGTGGGTCGCGCGTGGCCGATGTGCTTTTCACGCTCTTCGGCATATACATGATAACCCCGCCGAACATTTGGAAGCGTTCGCACGACCATCATCATAACAACAATGCCAAGCTCTTCAGCGCCAGCATAGGCTCCTACCCTATCATGACCCGCCAGAAGTTCCTGGAGGCATCGAAGATGGAACGCTTCGGCTACCTGGCCGTGCGGCACCCCATCAATATGTTCTTTGCCTACTTCACTACCTTTATGTACGGCATGTGCATACAGTCATTCCTCAGCAGCCCGCGCCGCCACTGGGATTCGCTGGCCGTGCTGCTGCTGCACTATGGCATAGCCATATTCCTGTTCGTGAAGTTCGGCTGGCTCACATGGCTGCTCAGTTTCTCGCTGCCCTTCTTCCTGGCGCATATGCTGGGGGCTTACCTGTTCTATGCGCAGCACAATTTCCCCGGCGCTACATACCGCAAGAACGTAGACTGGAACTATACGAATGCCGCACTGGAATCATCGAGCTTTATGGACCTGAACCCGCTGATGCAGTGGGTAACTGCGAACATAGGTTTCCACCACATTCACCACCTGAACTCGAAGATCCCCTTCTACCGCCTGCCCGAGGCCATGGCGGCCATACCCGAGCTGCAACAGGCCAAGGTGACCACCCTGATGCCGGGCGACATTGCTGCCTGCCTGCGCCTGAAGGTATGGGACGCTGACGCGAACAAGATGATAGGCTTTGATGAGATGGAAGAGGACAGGAGAATGGCAAGAGCATAGGGGGAAATTCCAAAGAGAAAATTCCAAATTTCAAAATTGCAAATTCCAAAGTGGGGTAAGGAAATTTCAAAGAGAAAATTCCAGATCCCAGATCTTAAATTCCAAATTCCCAAGAGGGAGTTCCGATATAGACCGGTAAAATAAATGTGAAGCGGAGGGGCATTTTCGCCGCCCATTTAGTATTTTCCTTACAATTAGCTACATTCGCAAAAATTTTTCCAATACATGAACTTGCACGAATACCAGGCCAAAGAGCTGCTGAAGCGTTACAACGTACCCACGCAGGACGGCATAGCTGTATCTAATGTAGATGATGCAGTGAATGCATACAAACAGATAGCCGTAGACAAAGGCACCAAATTTGCCGTAGTAAAGGCGCAGATACATGCAGGTGGCCGCGGTAAGGGTCGCATGAAGGAAGCGCCCGACCAGAGCGGTGTACAGGTAGTGAAGAGCGCAGAGGATGTGGAACGCGTAGCACGCAACATACTGGGCAATACCCTGGTGACCATACAGACAGGCGAGGCCGGTAAGAAAGTGAACAAGATACTGATAGCACAGGATATGTATTATGATGGCCCCAGCGAGCGCAAGGAGTTCTACCTGAGCATACTGCTGGACCGCGCCACCAAGCGCAACGTGATCATGTACAGCACCGAAGGCGGTATGGACATAGAAACGGTAGCACATGATACGCCCGAGAAGATATTCCGCGAGTGGGTACAGCCGGGCTTTCCGCTGCAGGGTTTCCAGGCGCGCAATATAGCCTTCAACCTGGGCCTGAGCGGTGCGGCCCATAAGAACATGGTGAAATTCGTATCGGACCTGTACAATGCATATGTGGGCCTGGATTGCGCCATGCTGGAGATCAATCCGCTCTTCAAGAGCGCGGACGACAAGGTACTGGCAGTGGACTGCAAGATGAGCCTGGACGACAACGCCCTGATGCGCCATACCGACCTGGCCGATATGCGCGACAAGAGCGAAGAAGACCCTACAGAAGTAGAAGCAGGCGAATATAACCTGAACTATGTGAAGCTGGACGGCAACGTGGGCTGCATGGTGAACGGCGCCGGCCTGGCCATGGCCACCATGGACATGATAAAGCTGGCGGGTGGCGAACCTGCTAACTTCCTGGACGTGGGTGGTACCGCTAATGCGCAGACGGTGGAAGCCGGTTTCCGCATCATAATGAAGGATCCTAATGTAAAGGCGATACTGATCAACATATTTGGTGGTATAGTACGCTGCGACCGTGTGGCCGCCGGTGTGATAGAGGCCTACAAAAAGCTGGGCAACATACACATACCCATCATAGTACGCCTGCAGGGTACCAATGCCGAGGCTGCAAAGGAGCTGATAGAGAACAGCGGCCTGGAAGTACAGAGCGCCATACTGCTGAGCGAAGCTGCAGAGCTGGTGCAGAAGGCTGTAAGGGGCTAATAACAATTATTACCTTCTTGTTATATACATACCGGGAAGTTGCTCATTGGGGCAACTTCCCGTTTTTTTGCACAGCGTTCTCAATTACCACGCCATACAGCAACCAGAACCAGGAAGATACCTGCCACAGCCCGAACATATTGAAATAACCTCACAATATGATATGACCTATATCATACCCACCGTGTTGAAAACTTAGCATTCCTGATACGATATTTGGTTTATATTTGCACATTTAATTCAAATTCAGGGAGTGAGCAAAGTAAATATAGTACGTTTCGCATCGAAGCACGGAGATGGTTTCTACGATACGCTGAAAAAGAACATCGATACTTTCTTCAAGGAGAACAACATCTCTCCATCGGGCAATGCATCGCTGCGCTGGAAAACGGTGGCTATGTGTGCGCTCTTCTTTGTTCCATACATTATTATAGTCACAGGCCTGGCCGCATCCAGCGTATATCTCTTCTTCGGTATGTGGGCGCTGGTGGGCTTTGGTATGATAGGCGTAGGCTGCGGCGTACACCACGACTCTAACCATGGGTCCTACTCTGACAACAAGACGGTGAACAAGGTGGTAGGCGATATAGTGAACGTGGTAGGCGGGTATGACGTGACCTGGCGCATACAGCACAATATACTGCACCATACCTACACCAACATAGAGGGCCTGGACGAAGATATAGATGCAGGTGGCCTGCTGCGTTTTTCGCCCAACAGCAAAAAACATGTGCTGCACCGTTTTCAGCATATATATGGCTGGTTCCTGTACTGCCTGCTCACCATACAGTGGGTAACGTATAAGGACTACCGCCTGCTGTTCATATACGAGAAGAAGGGACTGCTGAAGAAAGAGAAGATATCGCTGAACAAAGCACTGCTGGAACTGAGCATATACAAAGTGATATACTTTACCTACATACTGGTGCTGCCTATACTGTACTCGGGCATGCCATGGCAGTATGTAGTAGCAGGCTTCCTGCTGCTGCACGCTATAGCGGGCTTGGGTCTGTCCTGCATCTTTCAACTGGCGCATGTGCTGGAGAGCTCTGAATACCCTATGCCCACCGACGACCGCAAGATGGAGAACAGCTGGGCCATACACCAGATGCTGAACACGGCCAACTTCTCGCCCCGCAGCAAATGGATGCACTGGTTCGTAGGCGGACTGAACTACCAGGTAGAGCATCACCTGTTCCCACACATATCGCATGTGCACTACCCGCAGATATCGAAGATAGTAAGAAGTACGGCCGAGCAATATGGTGTGCCTTATAAAGTGATGCCCACCTTTGTGAACGCACTGGGGCAACACTACAAAATGCTGAAAAAACTGGGCCAGGAGTAACCGGCACCCGGATATGATGATACTAGAACGTCCCACACCTTGTGGGACGTTTTTTTTCGACCGTGATAAGCCGGCTATAGATATATTTGGAACGTAGAACAGCATATAAATGAAAGAACTTACCGCACACTTCCACAAGCTGGCAAAATATGAGCTGCATTGCAACGCAGCGCTGATAGAAGCCATAGAACAGAACAACGTAAGCGACGAAAAGGTAATGCGGCTGATGAGCCACATAGGCATTGCACAGCAGGTATGGCTGATGCGGATACTGGCCGAACCTGCTACCGGGCCGGTAGATATATGGGAAATAGTGCCCGTAACGGTGCTAAGGGAACGCCTGGCAGCGAACATGCAACGGATGACAAAAGCCATAGACATGCTGAGCGAGCCCGGTAGCACCACCATCGCATATACCAATATTGTGGGTACACCCTATACCAATGAACTGCAGGATATACTGCATCATATACTGAACCATGGCACCTACCACAGGGGGCAGATAGCTACCCGCCTCAGGGAGCTGGGCCTGAAGCTGCCAGGTACCGACTACATTCTTTACATTCGCGAGCATGGGTAGATAGCTGCAGAACCGGGGCCGATCTCTATCTTTATACTATATATAGCAATATAGTGGAACATTTTCCTTTTTACCTGCTGCTGATACTGGTCATCGTATCGCTGATAATGGCGGCAAAGAAGATAAGAGTGGCCTACCCTGTGGTACTTGTACTGGCCGGCGTGGTCATAAGCCTGATACCAGGTATACCACCTATGTACATAGACCCCGAGCTTATCTTCATCATTTTTCTGCCACCACTGCTGTACGAGGCCGCATGGGCCATATCGTGGAAAGAACTGTGGCACTGGCGCCGCATCATTGGCAGTTTTGCGTTCGTGGTGGTGCTGCTTTCGGCACTGGCCGTAGCCTTAGTGGCCGATCGTTTCATACCCGGCTTTACGCTGGCACTGGGTTTTCTGCTGGGTGGCATAGTATCGCCGCCGGATGCGGTGAGCGCAGGGGCTATACTGAAATTCGTAAAGGTGCCCAAACGGCTGTCGTCGATACTGGAGGGGGAAAGCCTGCTGAACGATGCGTCTTCGCTTATCATCTTCCGTTTTGCCACTATAGCAGTGGCCACAGGCCAGTTCGTATGGCGCGATGTGGCACTTAGCTTCAGCTGGATGCTGGCAGGCGGCCTGCTGATAGGCCTTGCCGTAGGCTGGATATTTATGAAAGCCCACAAACACCTGCCTACCGATGCCAATATAGACATAGTACTGACCATAGTAACGCCCTACATCATGTATATACTGGCAGAAGAGGTACATAGCTCGGGCGTACTGGCGGTGGTGAGTGGAGGGTTGTTCCTGTCGCACCAGAGGCACCAGTTCCTCAGCACCTCTTCGCGGCTGAAGGGTGGCAATGTGTGGGAGAGCCTTTGTTTCGTGCTGAACGGGCTTGTGTTCATACTGATAGGGCTGGACCTGCCGCAGATAACCGCAGGCCTGGGCGATGTGAGCTTTGCTGCCGCCATAGGCTATGGTGTGCTCATAACTGCGGTGCTGGTAGTGGGCAGGCTTATATCGGCATATGGGGCTGTGGTGGTCACCCTCATCATGCGCAACTTCATAACCGTGGCCGATACACGCCACCCCGGGTTTAAGATACCGCTGGTACTGGGGTGGGCAGGTATGCGTGGTGTGGTATCGCTGGCCGCAGCACTGTCTATACCCGTGCATATGGCCGATGGCACGCTCTTCCCGCAGCGCAACCTTATTCTCTTCATCACCTTTATAGTGATACTGCTGACCCTGCTGGTACAGGGACTTACCCTACCCTACCTCATCAAAAAAATGGACATGCCCGACCCCGACCATACCCGGCCGGAAGAAGATGTGGACCATGAGATAGGCAGGCAGGTGGCCGACCATGCGCTGCAACACCTGAACAGCAAATATGGCGACCTGGTGCGCACCCACCAGACCATACAGCAGATGGCGCTGAAACTGGAAGGCGCCCGCCTGCTGACGGATGATACAAGGGTGACAGAGGAATTCAAACACATATACCGCGATGTGCTGGAACAGCAAAGACAATGGCTGATAGCCAGGAACACCGAGGACAAGACCATAGACGAGGACCTGATACGCAAACACCTTTCGCGAATAGACCTGGAAGAGGAAAAACTGCGATACCTGTAGACAGGCAAAGAACAGAAAAGTAAAAGGCGACCCGGTGGGGCCGCCTTTATCATGTTGTGCGGGGGAAGATCTTGTTTACCACTTGGTGAAACGCTGTGTGCAAGTGCCGTTAGCGCCCTTGAATGTGATATAATATATACCTGCGGGCAATGCGCTCACCGATACCCTGGTGGTGGCTTTAGCAATATCCTGCTGCAGTACTTTTTGCCCAAGGCCATTGGCGATAGCGAACGAAGAATACATGCCGTCTGCAGTAGTTACATACAACTCATTGGTGGCGGGGTTGGGGTATAGTGTGGGTACGATAGCCGCAGCGGCAGACACTTTCGTTGTCACGGGGCATCCCTTCAGGTTCTCGGTGGTATTGGTCATCACTGCATCGTTATAGTCGAAATAGATACCTACCCTGCTTTTAATGACCGTACCTGCAGGAAGGCCACTGCGCGACCTAATGTTGTAGATAAAAGCGCCATCGTTGAGGCCATGCCAGGAGCTGTCCAGCAGTTTTATCTTGGGGAAGTCGAACTTCACTATGTTGTAGCCACCCTCGGTATAGGGAGTGACATTCATCTCTTTTGCCGAAGACATCACCAACTGCAGTGTGTGGCTATCGAGGAATTCGGAGAGCGTATCTAGCACATATACATTGTGGGCGGTATCGTC
The DNA here is from genome assembly GCF_039540515.1 of Nemorincola caseinilytica. Lineage (NCBI taxonomy): Bacteria > Pseudomonadati > Bacteroidota > Chitinophagia > Chitinophagales > Chitinophagaceae > Nemorincola > Nemorincola caseinilytica. The sequence goes on along the minus strand of NZ_BAABFA010000024.1, from coordinate 253,123 downwards.
GCCGGTGTTCTCGAAGTGAACAGTGAACTGGAATTGTGTATCGGTATCGAAACATGCGGGCGGGTCTACGGCGATATAATTCGGATCGCAGGATGCCTTTACGGTATCTATCCTCTCTATTATGTTATTGTACATTACCAGCTCTGTACCTGTAGATGATGTGACAATGACCTCTTCCGTCACGGTATCGCCTACATCTAGCATGGTGCTCATGGTGGCCCAACTGGCATAATAAAGTTCTCTGCTGGTAGTGCCACTGCTCATGCCCGGCAGGTTCCATGTGAGTGTGGGAAACGATATGGCCGAGGGGTAGGTGATCCATGATGGCGGCGCAGAATATTTGTGGCTGTACCTGAGCTTTACCGTGGCATCGGTGAGAGCGCAATTATTGTTGCGCACATATATGTGCCCCCACTGGTCCATACGGCCGGTGACAGGTACCACCATATTGACCGCGAGATCGGGCACACCACCGGAGCCGCACGACAGACCGAAATACTTGGTACGCACAGACCTTGCAGGATCGAGGGTATCGTATATCACTCCACCGGCGGGGCAGGAAACGTAGCGGCTATCGGGTATGACCATGAAACCGAACACGGTACCGGTAGGCCCATGCCCCTGATAGTTGATACCACTGGTAGCCGATATGGTATCTATAGGTACACCGTTGGAATCTACGGCCACATTCAGCGGCACGGCATTGTACTGTTCGCTGCCATTCATTTCGCAGTCGGCATCGGCTACCATATATAGCCTTATAGGCAGCACATCGCAGGAATACACCACCTCATCGCGCGATAATGAATCCTGGAATATGTTGTCGTAATACAGCTTGTGCGTGATGTGGTAGTTGCCGGGAGCGGTGTACTGATGCTGCACAAATTCGCCCAGCGAGCCGGTCATTGTCAGTACAGAGTCGTATGTACCATCGCCATAGTCGGTACGCACATACAATTCGGGCGCCCACTGTTTATCTATATAAAAACGTATGAGGCCGCAGGTAGTATCGGGTACGGCCACCGTGGCGCGCTCTTCCATGAAAAAAGGGCTGGGAATATGCAGCACAGAAGAATAAGAGGAATCGCCACTGGTAGCGCAGGTGACCTTGCACCTGTAATGGTTATTGCCTGAGCTCCACATGGGAGGCAAAAGGGCCGTAGGTGTGTGGGAGTACGAAGCGGTAGTGGCCCCCGGGATGTTATACCATAAAGCAGGCCACATGGTGCCCGATGGCGATACCTGCCACTGGTAAGTGAGCCCTGAGGGAACAGGCAGAGGAATGGCCAGATCTAACGTAAAGGTGCAATAACCGCAAAATGTGGTGCTGGAATATGCAAAGTACGAAGGTGGTGTGCCTGAGCATTGGGCGGTAGCTATACGGGGCATGAGGCAGCCCAGCAGCAATGCTATGAGAGGTATATATCTTTTCACGAGTTGTTCGTTTTCTGATATTATTAGACGCTATATTAGAACCTATGTTAGATATATGATAAAATATTTTCAGAATAATATATAAGTCATACATCAGTAATAGGGGCCGCAAAATAGAAAAAGCCCGCCGAATAGCTCATAAGAGCTACCGGCGAGCAACCAGACACACAACATTGGGGATATATAATAGCCCCGAAATAGATCAAACAGTAGATGATGCGACCGCTACAGGCCTATGCGCCAAACCTTTCATATACTCGAACCCTGCGATATTCATAAGCAACATGGCCATGCCGTAGAAGGTATCTTCTATAGGTATGGTGACGAGGCGTATACCGAGGTTGTAACTATCGTTGTAAATGACCACCGGCTGCGGGGTGACAGCCCCCGTAAGTACCCCATTGGACAGGAAGAAGGGAATGAGCGTGACCAGGAAGGAAATATAGAAGGCCGGCAGAAAGGATGCGCGCAATACCAGCAACAGCGTGAGCAGGGCAGCCAGCAGCAGGAATGTGACCGAGGTATACAGCAGCGGCATATATATGATGGCCATGAACGCAAGCACACATATGAAGAGCACTGTACCATTCGCTACTGAACGGCCGGTGACCGGTATGGTGTAAAAGCGGGTGATGTTGTAGTAGAGGAATACACAGGCATAGGGTATGAAGATGAAGAACAAGTACTCTTCCAGCGGCAGGCCTAGCAAATATATACCCAGCAAATAGCGGTCGTTGAACGACCATATGCCTTTGGCGGTAAAAAGCGCATCCCATAGTATGAACACCATGGCGGTGACGAGGCAGGGCACAAAAAAGCTGCGCCAATGCCGGTAGAACCTGATCTTCGGGTGAAAGGTGAAGATAAGGGGGAACAGCAGGCAAAGGCTATCCACAAGCAGGTATAGATATCTGTCAGGCATGGCCGGGAGTAGCTTTTGTTTCTTTTTTCATAGCCTCTTTGAAATACTTCATAGGCACGAAGAGCATACCGAAGCATTCGCCATCCTCTTTCTCCAGGTGCTTGTGGTGCATCTTGTGCGCCCGGCGTATGGCACGGAAATAAAAATTGTTGGTGTTCCTGAGCAGCTTGAAACGCTGGTGGATGAAAATATCGTGTACGGTAAAGTAGGCCATACCATAAAGGGTAATACCCAACCCTATATAGAACAGCAGGTGGGCCGTAGTATACACACCCAGCGCCAGGCACGCTATACCCGGCAGCGCGAATATGAGAAAAAAGTTGTCGTTCTTCTCAAAAAAAGATGAGGGGTTCTTTTTATGATGGTCCTCATGCAGTTTCCACAGCAGGCCATGCATCACATACTTGTGTGTGAGCCATGCAACGGCCTCCATAGCTATGAAGGAGGCCAGTGTTGTAAATATATTTATGAGCCACATGGTAGTTTCTTTTATTGTAAATATCGTTTTTCGTTCGGGGTCAGGTCGCCATATCTCAGCATATATTCCTTTATTCTTTTCCTCAGGTCATTGTCGGCCAGTTGTGGGTAGGCCTGTAGTATGAATGTTCTATCGGCAGCCATATCGCTGCTGTACATGAGTATACGCGGCACCTGCGACTGTACACAGAACCTGAGGAAGCGGACCTCTACATTAGCAGGGGCCTGCCCTACGGCCTGCTCTACCAGCCCTTTACCCTTCTGAAAGCCTGCCAGCCTGGAGAAAGGTTCTATACCGTATTTCACCCTCATTATGGCGGCCATACCCTTGTAGCAGGTGAGCAATGGCTGTTCTCTGTCGTCCACAGCCTGCATGGTGGTGTAGAAACGATCTGCCGCTTTTTTGTTCTCATTGGCCCGGTAGTACAGCTCCCTTATCTGTGTGAGCGAGGGCACTGCGGCCCCTACGCACATATGGAACAGGCACATTATGGTCAAGATGCCGGCCCTCACAGGATATTTAATTGCAACCTGACCATAGATGTGAACACCAACCCCAGTTTCTGTAGGTCAGGTATCCTGACCCTTTTTGTCATTATGGCTTTAGCAGGCATCTTTTTGATGCGCATGTAGAGCGACATATAGTAGTAGTATGCGAGGTATACCCCGCTACGCGCCTTCAGTGGCAGCCTGCGTATACCTAGCAGCGCCTCCTTCAGGTCGGCCTCTATATCGGCCTGTATGGCCATCTTCTCCTCTTCCGACAGGCGGCCCAGGTCTACACCCGGGAAATAGGTGCGGCCCAGGTCCTGGTTATCGGCTCGGATATCGCGAAGGAAGTTCACCTTCTGGAAGGCCGCGCCCAGCTTCATGGCCGCAGGCCTTAGCGACTCATAGGCCGCGTTATCGTTATCTACAAATACCCGCAGGCACATAAGGCCCACCACCTCGGCCGAGCCCAGTATGTACTGCGAATAAGATGCCGCAGTATGGACCGTAGTGTGCAGATCGGTCTCCATGCTATCGAAGAAGCACTCGATGAGGTCGCGCTCTATGCCGTACGTCCTCACCACATGCTGAAAGCTGTTCAGGATGGGATTGACGGATATGCCGCGCTCTATGGCCTTCCAGGTATCGGCCCTGAACTCGGTGAGCAAGGTGGCCTTGTCGTGCCCGTGAAAGGAATCCACTATCTCATCGGCGAACCTGACAAAGCCGTATATACCGTATATAGGCTCCCTGAGATCTCGGTGCAGGAAACGGATACCCGATGAAAAACTGGTACTATAGGTATTGGTAGTATGCACACTACAGGCAGCGGAGACCTTATCGAATAGCTCTTTCATAGTATATCATTTAAGTGTGTTATGCAGTTGACGGGCGGCTATCTGGCCGGATATGAGGGCCGGCGGCACCCCGGGTCCCGGCACCGTGAGCTGGCCGGTATAATAAAGACCTTTTACCTTCCTGTTGCGCAGCGATGGCTTCAGCACAGCTGTCTGGCGCAGGGTGTTGGCAAGGCCATAGGCATTGCCTTTATAGGCATAATAGTCCTTCACAAAATCGTTGACACAATAGCTCTTCTTATAAATTATATGTGGCAATATGCTCTCTTCGCACAGGTCTTCCAATCTCTTTATGAGCTTATGAAAGTATTTTTCCCTGATGTCGGCAGTATCTGTAAGACCGGGCGCTATGGGCATCAGTATAAAAAGGTTCTCCATACCCTGTGGTGCTACTGTCACATCGGTCTTGGATGGGCAGCATACATAGAACAGGGGATCATCTGGCCACTGGGGGGTATCGTATATATGCCCGGCATGCCGCTGCAGCGATGTATCGAAGAAGAGGTTGTGATGTATGAGGTTCTTTACCCGCTTGCCCACACCCAGATAAAAGATGAGACACGATGGTGCGAAGGTGCGACCCTGCCAGTACCGCTCGTCGTAATTGCGAAAGCGCTCTTCCAGCAGGCGCTCCTCTATGGCATGATAGTCGCCACTGGCTATCACACCATCTACCCGCTCTCTGTGCTGTTTTGTATTTACATAGCGGCAATACCCTCCCGATACCTCCAGGCGTGTGACCTCACAGCCTGTGTGTATCTCCACACCCATCTTTCGTGCCAGCGATGCCATACCTTCCGTTATCTGCCCCATACCTCCCATAGGGTACCATGTACCCATAGTGAGCGAGGCATAGTTCATAAGGGAGTACAAGGCAGGTATACGGTGGGCAGTAGCACCGAGAAAAAGAGATGGGAATTCCATGAGGGCCACTAATCGTTCGTCTCTGAAATACTTTCGCACATGGCCACTCACGGACCCCAATAATGATAACCTGGAGAGGTGCTTCAGCACCGTCATATTCATGAACTCGCGCCACGAGAAACATGGTTTGTATACCAGGTCGCCCATGCTTATCTCATACTTGTACCGCGCCTCTGCCAGGTACTTCTTCAAATTGTCTGCACTGCCCTTCTCTACCTGCTCGAATGTGGCATATATGTCATCCAGCCGGGCAGGTACCTTCAATACATCGTTCTTTCCGAATATCATCTGGAAACCCGGATCGAGCTGCACCAATTCATAATACTGATCGGCACTTTTACCGAAGCGCCCGAAGAATTGCTCGAACACATCGGGCATCCAGTACCAGCTAGGCCCCATATCGAAGGTGAACCCCTTTTCCCTGAGCACCCGCGCCCTGCCACCAATGGTATCGTTCTTCTCCAGCACGGTCACATCGTGGCCGTACCGGGCAAGCGCACATGCTGCCGTCAACCCAGAAAAACCAGAACCGATGACAGAGATGCGACCCATTATTTTGTTTAATTTTTATGCAAATTAATTAAACAAATTAAAAACAACAAAAAGAAAAAATGGCAGAAGTGTTAAATAAAAATAAGCAAAAAATGCCGAAAACAAACGAATACAGATACATTATTGCCTATCAGCAGTTTATGAACAGAAAAATATTGTTGAAATAATATTGAAATAAAATAAACAAAACAAATGAAAAACATGAACAAAAAGAGAACGAGTATATAATAACAACAGACCGGCCCGCAAGCCTATCTTTGCGCCGTGCAACGCAAAAAGTGTATGCTGCCGGCGCTGATGTGCTGTGCGATACTGCTTATCTCCATTATATCTGTAGCCCAATCGGTAAAGGTCATCTGCAAGGTGGCAGACAAGAACGGCGTACCCATATCGTATGCCGCCATACAGGTAAGCAGCGCTACAGACAGCGCCAATGCACATTACGAAGCCGATACCGACAGCGCAGGCACCAGTACTTTTACCCTGACCTCTGGGGAGAAGTATATAGTACGCACCTTCTCTATGGGCTACAGACCTGCAGTGAAGAACATACTGGTAAAGGGAACAAGACCTGTCTTCGATATAGTGCTGGAGCCTGATACCAAGACGCTGGGCACCGTGAATGTGACTTACAAACGCCCCCTGATGCGGCAGGAGGAAGACAAGACCATAGTAGACCCCGAAGAGCTGGCGGCAAGCAGTACCAATGCATTCGATATAATAGAGAAGGTGCCAGGCCTGTTCGTAGACCAGGATGGCAACATATATATATCCAGCTCTACCCCGGCCACGGTATACATAAATGGCCGCGAGCAAAAGATGGGCCGCGCAGAGGTGGCCGCCATGCTGAAAAGCCTGCCCCCGGGCTCCATAGACCGCATAGAGATAATGCGCACACCATCTACCCGGTACGATGCTTCATCGAGCGGGGGTATAGTGAACGTGATACTGAAGAAGGGTGTGCGTATAGGTCTTACCGGCAGCGTGAACGCAGGCATGAACCAGGGCACATACGGCAACCAATTCGCAGGGGTGGTGATAAACAACAGCAATGGCGTACTGAGCACCAGCTTCAATATACAGGCCAGCCGCCGCGCCACAGGCGAACAACTGAATACCGACCGCACCTTTGCCGCAGACTCCCTGCTATCGCAGAATGCCTATACTACCTATCCCGGAGACTCTTATTATGGCAGCTACAGCATAGGCTATACCCCCAACAAGAAGTGGGATATAACCTATGACGGCCGTGGCAGCCTGAACCATAACAATACCAACAGCAGCAGCCCGGCACATATAGAGAAGATAAGCACAGGCGAGCAGGTACTGACGTACAAGACAGACGTTGCCAACCGGGCGGCGAACAAGAATATTACACAGGGGCTTTCGGGCAAATACAAGATAGACACACTGGGATCGGAATGGAGCACGGACCTGACATGGAGCGGTACCCCTACACGATCGGAACAGGCATACAACACCGTTTACTATACGCCTTTCTACGACAGCCTTTCGGGCAAGGGAAATATAGACAACCGCTACAATTACTTTGCCTTCCAGACAGATATGGTGTGGAAACTGCCCTACAAGATAAGCCTGGAAGGAGGTGTAAAGGCATCGAACGTATGGTTCTGCGGCAGTACCGATTACGACCGTACCTATAACGACACTACCCGTCCCGACCCCGCACGCACCAATGCATATACCTACGAGGAGCATATATATGCAGGCTATCTGCAGGCCACCAAAACCCTGCAGAGCATACTGATAAAAGGAGGCAGCCGTATAGAGAACACCAATATGCTGGGCCACCAGACGGTGCCTACCGATACGGGCTTCCGCATACGGCGTACAGACCTGTTCCCCTACCTGTACATAAGCAGGAAGCTAATGAAGATAGCCGGATGGGAGCTGCGCAGCTACCTCATATACAGGCGCACCATTACCCGCCCTGCCTATGACTACCTGAACCCCTTCCCACGGTATGTGGACCAATACCTGTCGGAAGCAGGCAACCCATCGCTAAGGCCACAGTTCACGAAGAACTATGAGGCCAACGTATCGGTAGACGACAGGCCTATCATAGCCTTTGGGTACAATGACATGACAGACATGTTCTCGCAAGTGGTATACCAGGCAGACAGCAGCCGCAGGCAGACCCTGAGAACATATGACAACCTGGGCACCAACAAAGAGTTCTACATGAAGGGCCTGGGAGCCATACCGCCGGGCAAGACCTACTTCTTTGTACTGGGCGGGCAGTACAATTACAACTTTTACGAGGGTTTTTACAATGGCCAGCCGCTATCGTACACACGTGGCAGCTGGACCTTCTTTACCTACCAGACACTGAAACTGGGCAAATATACCCAGGTGGTGCTGAACGGCTTTATGCGGTATAAGGGACAGGTACAGTTCTACGAGCTCAGCACCTTCGGCGCGCTGAACCTGAGTGTGAACCGCCAGTTCCTGCAAAAGAAACTAAAAGTGACACTGAGCGTGAACGATATGTTCTTTACCAACAACAACCATTTTGTGATAGAGCAGGGCAACATATATGCCACCGGCCTGCGCAGGGGCGATACCCGCCGCTATGGTATGAATGTGATGTACAACTTCGGGATACGCAAGAAGGAAGAGCATAACTTCCTGAATGCAGAGTCGCCGGAGAACAGCAAGTAAACACGATAGCCTTTCTATTTTACCCTTCCTGTCTTCTTCTAACACCTCTCCTGCCGCCTGGCATAGCATTCCTGCGCCATCCTGGATCGGCTATGAAATGGCGGCTCTGCCATGTGTAGCTTTTGTACGCAACCGTGCCGTGGCCAGGCCACAGCCAAGAAATACACACTATATACAAGATTGGGTCTGAAGCGTGAAAAAGTACCATTGTGTTGCTGCTACTTTGCCATGCGAACAACTAAAAAAATGACCTTTTTATGAAAAGAACTATCAGTTATTCTCTTGTTGCGGCAGCACTGTTATTTGCCAGTTCTACAATGGCACAGGACGAGCAAAAAAAAGCCGATGCCAAACCTGATGAAGGTATCACCTGCGATGTTCATAAGAAGAACATAGGAAAGATCCTCTTCTCTAACGACAAGATAACGCGAGGTAATATGAACAATGAGAGTGTGTATAAAAGCACGTTCAATGTGGGCGACATCATATACGGGCGCTTCTACCTGGCCAAGGGGCTGAACAAGTACCTGCTTTTCGACCAGGGGTATTTTTATGAGAACGAGTCGAGCGCCATGGGCGGCGGTGGCAGCTGGGCCGAGGCATACTACATAATGAGTATAGACGGCAAACCATATAACGACAAATACCCTGTAGTGTATAAAAGCGAATACCCTGTAGACAAAGGCAACCACCAAACGACCGGGCAAACGCGCATAATACCCAATGCCGCCGACGGAGGCGCTGTGCGTGAAGTAACGGATGCGCTGAACGCGATGAGCGAAGGCAGCCACCAGGTGCGCATAGACATGTATGGCGGCGCATACCAGAGCCGGTCTACCAAAGATCCTATAGCCACCGGCACCTTTACACTGGTAAAGGCCAAGGGCGCTACCGCAAAAATGGGAAAAACGTTCGAGGACCTGCCCGCAGGCATGAAAGATGCCGAGCTGGAAGCCAAAATGCTGAAAGCGGCCCAGAAAAAAGCCACCGACGAACACTGGAAAGAAAAACCGATGAAGGTGAAGATATCGTCGGAGGACTGGGATGTGCGGAGGAACGAGCTTACCGGTGTAGTGCTGAACCGTGTGATACGCGGCAATGTATACGCCATATGGCCCGACGGCCACTGCGGCTACCTGGAGATGTCATTTGTGCAGAACCACGATGGCACCAACTTTCAGAATGCGCTCTACTACAATTCTATAGGCGGTCAGTACGACCTTGACTGCAGTAAATGATATCCTGACGGGAGATATACCACTTTAGCAGGTAAGAAGGAGGCCGGGAGACCGGCCTTTTTTCGTTATCGGGTATGCGTAATGAACTTGCGGTAGGTAGGCTCGTTGTGCAATTTGAAGCCTGCCTTTATGTATACGGGTTCTCCTGCAGGCGTGGAGTGCAGCTCGAACGCAGTGATACCGCGTTCTACACCCGTGGCCAGCAGCCTGTCCATAATGGCAGATGACAGGCCACGCCCACGGTACTGAGGCAGGGTGTATACATTCATCACATATCCCCACCGGCCCGATGGGTTCTTTATATTGCCCGGCCCTACCCTTACCACCAGGCCTGCGATAGATACCACTACACCCTCGTGCGTAGCGTACCAGCATATATAATTCCTGTTCACCTCGCGCGCGAAGTACTCTGTGAGGCTTTCGCGAAGTGTGGCCTCATCGGCCGCTACCTGTGTACTCGCCAGTTCCTCGCCAAATTTTATGCGGTATCGCAGTATGATGTCTACATCGGCCTCGGTGGCCAGGTGATACTCTATGTTATCCATATACGGGAATAGACCTTTTAAACGCCGGTGGCCTGTTATTTGTTGTGCGATCGCCGTTCTATCTCTGCCAGCATATCTTCGCGGCCGATAGCTGACCGGTATCGAGCGTATGCCCGGTGAGGGCGAACCCGTTCCTGAGGTAGAAGCCCAGTGGCGATATATAGGGTGTGCCATTTAGTTTTTTGTATGTATCGAGGACCGATACCCAGCCGTTCAGCGATAGCTCTGTATCCTTCAGCCTATCTAGCATACGGGTGCCGTACCCACGGCCATGCATACTGTGATCTATGATGATGGCGAACCATTTCTCCTCATCTCTTGTGAACGTCATGGCCCATCCCAGCACCGCTCCTGTAGCGCTTATGAGCAGGTAATGCAGCTTATCGGCCAGGGCATCCATATACGCATCGAAAGCAGCGATATCGGCATAAGCCAGTATGGCCGGGTATTCGTTGTTCCAAAGGTCCAGCACAGCCTTTTTATCGGCGCCCAGAAGCCGGGTAGCAATATTTATCATCATAGGCAAGGGGTACCAGTGATATAGCTAAGATAACAGATCTTATGCATTAAAACTTCAGCGAGAGGCCATCATATGCCAGGTGCATACCTGCAGGCAGGGTATTTTCCACATCGGAATGCAGGCCCAGCTGGTGACTGATGTGTGTGAAGTAAACATTGGGCACACCCGCCTGCCGGGCCACCTCTATGGCCTGCGATAGTGTATAGTGGGATATGTGTGCCTCATGCCTGAGGGCATTGAGCACCAGGGTATCGCTGCCCTTTATCTTTTCCATCTCCTCGGGCGCTATATAGTTGGCATCGGTGATGTAGGTGAACTTGCCTATGCGGAATCCCAATACCTCAAGGTGATAATGCTTCACCCGTATGGGAGTGATATGCAGGCCATTGATGCTGAAAGGCTCTGTGGGCGATATGGTATGCATATCTATCTGCGGTATGCCGGGATAGGACACCTCGGCAAAAATGTAGCGGAACTCGCGGCGCAGGGCCTCCTGCGTCTCTTCGGTGGCATATACGCCTATGGCGTTCTTCTGAAAGAAGTTGTAGGGGCGAATATCGTCCAGCCCGGCTATATGGTCTTTGTGGCCGTGGGTGAACACAATGGCATCGAGCCTGCGCACACCGGCACGCAGCATCTGGTAGCGAAAATCGGGGCCGCTGTCTATAACTATGCTGGCCCCGGGCGCATCTATCCATATAGCGCTGCGCAGGCGGGTATCGCGGGCATCGGCAGAATTGCATACAGGGCAGGGGCACCCTATGAAGGGAACACCCTGTGATGTGCCGGTACCGAGGAAGGTGACTTTCACAGCTATATGTCCATTTTGGTTTGTACCGGCTGGTCGTTGCCACCCGGTGGGGCTACATTCAGCTGTTTGTACCATTTCAGCGTTTCGCTGCTGAGGGCCTCTTCGTTCACGGTGATATTGTGCAGTATCTCTATAAGGGCATTTATGCGGCCCTCTACATTGAAGAACTTGTTTATGACCACCACCCTGCGCTCCTCCAGTATGCAATACCCGCTGTTGAAATTGCCTTTTTCGTACCGTATCATATAGCCTGTCTCCTCGAAAAGCTCTTCCAGTTTCTTCAGTGTGTTTGGTGTATATTTGAAGCTCATTAGCCTGGCTGTTTCAATGAATAAAAGTAGAGAATTCGGAGCATTTCCAGCCATCATTGTTGTGTTATTAATGTTTTTTTGCAGCCGTTCCTATGCCCAGATAAGCGAGGATGCCGATGTGTATACCGACAGGATACGCGTGATATCGGTAGGAGGTGTGATAGGGGCCAATTTCTGCCAGGTAGATGGCGACGCCTATGCGGGCTACTACAAAAAGGGGCTGAACATAGGCGGTATAGGCTATGTACGCGTATACAGGTCTATGGCGGTAAGCTTTGAGCTGCTGTATACCCAGAAGGGGGCCAAGGACAACGGGGCCCGTTTTTTGCCTACCGACAGCGCTACCCTGCTGGTGAAGTACAATATAAATGCACCCTATGTAGAGATACCCGTGATGTTCAACTATTTCGACAAGCATAAGAGCCATTTCGGGGTGGGAGCAGCATACAGCAGGGCGCTGAACATAGTGGAGAAGGCCGATACATACCCCGCCAACATGGTAGATGTAACGAAATACCCCTTCAAAATGAGCGAATACAGCCTGCTGGCCAGTGCGCAGATGCATGTGTGGAAGGGGCTGTTCTTCAATGTGCGGTTCCAGTATGGGTTGTCGCCCATGCGTACGGTATCGCCGCCTGAGGTGGCGCGCGCGCAGAAGCAATACAATAATCTGTGGACGGTGCGGGTGATGTATATATTCTTGTAGTACCTGTAACTTAGCGATATGTATAGACAGTACGGGCAGTTCTATAAAGATCGGGCTATGGCCGGCAAGAGATATATGTGCCGTATACTTACCGTATGCACACTGCTGGTGCTGGCCGCACCTATGCGCACCCTGGCGCAGGATAACATCTTCGATGAGTACCTGACCTTTCATGGTGGGCTGGTAACGGGTGTAAACTTCTCGCAGGTGGATGGCGACAACTTTGCAGGCTACTCTAAGGCAGGCCTGAACGTAGGTGGTATAGTGTACTTCAATATGGACCCCGAGCATGTGAAGGGCAGCCTGGAAGTACTGTACACACAGAAGGGCGCACGATCGAAGGGGATGCCCTATACCGTAGCGCCGGGGCTGTATATAACCAACTACCGCATAACGCTGAACTATGCCGAGGTGCCGTTTATGATCAACTACTTCGACAGGCATATGCACCACTTCGGGGGTGGGTTCTCGCTGTCTTATATAGGTACTAAACGAGAGAACATAGAATTCAGCCCGGCACAGCCGCTGGTGAACCTGGACGACTACCCCGTGAACAAGACCGACCTGAACATGCTGGTAGGCGGCAGCCTGCACTGCTGGAAGGGCCTTTTCTTCAATATGCGGTTCCAGTACTCGCTGCTGTCTATCCGCAACAAGGTGCCTGTGAACTATGGGCGGAGCCAGCAGTTCAATAATATGTGGACACTGCGGATGGTGTATCTTTTCAAATAATTGTTCTGAACCCTGATGCAAAGGATGGGAAGATGGCCATGACCCTATATGTCCATCATGTGGCAAATATGCAAGGTAAAGCTGCAAACATGTAGTGGTCTTGCATGTAAGGCATAAGAACTTTACAGCAGACCAAAATATGCAGCTATGATACGGTATGCAGCTATAGTATGGGCCTTCCTGTTGGCCTCAATGGCATTTGTATGTGATGCACAGCCTTTACGAACGGTACCATCGGTAGATGTGAACAAGTATGCGGGTAAGTGGTACGAGATAGCATCCTTCCCGCAGCGGTTCCAGAAGGGATGCCACTGTACCACGGCAGAGTATGAGCTGTGCGACAGGGGCTATGTGATAGTACACAACCGGTGCCGCAAAGATGGGCCGAACGGCAAGGTAAAGGAAGCGTGGGGAAAGGCCTTTATACAGAAGAATAGCGGTAATGCCAAGCTAAAAGTGCGTTTCCGCTGGCCATTCAGCGGCAAGTACTGGATAATAGACCTGGCAGACAACTATAGCTATGCGGTAGTGAGCCACCCGAACAAAAAATATCTATGGATATTATCGCGCTCGCCACAAATGAGCACCGATACCTACCAGGCCATACTGGCACGGCTGGAAAAGAAGGGCTTCGACCTGGAAAAACTGCGCAGGACGGACCAGGTGTGCAAGTGATCGGCTTATACTTTCTTTAGACGACCGTGCGTTGCACGCACATCCGTTACATCCTCGTCGCAGACGAGGAAGAGTAAAGCTGTTTTTCTTTTTGATTTTTCCTTTTTGCTTTAGGAAAGCAGCCTCTGCCTCATAGCCTCATACAATACCATGCCGGCTGCTACAGACACATTTAGGGAATCGAAGCTGGCGGCCATGGGGATGCGTATGAGCTGATCGGCACGTTTGAGGACCTCTTTGCTGATACCGGTATCTTCTGCACCCATTACTACGACGCTAGGAATGGTGAGGTCGCTCTCGTATACGGGTACACTGCCCTTCATTTGTGTGCCGAGTATCTGGATACCATTGAGCTTCAGGACGTCCATGGCTTGCTGTACCGAGGGTGTGCGGCAGAGCAATATCTTGCGCAGGGCACCGGCAGATGTCTTGATGGCCTCCTCGGTAAGGGAGGCGGCATGCGAGGTGGGCAGTATGAGCGCCTGCGCCCCGCAACAGAGGGCGCTGCGGGCTATGGCCCCTACATTGCGCACATCGGTAACACCATCCAGCAGGAGAAAAAGAGGTGTTTCGCCCTTTTCTACCACATGCGATATACCCGCCTGCAGATCGACATAATGCAGCAGCGAACCCCATGCCACCACGCCCTGGTGCTGAATGCGGGTGAGGCCATCGAGTTTTTCGGCAGGTACCTGGCTGATGGGGATATTGAGGTCGCGGGCCTTTTGTTTGATCACACCTATCTCGGGCCCGGTAGCGGTGCGCAGCAGGAATATCTTTTCTATGGCCACGCCCTGCTCTAGGGCTTCCATAACAGGTTTGCGGCCTGCAAGCAGGGGCAATGAGGGCTGGCGGGGTCTCATGCTGTAAACGTACGATAAAAAAACGAGACCTCTCCCGGAGTGGAGGTGGGATGTTCGTGTTATCTATTAAGCTCCATTTCCTCTCGCAGCATGGCAGTGAAACGGGCCGCACCGGTGGCATTGAGGTGGTCATCATCGCGAAAGTGGTGGACGGCATAGGTGGTATCGGTGAGATGGTCGATGTAGCGTAGATGGTATTTTGCAGCCATATCGCTAAGGGCGCGCGACACCCGGGCACGGGCAGATGGCGGTAGCTGCCGCAGATAGGTACGGTATACAGGGGCACAGACCAATACAATATTTACTCCCCTGCCCTGGCACAATTCTATGATCCCCTGCAACCTTTGCAGGTTGATCGCGGGGCCATCGGCGGCACGGAAAGTATGCTTCATGTGAAAGGAGGTATCTATGCGGGCAGTATCGTAATGCAGATGGGAAAATCGTGTACCGGTATCGACCCACATAAAACCTAAACGAGAGATAGACGCAGGCAGACCATGGCCGGCGAAGGAGTGAAAGAACAGCATCAAACACTGGCGGGTATCGGCCGCTACCAGGGAATGATGCGCCAGCGCAGCCCCGGGCGACATATAGTCTATACCATATAGGGCATGGTACATGTTAGTGTTCCAGCTATCTGGCTGAAGATCGTAATAGAAACGGTGGGGCGATACCTCTATGACCACAGTACGCAGGCGGGGCAACTTGCCTATGACCCGCAATAGCAACAACTGATCGACATGCAGCGGCTGGCCGCCAAGGGCCAGTGTGGCAGCAGGGTTGCCTAGGGCTGCGGGGTCTATAGCATCCTGGGCGTGCGAATCGCCGAGGATGAGGATCTCTATAGTGGCAGCATGCTTTTGCACATATGCCATGCGGGTGACAGCCGCAATGTGAGTACGGCAATACACCTCGGCAGCTATGAGCAGCGCCAATACAGGGCTTACAAATAACATTACCTTCCATATGGCCTTGCCGTACATGGCAATGAAAGTACATAAAAAAGTCCCTCCCGACCCTGCCTGCGGCAGGCAGGCTCCCCCAAGGGGAGGAGATGGGAAGAGCTAATGCTCTATCGGTATTTTATCCATCAGAGGGCTGCGAGGCTATCGGCAGCGGCCTGTATGGTATGGTCTATATCGGTATCGGAAAGTGCGGTGCAGATGAACCATGTCTCATAGGCCGATGGTGGCAGGTAGACTCCCCTGCTGAGCATCTGGTGGAAGAAACGGTTGAACGTGGCATTGTCGGCAGCGGCAGCATCGGCAAAGTTGCTCACCGGTCGCTCGCTGAAGTGTATGCTGATCATAGAACCGAGCCTGTTGATGACGTATGGCCTGCCGCTCTTGGCCAGCACACTGTTCAGCCCTTCGTGCAGGGTGCGTGTCTTTTCTTCAAGGGCGATATAGATACCGGGTTCATCGCGCAGGGTCTTCAGCATGGTGTAGCCCGCTATCATGGCTATGGGGTTGCCACTGAGGGTACCTGCCTGGTACACATTGCCCAGTGGAGCTATGCATTCCATTATATCGCGGCGGCCGCCAAAGGCGCCTACGGGCATGCCACCACCTATTACCTTGCCATAGGTGACCATATCGGCACGGATGCCCAGGCGTTCCTGCGCACCGCCGGGCGCCAGGCGGAAGCCGGTCATTACCTCATCGAATATGAGTACTATACCCTCGCGGTCGCAGATGGCGCGCAGGCCTTCCAGGAAACCGGGCCGAGGTACTATGCAGCCCATATTGCCCGCTACGGGCTCTATGATGATGGCCGCTATCTCGTCCTTGTTGTTCTGCACCAGTTGTTCTACCGCGTCTAGGTCGTTGTAAGGGGCAGTGAGGGTATCATTGGCAGCACCGGCGGTAACGCCGGGTACGGTCTGTATATTGAAGGTAGCGAGGCCACTGCCTGCCTTTACCAGGAAGGCATCGGCATGGCCGTGGTAGCAGCCCTCGAACTTGATGAACTTGTTGCGGCCGGTATAGCCACGCGCCAGGCGCAGGGCGCTCATGCAGGCCTCAGTACCGCTGCTTACCATGCGTACCATATCCACATTGGGCGCCATGCCTATGATGAGCTCGGCCATATCTATCTCCAGCTCGGTAGGGGCGCCATAAGATGTAGACAGCTCGGCCCGCTGCTGTATGGCGCGTACCACGGGCTCGTAGGCATGACCGAGGATGGTGGGCCCCCAGGAGTTGATATAGTCGATATACTGCTTGCCGTCGGCATCGTAGAGGTAGGCGCCCTTTGCCCGCTGCATAAAGATGGGTGTACCACCCACACTGCGAAAGGCACGCACGGGAGAATTGACGCCGCCGGGTATGCTGCGCTGCGCACGCTGAAATAACTGCTCGCTTGTATTGCTCATTTTAAGTAGATATGGTTTTGTAAAGGGCTGCAATTTCCGAAATAAAAACGGGCTGCCGAAGCGGTGTTTTGTAACAATATTGTAGTTTGTATAGTAAACAAGGAAATACGCATTGTGAATATATTAACAGCACAAGAGATAGAATGACAGTGGGTTTGGCATATTAGTTGTTCTGCAGGTACCTATCACACAATTCATTTTTATTCACTAATCTTGCAAAAGATCACTCATTTGTCTATGAAATGTACTTACGCATTGCTGCTGGCCGCCGTGCTGGCAGGGCCTGCTACCTACGCCCAGCGCGGCGGATATGGTGGCTTTCAATACCGCTACGACAATATGCAGTACGACAACAGCGTACTCTCTATATTCTCTGAGAACGGTGAACCGTTCTACCTGGTACTGAACGGCATGAAGCAGAACCTGGTGCCGCAGAGCAAAATAAGGGTGGAAGCGCTGCCCAAATACCAGAACGATGTGCAGATAATGTTCACGAATGGTGCGCCACCTATACGCCGCACTGTGAATATAGCCGACCCCATAGATGGCCGTGCGGTGAACCTGACGCTGAGGATATCGGGTGGAAGGAGCGGGATGAAGCTGAGGTTCCACAGGATGAACGAGTGCGACCGCAACTACCGTGGCCCGCGCGATGAGTATGTGATGTACTATGGCAAACCACAGCAGGTGAACACTGTGACCGAGACCAGCTACATGGACCCCATAACAGGCCAGTGGATAACCGAGACCACTACCACTACTACTACCGACAATGGCTATGGCGGCGGCTATAACAATGGTGGATATAATAATGGCGGTTATAACAATGGCGGCTACAACAATGGTGGCCGTGGCGGTAATGGCGGCTATACACCACCGCCACCTCCTATGCCTGTAGCCATGGACATGCGCACCTTCAATGATGCGAAGAACAGTATAAACGGTGCATCTTTCGAGGATACGAAGCTGTCTACGGCAAAGACGATATTCGGCGCCAACTATATGACCACTACCCAGGTGATGGACATATGCAGGCTGTTCTCTTTCGAGAATACAAAGGTAACATTCGCGAAATTCGCGTACGACCGTTGCGTAGACCCGCAGAACTACTTCAAGGTGGCATCTGTGTTCGACTTCGATGCCAATAAGAAGGCACTGAACGACTTTATAAGCAGGGGTGGCCGATAAGGCTTTGTTGCTTCCTGATATTTATACACAAGACCGCTCTTTTGGGGCGGTCTTGTTGTTTTTGGGTCGTATATTGTATTCGGCCGGTTGAGGATGGGCTGATATATGTGAGGCGGAGCGCTTCTTCGGAAGCGAGACGCTTCAAAAAGTATAGGACGAAGCGTCCCGCTTCGTCCAGGAAGGGAGAAATATTAAAAAATTATCCCGTTTGGCGTAGTCTCCGACTACGTCATAGCGGCGATCGATCTCCAAATCGACGAAGCAACATATCACCCGTTCGGCGTAGTTTCTCAAAGATAAAATATTGTCCGGCGAAGTCGCCGTTTGGCGTAGTCTCCGACTACGTCATAGCGGCGACCGATCTCCAGATCGACGAAACAACATATCACCAATACGACAGATCCACCATGCCATTTACATTACAAAACAATGCCTTTGCACTGCTGTAGACGTAGTCTTCCTCTCGTTCTACCCATCCTGCCCGTAAAGGGTTCTGATGAATATACTCTAGTTTTTGTCTGAAGAATTTTTCCGTACTAATGTACATCGCATGATTTGCGTGGCTCCACACCTGATACTTGCTGTTACGTTCATGCTGTGATGCATTCCACTCGAACCTGTGCAACATCCATTCACGTCGGCTTTCCGGCTCGGTTCTTATTACTTCTAAAATAGTGCGGGCTGTGAACTTTTTAAAGTCTCTGATCGTATCAGATAATTTGCCGGTTTTGCTTTGCGCAATAAGATGAATGTGGTTGGTCATTATCACATATCCAAATACACATAAACCCTTTTGTTTTATACAGTAGTTCATACTGTCAATAACGATATCCCTGTAAGCCTTGCGTGTAAATATATCCACCCAGTCAACCACCGTGAAAGTGAGAAAATACATGCCATATTGATCATCTATCTGATAACCCGTGCTCATGACTGCAAGGTAGAGAATATTATATTTCGTCGATCTGGAGATCGCCCACCACCATGACGTAGTCTCCGACTACGTCAAACAGTATACTCTTCCTGGTCGAAGCGTCCCGCTTCGTCCCTGATATTATGCAAGTGGGACGCTTGCGTTCATATAAAGACAACGGCCACCCTTTAGCAAGGATGGCCGCTGTTGTATCATTCTACACCTCCACTACTTGTTGAAGATGGTACACTTCATCTGGAACTGCAGGTAATCGCGGTCTATGTATTTACCACCGGGCACAATGACGCCGTTCACACCCTTGCGGTAGGCCACGCCTGCCTTTATACGGTTGGTAAAGGCATATTCGGTCTTGCCTACGAAGCCCACATCGAATGTAGGCGCCACGGCTATGTTCTCGCGGTCTACTATAGAACGCTCGGGCCTGTGGTCCTGCAGCATGGCCTGGAAATCGGGGCCCATACCTATAGACATGCGTTTTGCCAGTTTTACACCAACACTAGGGGTTATCTGCGCATAAGACAGGTTGTAGCTTACATCCTGTGTCTTGATGACGCGTACCTGGTTGTTGACGGGCTGTGTGGCCACACCGTCTGATGATACCTTGGATGCCGAAGAGACCTTGGCCTGTATGCTGCCCATGCCGCCGCCCGATGTAGCACCGCCGCCTACTGTCTCTATGGACTCTACCTTCGTGCGCTGCACATTATCGCTGCTGGCAAATGCTATATCGCTTTCTATGTATACCTTGTCGTTTATCATCTTGCGCACGGTAGCGCCGGCCATATAGCCGCTGTTATTGTTGCCCTGGTTCACACCGCCGGAAAGTATAACAGAGAAGTTCATCTTCTTGCGCACGGGTGGCTGGGCTTCCTCCTTGCGGAAGGTATGCATAGGCTCCTGTACGGCAGCTACGGCCTTTTTCTCTGGTTTGGGTGGCTGCGCCTTCGCAGCTACTGGTGGCGTAGCGCTATTGTATACCTCGGCATCGTACCTGTTGCCAGAGTGCTGCTGGTTAGCGGCCACAGATGTCTTTGTCATCTGGTCCAGCTTCAGACCTATGCCATTGCCGGCGGTAGTGGATGGCTGTGTTGCAGGCCTTGCGGTATTGCGGGCATGCGGGGTACGCGACCTCGAGGGCGCAGGGCGTTCTGTCGCCTGGTAGTTGACAGAGGGTACCATGGCCACTACTTTATCCTCACGTTCGCGGGGGGCATTGAATTTGCCTGTTGCAGCATAGCCGCCACCGGCCGACGAGCCATCGGGCACGCCGAACCTGAGCAGCGAGGTAACGCCCATGGCCAGTGCCACAGATGCGGCCATACCCGCTGCGGGCATCCACAGCCACATGAGCATACTGCGTTTTTTGGCAGGCCCATCCATTCGCTCTTTGAGCCGTTCCCAATTTGCGGGATCATACGCGAAGTCGTTCTGTTCGAACTTCTGCCTGATCAGTTCATCAAATTCTCCTGGCTTCATACGTTATATTATTATTTTTATCACTTTTCAATATCTTTTTCTGCAGCAGATTCCTTGCCTGGTGCAGATGCCAATGCGAGGTACCCTCGCTTATATCCAGTTGTGCTCCTATCTCTTTATGGTTGAACCCGTCGAACACGAACAGGTTGAACACGGTGCGGGTCATGGCGGGTAATGTTTGTATCATGAGCACCAATTCCTTGAATTCGATGTTGTCCAGCCCCACATTGGTCACAGAAAGATCGCTTTCCTCGGCAGGAATGGCACGCACATGCATGGCCATTTCCTCTTTCAGTGATGTGCTTCTAAGGTAGTCGAGGCATGTATTTACAACTATGCGCCGCATCCACCCTTCGAACGAGCCCGTATTTTTGAAGTTATCTATCTGCGTGAACACCTTGAGAAACCCATCATTGAGCAGTTGTTCAGCATCTTGCATATCCTTAGCGTAACGGGAGCATACCTTAAGGAACTGGCTGTAATAGGTCCTGTAAAGATATTCCTGTATCGCCCGGCTTTTTTGCCGGCACCCAGCTATTATCTCTTGTTCAGAATATGCGGGCATAAGGCGCAACATAGGTGAAATAGTACTAGTAAATTACCAAATATTCTTCATAACGTCAATTTTTATCGGTGCATCTTCACACCCTGCCACTGAATAAAGATGATAGGTGTTCATAAGGGCTGATAAGGTTCGGGATATATAGGTCATGTGTTATAGGTCTTATCGGTCCTTAGGTCATAGAAATATAGAAAACTCAATATTTAATATCCAAAATAATGATGACAAAGAACTTATAAGTGGGTGCATCAAGATGAAAAAGGCGCCTTTTTACTGCTTAAAACTAACCACTCACATATATAGACGTAAAATGGTGCCGGTATCTTGGGTATATCTAATAAAATTTTTATCGCCATGCATTTTATCCCCTACAGACTCACCCCCAGTTGTATGCCGCCATAGCGGAAGTCGCTGCCTGTACTGAAGCGGCGGGTAGAGAAGGCCGTAAAATACTCGAGATATATCCCCCCGAAACTCACCACCAGCCCCATGCGGCTGCGGAAAAGCAGCCGTGAAACATTCTCTGTCACAATAGTGTAGGCACCGGTATGGCGGAACATGCCACCCTGCAATGTGGCATCATAGGCACAGAACGACCCTACAGGAGCGGCATAACCGTACACAGAGAAACGGGTATCGGCGCTGCCACTGCGGAAGGGCGACGAGAAGTACCCGGCCATGAGGGTGAGCCCCGCGCCAAGGCTGCTATTGAGGGTACCGGCATGTGCACGGGCATTGCCGCTGAGCATGAGGTAGCGCCCGTATGCCCATAGCTGCCGCTCATAGAGGATGCCGTAATTGAGCACAAGGTCGTTCTGTAGCTGGTGCTGCCAGCCATGGGGTATCAGGTTGTCTAGCTGCTCGTGAATATAGGTCTGCATCTGGGCTGCCTTTGCCGCGGGCCCTATCACACCCGCATGCACCGAGGTAGATACCCGCTGCGGCCACTGCCTGTCTATAGCAATGGCGAAAGCCTTTAGCATAGCCACACCGGCAAAGGGCTGATCGCCATAAAGTATGTCGTCACTGCTGATGCTGGAGGGGGTATAGGCATTGTGCTGGAAGCCGATGCCATAACGGGTATCGCTGAGCAGAGGATGTACCAGTATGCGACGCAGAAAGCTATGTCCAAGTGCAGGCGAGACCACTTCCATATCGAAGCCCTGGGTATAGTACTGGTCCCGGGCAGCAAAGAAGTCGTTGTCGTAACTAAGGCGGAAATAGCGGTGGCTATTGATGTGGCGATCGGCAGAGAGGTTGTCGATACCCTGCCCCTGTGCAAATAGGGGACGGCAAAGAAGTATGGCGAACATACCTCCGCTCAGTATAGCTCTCATAGGCCTTCGGGAGGGTTAGAAAAGAGAATATATGGTGTGGGGGCACGCTGAATGAGCATAATAAAGATACGACAGGCAACGGGCGGAACAATTGATAACGTATTTAAATAAATGTTACAATGCGGCTACCGGCGGCTGACAGAAAAAGAATAACAAATAGTTGATACCGGCATTGATATACGCTAGGAATATCCTTGCAAAAATTGCATATTTGTGTACTCGTACAACAAAAGCACAACCAATATGGCATCGTACCTAGTAGCAGACAGCGGATCGACCAAGACCGACTGGTGCCTTATACGCAAAGGGCACAAGCCACAGCATTTTACCACACAGGGCATAAACCCACACCTGCAAGGCGAGGCAGGTATAGCAGATATGCTGGCACAGGAACTGCCCTGGAGCGAGAAAAAGCACCGGCCCGATAATATACACTACTATGGCGCGGGGGCCTCATCGGCCGAGAAGCAAAAGATGCTGAGCGGTATACTAAAGACCCACTTCGGCGGGGGAAAGGTGACCGTGCAGAGCGACCTTGCCGCAGCGGCAAGGGCACTGTGCGGCGACAAAAAAGGCATGGTGTGCATACTGGGCACGGGCAGCTCTAGCTGCTACTACGATGGCAAAAAGATAGCAGAGCAGAAGCCATCGCTGGGATATATAGCGGGCGATGAGGGCAGCGGCAACCATATGGGCAAGCGCATACTGCAGTACTATGCCTATGGCACCTTTGATGCCGAGCTGCAGACGGGTTTCGAGATGCGCTTCGGGAAGGATGTGACAGCCCTGGTGAGCGAGCTTTACAAGACCCCCTACCCTAACCGATACCTGGCCTCCTTTACCCCTATGCTGGCCGACCTGCGCGGGCACTATATGGTAGAGAACATAATAGAGGACTGCATCAACGACTTCTTTCACAACAGTATACTGAAGTACCGTCAGGCATGGAAGAACCCGTTGCACTTCACGGGATCGGTGGCATATATGTTCGGCGATGTGATACAGAGCCTGTGCGACCAGTACGAGCTGGAACTGGGCAAAATAGAGAAAAGCCCCATGGATGGCCTGCTACAGTATTATAAGAAGCTGGTGAAGTAGTGCTTTGTGACACCTCCTACTTCTTTATCTCCTGCGCGCCCATAGCCCGCATTACGGCTTCGGTAGAGTCGCGTTTGGTCTTTTTCTCCTTCTGCCGCTGTGTATACTTGGGGCCGCTGAAGAACTCGCCCAGGTTATCGAACGAGCGACGCCAACTGATACCCGCACCCACACGCTGAATGTTGCCATTGCGCACGATATCGTAATCGGAGGTGGAGAAGGCATTGAGCCGCAGACCACTATTGCCCGAGAGGACATACTGCAGGCGGAAGTCGCCCGCGAAATTGAAATTGGTAGTGGTGCTGGTGGTAGAAGGTTTGCCCCAGTCCGATGTACTGCCGAGGGACACCAGCAGCCTGTCGTTGAAATAGTTCTTGGTGACACCTAACTTCAACTGGTTCATGTTCACATTGGCAGCAGAGGCATCGTTGAGGTTATAGTTGGTGTACTTCACGGCAACGTTCAGATTGCGGTTGCCCAGCAGGCGGTTCACTATCTGCGTAAGGCCTGAAGATGCTGTATTGGAGAGCATCTGGCTTACATTGTTCACCGTACCCGAGATAGCATTGGCGCCACCGGGGCCACCATCATTAGGTATGAAGGCGCCGATAAGCAATAATGAGGCCACCTGGTCGAATTTGCGCCTGTCGTCGCTGTTTATGAGCATCAGTGTACGCCCTGCGTAGGTATTCTTGGAATGGTTGTTATCGAGGTCTATATCGAAAGAGAGCGCAGAGTTGTATATAGGCCCGCGCATATGCAGCATCACATTTACGAACTGCGGCGTTTGGGCATCGCGCAGCTCCCCATCGTTGCCGGCCAGCGCACTCTTGTCCAGCTCGGTGAGGAGGTCGTACAGGCGGGCCTTGGTGGTGTAGGTGGCATCTACGGCCAGCTCGGTCTCGGAGAAAGGGCCATTGAAACTAATGGAGCTACCCGGCACCAGCCTGAACAGGCGGCTGATGGCCAGTTGCGGGAAGGTGAGCGTATAGGTACCCTCTGATATGGTGTAGAGGCCCGTCATGCGCATATCGTTATTGGGTGGTATCTCTATCTGTATGTTGCCGGTGCCGGTGGTAACTATCTCGTCGTTGGTAGCAGGGTCCATTACTATGTGCATCTCGGCAAGGCGGTTCATATTGGCATCCAGGTTGATGGATATCTTATCCTTTACCTTCCTTTTTGCAGGCTCCTGGTCCTCGCCATAGGTCTTGAACGATACATAGCTGTAGCCACCGGTATAGTTGCCGGTGCTGGCAGGTATGTAAATGGTAGACTTCCCTGCAGGTTCGCCGCCATATAGGTTGAGCCTTACATTATTGAACGGGCCGCGAATGGTGAAGGAATCCATACCGGCTATAAGCTTGCCATAGAACAGCTCGTTCTGCGCATGGGTGAGGTTCATCACCTCGAATTTTGGCGTAGTCACGGTGAGGCGCATGCGCATATCGCTGAAGAGATCGTGGGAGAAGTAGCCGGACAGCTTCGCGGTATTGCGGTAAACATCGTAGAGGGTCACATCATCGAGCGATATGCGCTTATTGTCTACAGAGACAGAGGCGGAGGGTATGGCGTAGGAGCAGCCCATATAATCGAACCGGAGGCCGGCATCGCTGAGGGCTAGTTTGCCCTCTATCTTGGGGGCAGAGACGGTGCCTGTGACATTGACCTGGCCATTGACATTGCCACGAAGCTCGCTCATGAGCCCCACCAGGAAGGGCGAGGCCCAGGCCACACGCGCATCGCGAAAGCGTACCGAGCCATCTATGACCTGGCGGGTGGCGCTATCGAGAGATACGGTGCCGGAGACGGATATGGCTGCATGATCGCGGAAGATACCCGTTTGCGGATCGACGGTGATGAGCTTGCGGCCGGCATCATACTGACCTATGACAGAGAGGGCCCCTATGGTATCGGCACCGAATTTCACCCCTGTGGCCTTTACATTGGCATTCACCAGCATCTTGCCGAACATATCGTTCACCGTGACAACGGCATCTATACGGCCTTCGGGCTGGTAGCCGGCCATGCCTGCCATATTGCCCAGTTGCGCCACATCCAGGTCGTGAATGTTGAGCAATAGCGTACCATTATTGCCCTCGGTGGTAGATACGGCGATGCGCTGTATGCCCGAGGACATGAGCACATCCTTTACAGAGAGGTACTTATCGGTATACACTACCCTGCTGCCGCCTGCTACCATCCACTTGGCCTTGGATAGGTAGAACTCGGAAGGAAGGGCGGTAAGCGTAAGGGTATCGTGACGAGCCACTATCTGGCCATACACAGATGCAGAGCTTTCCTTATCGGGCGATATGGTGGCGAGGGTGAAGGATATGGTATCGCGCCCTACAGTGGTGGTAAGGCTCATGGCGCCTTTCAGCGCGCTATCGGCCACGGCCACAAGATCGACCGTGGTATTGAGCGCTATATTATTGAGGTCGCCTACCCCCTCTACCGTGATACCGCTCATTTCGAAAGCGCCTATGCTGCCATAGGGTACATCGGCATCGAGGGTGAGCTTGCCAGAGGCTGTATTGAAGGAGCCCTTCACCACAGCATTATCGAACCCGCGAATATCGGGTATGGTAACGGCGAAGATGCTATCGACCCCGCGTGTGGTGACCTTGAAATCGAACACCTGGCCGGGGGCATATTTATCGGGCGCGGGTATATAGTTGGGCACATAGCGGGATAGATAGTACTGCACAGACGCGGGCAGATCGGAGAGGCGATAGTTGCCCTTTATCTCGGCCATGAAGGCGTCGCTATTGATAGACAGGGTGCGGTTCATGCTATCGCCGCTGGAGAGGGCATATACCGAGTCTATGGCCAGAAGGTGTTCGTTCCTGCGGAGGTCGATATTGAAGAGCTTGGCGTAACCATTGAAGTTATCGATATTGCTGCCCGTCCAGTTAAGGTCGAAGTCGGCAGATACGGTAACATTATCGGACGTGATATTGAGCGCCTTGAAATTACTGGCCAGCAGGTGGGCCATAGCATTTATGCGTACCTGCTCGCCACTGTAATCGAGATGTCCATCGAAATCGAGGGCGAGGTTGGGATCGTCTACGAGCAACTTGCCATCGAACTGCTTCTTGGCCAGCGTACCCTGTGTAATGATGTTGTGATACCTGTACCTGTTCACCTCCATATCTTTTATGACCCCATCCAGGCGCATCTGCATGAGGTCGGGGTTGAAGGAGTGACCGGAGATCTGCTCGTTGACGGTGATATCGCCTATCAACGGCTGGCGTATGAGCTTGCCCAGCATGAGCTTGCTGGTACTGATGCTGCCGGAATAAGTGGCCGAATCGGCACTGAAACCGGGTATGTACATCTTCACATCGGTAACCGCATCGCCGAGGTTGGTCTTGAACACTCCATTCACCCTGAAATTCTCTATATACCCCTCGTACATGCCCTTGAAGGCCGCATAGGACAGGCTATCGAGGGCGAGGTTGGGGTTATCTTTCAGGCCGGGGGCAAAGTGCAATATACCCTTGCCGGTGGTAACTATCTCGCCATTGGTGTATGTGATGAGGGTGGTATAAATATCGGGCAGGCCCTGCATGGCAAGATCGCCTTTGAGCTCTACATGGCCATCGGAAACACGCAGGTCGCTGACGGAGAGGTTTGCCACCGTACCACGGCCCTTTCCGTTGAGGGTGACCTGCATATCGGGGAAGTCCTTCAACTGCGGCGCGAAGAACATGACATCCTTCTTATCTACACGGGCCTCCTTCATATGCGCTACCATGCCTACGCTATCGATATAGTGGTTGAAATCGGGGAAATGGCGGTAGTGCATGGCGTAGTAGTCCTTCAGCACACTGTTATTGGTCTCCAGGTACAGGTCGCGGCAAATGGATGCTACAGGCGATACCGATACACGGCTTTTCATCTTTTTTATGATAAGGCCGCAGCGTTCCTCGGCATGCAGGTCGTTGATATTGCCGGTGATGGTATCGCCTACCACATTCACACCGGTAATGTCTATGTCTATGTTCTTTACATCTATATGCGTTTCGTCGAACACGCCGGGATCGGGAATATCGTCGCTGCTGGAGAAGAGGAAATAACAACCCTGCAGCCCCAGTTCGCTCACCTTTAGCCCCCAATTGCCGGGGTTGAATGCGGTGGTATCGAAGCCACGTTTCGGTTTCAGGTGTTTGGGACGCAAGCCTGTGTATTCGTATACAAGTATACCCGTGTTGCGCACGGCTATCTCGTCTATATCTATGAGCTTCTTATGAAAGTCTATGCCATTGGCATCGGCCAGCAGGTAGCCTACATCGTAGTGCATGTCCTCGCCTATCCAGGCATCGTCCATATGTATGCGCACATTGGTAAGCTCGGCCTTCTGCAGGTCGAACTCGAAAGGCCTGCTTTGTTTGGCCTGTTTAGTAGCCCCGGGGGTGCTAAAGGCATCTTCTATGAAGGCATAGTTCCAGATGGCAGAATCGCGGTAGAGGTGTACATAGGCATCCTGCAGACCTATATAGTGCAGTACGGGCTTGTCTTTGAAAATGAACCAGTCGGTGATGCGTACCTGTATCTCTCCGGCATAGAGAATGGTATCCTGCGAGCGGTCTTGCAGGGACACCTTCTGTATCAGCAGGCTATTGAGCAGGCCTATGCGCACATTGCCTACCTCTACTTTGGTCTTCAGCCTTTCAGAGAGTATGGCAGCGGCCCTTTTGGCGAGGTAGGACTGTATAGGAGAATAGTTGATCAGCAGCACTGCGGTAAGCAGCAACAGCATGATAGTGCCCAGCACATAACCCGATATTTTCAGGAACCTCTTCAGAATACTTGTACGATACGCAGAATAGCTACAAAAATAGGGCCGAATATGGGTAATTGCTAACGCGTAAGTGATAGTATAACTATAATATCTGTTAATATAACCACAGTGGCAGCTACCGAGACCTATATGCATGAAAAAAAGTGCAGGGAAGACCTTGCACCTTTTGCCGAATACATTGAAGGAATATATTATCCCTGCAGGGCAGCAGCACCGCTCACTATCTCGGTAAGCTCGGTGGTGATGGCCGCCTGGCGGGCACGGTTGTAGCTTATCTTCAGCGACTTCAGCAGTTCGTTGGCATTCTCGCTGGCCTTATCCATGGCGGTCATACGGGCACCATGCTCAGAGGCATTGGCATCCAGCACCGACTTGTACACCTGCGTGTTCAGTATCTTGGGCATAAGCTCCTGCAGCAGCACATCCATAGAAGGCTCGTATATGAAATCGGTATTCATACTGCCGGCCTTTTTCTCTACCCTGGGTATGGGTAGGTAGTCTTCGGAAACGAATACCTGTGTGGCCGCGTTCCTGAACTGGCTGTATACTATCTCTACACGGTCGAACTGCTTGGCCAGGAAGGCTTCCTGTGCGAATATGGCAGCGTGGCGTACATTCTCGAAAGAAAGATCGGAGAATATCTCCCAGAAGTTATCTACGAGCTTGTAGTGATTGCGCTGGAAGTATTCGTAGCCTTTTTTGCCGATAGGCAGTATGGTCACATTGCCCTTGGCATGCTGTGCGGCATACTTGGTATTTATGGTATTGCGCGCGGCCTTTATCACGTTGGCATTATATGCACCGCAAAGGCCACGGTCGCTGGTAACTACTATGAGCATTACACGCTCTGCAGCGCGTACCTCTGCCAGGGGCAGGTTCACATCAGAAGAAGCAGCGCTTACTATGTTGCTGAGCATCTCCTGCAGCTTCTTCGAGTAAGGGCGCATCTGTATGATGGCATCCTGCGCACGGCGCAGCTTTGCAGCACTCACCATTTTCATGGCCTTGGTTATCTGCTGTGTTGACTGTACTGATTTTATACGGTTACGGACCTCTTTAAGCTGACCTGACATATAGTAGAAAAATAGTAAATTAATTCACTAAAACGCTGCAAAGTTACCGATCTTTTTATTTAGATGGCAAGTATTTTCTAACAATAAATGAACACCGGCTATTCCGGGCTACCGTTCTATGACGAAATGCAGGATATATCGCTGTCCATCATCTGATAACAAAGAAAGCATATACATACCATTTGCAAGGTGGCCCGGCATGGTCACCTGGGTATGAAGGGCGCCATTGGCGGCCGTACCGGCGCCGGTATACACCACCTGGCCCAGCACATCGGTGACCTGCAAGGTGTAGCCTGCCCCGGCACCCAGCCTGCCTTTCAGTATGAAATTCCCTTTATTAGGATTGGGGTAAAGGCCTATGCCCGCGGATGCGGCATTGGTATGTACTGCGGTACCGAAGGTGACCGTACCGGAATCGGCCGAGGTATAGCCTGCACATTCACCACTGCTGGTAACGGCACAGCTTACCACATCGCCTCCCGCAAAGGTGCTCCATGTGAACGTAGTATTGGTGGCGCCGGTAATGGCCGAGCCACTTATCTTCCACTGGTAAGCAGGCGCGGCACCCGTATTGGTGGCAGCAGCGCTAAAGGTGATGGTAGTGCCCGGCAATACATCGAAACCCGGGGTGGCACTGACAGTGACCTGTGGTATGAGCAGCGGCGCCACATCGGTAGTGATGATGGAGCTGGCTACGGTATCGGCAGAGCGGCAGCGCATACCCGATGCCATGAAACACTGTACCAGATCGTTATGGGCAGGGGTATAGCTGTATGCAGAGGAGGTTCCGGCAACCGAACCATTCACACGCCATTGGTATGCGGGGGTGATGCCACCATTGACAGGTGTGGCAATGAAGGACACAGGTGTACCTGCACATACCTTGCCGGTGGGTGTAGCAGCAATGCTGACACCGGGTGCAACGATGGGGAGAACCGTCATGTTCATATAAGCCGTGGCCACAGCGGGAGTGGCACATGCCGAACTGCTGGTGAGCTTGCAGGAGAGTACATCGCCGTCGGCAGGGGTATAGGCATAGCTAGATGCGGTGCTGACCACAGTACCGTTGACAGACCATTGGTAGGCCGGGGCGCTACCACCCATAGCGGTGATGGCCGAGAAGAGGGCCGAGCTGCCGAAACACATGGTATCGCCCACGGGGGAGGATATGCTGATAGCGGCAGGCAGGACCGGTATAGGGTCTATAAGGGCAGTACCCGTCATGGCGCGGGAGCAACCTGTAGCGGGGTTAGTAGCTATAATGGAATAGGTGCCTCCTGTGGTGTGCAGCCCATAATTCAAGGCACCGCCTGTACCTATGAGGGCAAATACCGGCGAGGTACCATTGTATAACCTGTAGTTGATACCCGGAGTGGAACCCACAAGTGTAATGGGTGCACCGGGAGCGCCTGCGCAGAATGTGCCGCCGCCTGTGAGCACATAGGTAGCAGGTAGCTGATCGACCGTGACAGCCCGGGTGGCCACACAGCCCGAAGGCAGCGAATAGGAAATGATGGTAGCCCCATATACCAGGCCATGGGCCGTACCTGTAGCAGATATTGTGGCCACAACGGGCGTATTGCTGCTCCATACGCCGCCGGGTATACCATTGCCATATACACTGGTATCACCAACACAGAAACGATCGAGGCCGGTGATGGGCAGCAGGGCATTTACCGTTACCACCGATACCGCACTACAGCCCGTGGCAAGTGTATAGGAAATGGTAGCCGTACCCGCCGAAACGCCCGTAACAGTACCGGAGACACTATTGACCCCGGCTACTGCGGGCAGGCTGCTGCTCCACACACCATCGGGGGTGGGGCTGAAGTAGGGCACGCTCATATCCTGGCAGATAGTAGATGGCCCCGATACCGGTGAGGGTAACGGATGTACCACTATAGTAGCCACTGTGCGGCAACCGGTAGGTAATGTATAGGTGGCGGTGGTGGCACCGATGGTTACGCCTGTCACCATACCTGTAGCGCTACCTACGGTGGCTATGGTGATGTTGCCACTTGTCCATGTGCCGCCGATGGGGGCGCTGGTAAGCGGCATGGGCGTACCCAGGCAGGCCGATGTGGCCCCAACTATAGCAGCGGGCAGGGCATTAACGGTGACGGGCAAGGCCGTGGCACAGCCCGTGGGTAGCCTATAACTGATGGCGGCAACACCCGCGGACAACCCCGAGACCACACCTGTGGCCGGGTGAACGGTGGCTATAGCGGGCGTACCCGATACCCATACACCACTCGCAGTGGTATTGGACAGCGTAATGAGACCTGCCTGGCATACGGTAGCCGGACCCGTGACAGGTGCCGGCAATGGGTTGACGGGTATGACGCCTATGGCGAAGCAGCCATTGACCGTATAAGTGACAACGCCATAACCAGTGGTAACGCCGGTCACCTCGCCAGTGAGAGCATCCAGCGAAATGGCAGCGCCGGAGGCACTCCATGTACCGCCCGGTATGGTATTGCCCAGGGTGGTGCCGGTACCGGGACAAAGGGATGTGATACCAGTGATGCCTGCAGGTACGGGGTCGACGGTGAGCGTGGCACGGGTATAGCAACCCGTGGCAGCAAGCGAATAGGATATGACCGCACTGCCCGCCGTAATGCCTGTAACTATGCCGCTGCTACTGCCAATAGTGGCTATTGCAGGAGTGGCAGAGCTCCATACACCACCGGGTGTAGCGCTTGTGAGCGGCGTGGTAGCACCCTCGCATACATTGGAGAGGCCATTGATGGCGGCGGGTGTGAGGTTGACCGTTACCACCGCCGACCGGCTACAGCCCGTAGCAAGTGTATGAACTATGGTAGCGGTACCGGTAGCTATGCCAGAGACCACACCGGTAGTGGCATTCACGGTGGCCACAGTGGGCTCAAGGCTGCTCCATGTGCCGCCCGTGGTGGTGCTGGCAAGTGTGGTAGTATGCTCTGTACATACCTTAAAGACACCGGTAATGGTGGCAGGCAGGGTATTGACAGTAACAGTACTTGCGATAAAGCAGCCTGTAGGCAGCGTATAGGAAATAACAGTTGTACCTGCCGAAATACCCGACACTACCCCACCCGACACTGTGGCCACCAGCGGAGCACTGCTGGCCCATGTGCCGCCTGTGGGGGCACTGGCAAGTGTGGTAGCGCTGCCTATACACACATTCATACCACCGGCCATGGGGGTAGGTAATGGGTGGACGGTCACCGTATACAGAGCATTGCATCCCGATGTCAGCGAATAAGTGATGGTACTAGTACCTGCAGCGATGCCCGATACCAGGCCGGTGCTATTTATAGTAGCAGTGCCCGTGCTGCCGCTGGCCCATGTGCCGCCGGAAGTGGCATTGGCCAATAGTATAGAAGAACCGGCACACACCTGCGAGGGGCCCGTGATACCTGTAGGTGGTACATAGACCGTAATGCTATGGGTACGGTAACAGCCTGTGGGTAGTGTATAAGTAATAGCAGCAGTACCGGCAGATATACCCGTTACCACCCCTGTAGTGATATCTACACCGGCAGTGGGGCTTGCGGCACTCCATGTACCACCCGGCGTCGCAGAAGCAAGTGTGGTAGTGGCACCTGAACATACACTGCCGCTACCCGATATAGTGGCCGGGAGCGGCTGTACCGTGACGATAGCCGATGTGGCACAGCCTGTACCTGCAGTATAGGTGACCGCAGCCGTACCCTGTGCCACACCCGATACGATGCCCGTGCCTGCGGCTACAGTAGCAATGGATGCATTGCCGCCCGACCATGTGCCGCCAGCTATAGCATTGCCAAGGGCCGTGGCAGAACCGGCGCATACCTGCAGTACTCCCGAAATGGCCGGAGGAAGGGCATTTACCGTGAACGTAGTAGTAGCGAAACAACCGGAGGTGAGCCTGTAGCTGACAGTGGCCGCACCGGCAGACAGGCCCGTTACCATACCCGAGGCAGAGCCTATGGTAAGGACCGTGATATCGCTGCTCACCCATGTGCCGCCCGTGCTGGCATTGGCCAGTGTGGTAGTAGCGCCTATACATACATGCGGCTGGCCGGTAAT
The DNA here is from genome assembly GCF_039540515.1 of Nemorincola caseinilytica. Taxonomy (NCBI): domain Bacteria; kingdom Pseudomonadati; phylum Bacteroidota; class Chitinophagia; order Chitinophagales; family Chitinophagaceae; genus Nemorincola; species Nemorincola caseinilytica. The sequence continues at coordinate 219,486 of NZ_BAABFA010000024.1, read as the reverse complement.
AGCCGCAGGCATAGGCGTAACAGATACCACGAATGCGGTATTGCAGCCTGTGGACCGTATATATGATATAGTAGTAGTGCCCAGCGAAAGCCCTACCACTATGCCGCTGGCAGAGGTTATGGTGGCCACACCGGGGTTGGTGCTGCTCCATGTGCCGCCGGTGGCGGCATTGCTCAAGGTCATAGAGAGACCTACACAGAGGTTGGTGGGGCCTGTGATGGGGTATAATGCATTTACCGTAATGGTCTTGGTAGCGCGGCAACCTGTAGGCAGCAGGTAAGATATATCGGTAGTACCGGCAGATATACCCGTAACTACTCCTGTAGTGGCATCTACCGAAGCGCAGGGGCCTGTGGTGCTCCATGTGCCGCCCGTTATGGCATTGGAGAGGGCGATGGTCTGTCCCATGCAAACGGTACCACTGCCTGCTATGCCAGAGAGCGGGTTCACGGTGGCTACTACCGATGCCACACAGCCTGTACCATATATATAAGAGATAGTGGCAGTACCCGGCGCTATACCTGTGACCGCCCCACCCGATACCGTGGCTATGGCAGGAGCCGAGGTAGACCATGTGCCACCCGGCGCAGCATTGCCCAAAGTAGTAGTAAGGCCGGTACAAATATTGGTGGGACCGGTGATGGCCGATATGGCAGCTATAGTGACCACGGTAGTGGACACACAACCGGTGGGCAATGTGTAGGAAATGACCGCTGTGCCCGGCGCCGCACCTGTAATGATGCCTGTAACAGAACCTGCGGTAGCTACCGCGTTATTGGCACTGACCCATGTACCGCCACCTACGGTGTTGCTGAGTGTGGTGGTGAACCCTACGCAGGCCGTGGCCGTACCTGTGTTGGCGGCCATGGGGTGTACCGTCATGATGGTGGTAGACATGCAGCCGGTGCCTAGCATATAGCTCACCACCGCAGTACCGGGCGAAACACCCACCACTATGCCGCTTGTAGTGCCTATATATGCCGCGCCGCCGGTGCTCCATGAGCCTCCGGGTGTGCTATTGGAAAGTATGGTAGTGAGGCCCGTACATACGGCAGCAGTACCTGTAATGGCCGCCGGCAGCGGGTATACCGTAATGGTCTTTGTGGCTATGCAGCCTATACCCAGGGTATAGGTAATGTCTGTAGTACCTGCCGCTATACCCGTTACCTGGCCGGAAACGGCATTTACCGTACCTATGGCAGTATTGCTGCTGCTCCACGAGCCACCTGCCACACTATTGGTAAGCACTATGGTACTGCCAGCGCATACCTGCGCGCTACCGCTGATGGTGGCCGGGGCCAGGCTCACCGTCACCGTGCGCACAGCGCTACAGCCGGTGGGTAATATATAAGATATATCGGCTGTGCCGGGGGCTGCGCCAAATACCACACCGTTACCTGTACCTACCACCGCTACCGAGCTATTGGAACTGCTCCATGTACCGCCTGTGGTAGTGGTATTGAGGGTGGTGATCATGCCGAGGCAGGTATTGGGAAGGCCTGTAATGGCCGCAGGTACGGGCTGAGTGGTAACTGTAGTGGTAGATACGCAACCCGTACCAATGGTATAGGTAATGGTAGTAGTACCTGTATTGATACCCGCTACCACACCAGAGAGCGAGCCTATGGTGGCTATAGAAATATTACCACTACTCCATGTGCCTCCTGCCGATGCGGGATCGGTGAGTGTGGCGGTAGCCCCAAGGCATACCGTAGCAGGCGGTATGACCGATGGAGACGCACTGACGGTAACTATGGTCGTTCTCCTGCAGCTATTGGCAAGGCGATATGTGATGATAGAGGTACCTGTAGCTATGCCACTCACCAGTCCCGAGCCTGTGGGTACGGCAGCAACGGCGGGGGTAGTGCTCGTCCAGGTGCCGCCACCGGGCAGGCTGGTGAGCGTAGTGTTATACCCCACGCATACCGATGGTATGCCGGAAATGACAGAAGGTGTCTGGTTGACCGTAATGGTAGATGTGGCCGCACAACCCGCAGGTAAGGTATATGATATGGTAGCCGTACCGGCGGTCAGGGTATTTACCACACCTGTTGCAGAGCCTACAGTAGCTATAGCGGTATTATTGCTGCTCCATGTGCCGCCTGCGGTAGTATTGGCAAGTGTGGTGGTATTGCCACTGCATACGATGCCGGTACCTGTGATGGCAGCAGGCACACTATGTACCGTGAGCACAGTAGTAGAGACACAGCCAACAGCAGGCTGGTATGATATGGTGACCGTACCTGCGGTAACACCTGTAACAATGCCGGTAGTGGGCCCTACGGAGGCGATGGACGGAGTGCCGCTGATCCATGTGCCACCGGTAGCCGCTATACCCAGCGCTATATTACTGGTAGCGCACACCGTAGCGGGGCCGGTAATGGTCGCGGGAGCGGCATTTACCGTAAATAATTTTGATGTAGCGCAACCCGTGGGCAGTGTATAACTGATGGATACCACACCCGTAGCTATACCCGATACGATGCCCGAGGAGGAGCCAATGGTAGCATTGGCAGTATTACTACTGCTCCATGTTCCGCCCGGAATGGTATTGGTGAGCAAGGTAGTGAGCCCGGGGCACACACTGGTAGCACCACCTATGGCAGCAGGAGCGGTATTGATGGTAACAGCCTGTTTAGCCACACAACCTCCCGGTAATGTATAAGAGATGGTGGCGGTATTGGCACTGAAACCTACGGCAAGACCCGAAGAGGCATTGATACCGACAATGAGCGTATTACTGCTGCCCCATGTACCGCCGGTATTGGGATGCGAGAATGCAGTGGCCGTACCCATGCACATGACAGATGGCCCCACTATGGCAGGTACCGTAGTTACCGTTACCGTAGTATATGCCCTGCAACCCGTGGAATGGGTATATGTAATGACGGCAGTACCGGCAGATATGGGATTGACCACCCCTGTAGCGGGATTGACCGTGGCCACACCGGGCGATGTGGTACTACTCCATGCACCACCTGAAACTCCGATGCTGAGGGCGATACTGAGGCCGGGACAGGTAGATGCAGGACCTGTAATGGGCGGCGGGAGCGGGTTCACCGTAACTACTTTTGTAACAAAGCAGCCTCCGCCGCCATAGGAGTAACTGATGACCGCTGTACCCAGGGCGATACCCGAGACCACGCCACCGGTGACAGTAGCAATGGCGGGATCGCCGGAGGACCATGAGCCACCTGTGGATAAGGTGGAAAGCACAGTAGTAGAACCGATACATGCGACCGCTGAGCCGGTAAGGGGCGCAGGCAGGGAATTGACCGTGATGGTGACCGAAGCCACACAGCCTGCGGGCAGCATATATATGATCTTTGCAGTACCGGTGGCAAGGCCCATCACTACCCCCGATGAAGAGCCTATACTGGCAACAGAGATATTGGTACTGCTCCATGTGCCGCCGGGCGTAACATCTGTCATGGTCACTAGTTGCCCCACACATATATTGGTGGCGCCATCTATGGGTGCAGGTATGGGGAATATATTGATGACCCTTGTTGCGGAGCAACCGCCATAGAGTGTATAGGATATAGTGGCCGTACCGGCAGATATGGCACTTACCACACCTGTAGAAGCCCCCACCGATGCTACCGATGCATTGCTGCTGCTCCAGGTACCGCCGGAAACCCCATTATTATATATAGTGGACTGTCCTTCGCACAGGCCGCTGGCCCCGGTGACGGCCGCAGGGGTCACATTGACGGTGACCATAGTAGTGGTAAAGCACCCTGTGGGCAATATGTAGCTGATGGTAGTGGTATTTACCAACAGACCGTTCACTGTACCCGTACTTGTGCCTACTGAGGCTATGGTGGGAGTGGCTGATGTCCATATACCACCGGGGGTAGCATTGGACAAGGTGGATGGTGTACCGATACAAAGGCTGGTATTACCCACGATGGCCGCAGGCAGAGGGTTGACAGACACAAGCTTTGTGACCCTGCAACCCAGCGGCAATACATAAGATATAAGCGTAGTACCTGCACTGACACCCGATACTATACCGCCCGTATTTACCGACCCTATAGCAGGCGCACCGGACACCCAGCTACCACCAGGCGTAGCGCTGGACAACAGTATACTGCTACCCACACATACACTTGCCGACCCCGATATGGCCGCTGGCGTAGCTGTGACAGAAAGTATGAACACCGAACGGCAACCGGTGGGCAAGGTATAGGTAATGGGAGCCATACCGCCCGACACGCCGAACACATCGCCGCTGGACGAGCCTACGGAGGCAACGGTAATGACCCCGCTGGTCCAGGTGCCGCCGGGCGTGGCATTGGTATATGTGACGGTAGCGCCCTGGCATATATTATCGGGGCCGGTGATGGCATCGGGCAGGGGGTTCACACTTATAGTGCGCACGGCCGCACAGCCGGTAGGCAAAATGTAACTAATGACCACTGTACCATTAGCAATGCCCGTGAAGATACCCGTGGTACTGCCTATGGTACCTATGGCGGCATTGCTTGTGGCCCATGAGCCCCCGCCTGTGACATTGGTATAGGTAGCACCCGAACCCACGCATACCGACGAGCTACCTACGATACCCGCAGGCAAGGGATTAGTAACGGCATATGTGGTAGTATAGCAACCGGTGGGCAGTATATAGCTGATGACCGAGGTACCTGCTACCCCACCCGTGATGATACCCGATGCGCTACCCACCGATACATTGGCAGATACACTGCTGACCCATGTGCCGCCGGTAGTAATGCTACTAAGGGTAGCGCTGGTGCCGGGGCACACATTGGTAGTACCTGTTATGGCTGCGGGTAAGGGCATGACCGTGACCGTGGCTATGGCCGTACAACCTGTGACCAGCATATAAGTGATATTGGTAGTGCCTGCGGCCATACCTGTTACCAGCCCCGAATATGGGGGCACATCTGCTACCGATGCATTGCCGGTGCTCCATGCCCCACCCGTGGTAGCGCAGGTAAGCAAGGTCGTGAGTCCCTCGCAGACAGATGGTGTACCACCAATGGCCGCCGGAGAGGTATAGACCGTCATGGTCTTTACGGCCATACATGTTGTGGGCAATGTATAGGTGATGGCGACAGAGCCCGCAGTGGCCCCCGTTACCGTACCACCGGCTACAGATGCGTTAGCATTGCTGCTGGTCCATGTACCGCCTGTTGTGACAGAGGTAAGCGCCACAGATGCACCAGTACATACTATAGAGGGCCCTGTGAGGGTGCCGGGTAAGGTATTGGTGGTCATAACGGCAGTGGCGAGACAGCCGGTAGGCAATGTATATGTAATGACCGATGTACCTGCCGCACCACCTGTCATAGTACCCGATGCGCTGCCAATGGTGGCAATTACGGTATTACTGCTGGTCCACGAGCCGCCGGTGGCCGAATTGATGAGCGTGGATGAGAGACCCTGGCATACGGCCATCGTACCCGTGATGGCTCCGGGCAGCGGGTTTACAGTGGCACTGCGTATGGCATAACAGCCATTGGGAATGGTATAGGTGATGGTAACAGGACCGGCAGTGATACCGCTGACCGTACCATTAGTAACTGTGGCATTGCCGTTGCTACTGCTCCATGTGCCGCCGGTGGTGGCACAACTGAGCACTGTGGTACCGGCCTCGCACACAGCGGCCGTACCGGTTATGGCAGCGGGAACGGGCAATACATTTATGGTATACGTTCTGTAGCAGCCCAGCGGGGTAGTATAGGTCATTATGGCCGTACCTGCACCCATGCCTGTAACTATACCCGATGATGTACCTATGGTGGCCACCGCGGCATTGCTGCCGGACCATGAACCCGGAGCAGTGGTATTCCCAAGCGTGATGTTGCTGCCTATACAGACCGAGGCGGGACCGGTGATACCGGCAGGCAAGGGATCGACCGTGAGATCGCGGGAGGAAACACAACCCGTAGGCAATATATAGGTAATGCTTGTAGTACCAGAGGAAGCGCCAGTGACCGTGCCACTAGCAGGATCGACGGTGGCGACAATGGTATTGCCGCTAGTCCAGGTGCCGCCGGTCTCGCTATTGGCCAGTGTGATGGCAGCGCCTGCACATACCCGTGTAGGGCCTGTGATGGGAGCTTCGGGGTTCACCTGCACATTTTTTACCGCAAAGCAGCCTGTGGAGGTAAGTATATAAGATATATTGGCCGTACCACCGACTATGCCTGAGACCACGCCACTGGCAGAGCCTACCGTGGCTATACTGCTATTGCTGCCGGCCCATGTGCCGCCGCCGGTGGCATTGGTAAGTGTAACGCTGTGAGTGGCACATACTGCCGCCGGGCCACTGATAGCGGCAGGCAATGGCTGCACAGTGACCATAGATGTAGCTATGCAACCTGCACCCAGAGAATAAGTAATATTGGCCGTACCCAGGGCCAGGCCATAGACCTCTCCCGTAGTAGCGTTCACGGGAGCAATGGCGGGGTCGCCGGATGTCCAGCCGCCGCCGGTGGTGGCATTGGCAAGGGTGCTGCTATAGCCGAGGCACACATTGGTATTACCTGTAATGGCTGCAGGGCTTATGTTCACCGTTACCACTACTACCGCGGTACAGGTGCTACCCAGCATATATGTCATAGCGGCAGTACCGGCAGACAGGCCGTTGACCACGCCGGAGGCAGAGCCGATGGTAGCTATAGCGGTATTGCCACTCACCCATGTACCACCTGCCACACTATTGCTGAGGGTACTGCTGGTACCCACGCATACATTGAGCGCACCGGACATGGCACCGGGCGCGGGATTGACCGTGACCGTGCTATTGGCAGCACCGGCACAGGCGCCACTGGTAGATGTAGCCGTATAGGTGATGGGCGTAGAGCTGGACACAGCAGTAGGATGTACATATACCGTAGCAGACTGGTTACCAGCCACATAAGGAATAGTACATGCAGCATCGGTATAAAGCCAGGTAGCGGGAGACCATGTAGGGGCTATGTAGCCGGGCGTACCTGTAACGATCACATTATCGAGCGCCCAGTAGTAGCCGAAGCTGGAGTGATAGTGGAATCTGATCTTTACATTGGGGTAACCGAGGAAGGGGTTGAGCGAGAAGGACTGACCCACGAAACCCATCTTGGTACCTGCATTTGCCCCCCTGAAATTGTTGATGGTGGTCCAGGAACTGCCACCATTGGTAGATATCTCCAGGTTCACATATACATCTCCCGCCGGCCAGTAGTCGTATGCATGCTGGAAGGTGAGCGTGGCAGCGGTATACTCTGCCAGGGAGAACATGGGCGATGTAAGCCGGGTAGATAGCGTGGACGACGAGCCGGAAGTATCGGCATTGGCCATCATAAAGGTGGTGTGGTCGGGGCTGCGATACCATCCCTGCTCGTTGAGGTAGCTATCGGCGCAGGCCTTCCACTCTGCACCCGGGAGAATGTTGATGCTACCGATGGTATCTACCACCCACCCGCCGAGGCCGGAGTTGAAGTTCTGGCTGAGAATATTGGGCGATGCAGGGCTACCTGTAGCAGTGATGGGCAAGGTGCTGCCATTGCATATGGCCGCCGATGTGCTGCTAAGGGCCGGTGCAAAGGGATGGTTGTTGACAAATACGGTGCGGGTGGCTGCACAGCCACCTACCGTATAAGATATGGTAGTGGTACCTGCCACTATACCCGTTACTACCCCACTGCCACTTATAGTACCTACAGCAGGGTTGGTGCTGCTCCATACCCCGCCGGTGGTAGTATTGCCCAAAGTCACGGTATTGCCGGGGCAAACATTGTTGCTGCCGGTAATAGCGGCAGGGGGTATAAGCACGGTAGCTGTAATGGTATTGGCATGAACAGGATTGCCGGTGAGGCAACCGAGGCTACTGGTCATGCGGCAGGAAACGGTATTGCCATTGAGCAGTGAGCTATTGGAATAGCTGCTACCTATAGATACATCCACACCATTGAGCGACCATGTATAGTTGGGCGTACCGGCGTTGACGGGTGTGGGTGTGAAAACGACATTGGTACCGGGACATATGGCACCCGCCGGGCTGGCCGCTATGGAGACAGACGCCGTAACAGGCGCTACCACCGCCAGCGAGGCGAAATTGCTGCCACCCGTACCCGTAGTGATGCCTGCTATGCCCGATACCGATGCGGCATATATATTGCCAGCCGGTGCCGATGTGGTGAGCGGCTGCACCTGCAGCCCCGATATGGTGAACTGGTCGGCACCGACGGTGCTGGTGACCGTGACATTGACCGTGAGGGCGGTATTGGTAATGGTACCCGAAACACCCGAGATGTTGGAACCTGTGATATAAGTAAGTGAGGGCAACGTAGTGCTGAACTGCCAGCCGGCCGGCGGGTATAGCACCAATGTATTGGTACCTACGCTGAGGTCGGTATTAAGACCTTCGGTAATGACAATGGGGCCAAGATTGGTGAATGCCGGGGCCACGCCGGTAACTGCCTTATTGCTACATATATTGCCGCCACCTGTACCCGATGTGATGGACACGGCTCCGCTGGCCGCTGTACCTATGCACAACAGCAGCATGAGCATTGCCAGCAACTTACGTTCTACCCTGCTGCGCATAGCCGCCGTATAGAAGCGTAATGGTCTATTCATCTTGCACCGTTTCTTTGTAGCAAACCATTAGCTGTCCGGGTATAATGCTTCCCGGACAACATACACTTATCCTAAGTTACAAAAATAGATAAAATACTGCAAGTAAGGTGAGTAGACCAGAGGACCGAGGGGAAAATAGCAGAGAGGTGACAGCTACTTTTCTTCCACCGCTATGATGCTACCCCTGCCGGGAAAATAGGATATGCCGCCACAGACCAGGCCTTTGTAGCCATAACCCAGTTCGAAAAAAACACCTATGCGCCGCCCGAAGCGGACGGCCACGGGTGTGACCTGTACATTGAAATGGCTGATGCGGGCATTGTACGGTATGGTGTAATTGTTGCTGAACTGCGGGTAATACCCGAAATAGGAATGACCGCCGGTATACCCTATACCGGCCAGGCCATACACGGTAGCGGGCCAGGGCTCGTCAAGATCTTGCTCGTAGACCCAGAAAAACTCGGCGGCGGCGGTATATACTTCTCTTTTATACGAGCCGAGACGGGTGCCATTTTCAGCGTTAAGGTAACCTACCTGGTTGTCCATGCCGACGCAGACCGCTACCGCAAACATGCCCGACAGATAGTGACGGTAAGTAAGGAAGAGGGCACCCGTCATACGGACAGGCAGGTCTTTGCGCGAGGAGTAAAGCCCGGCCTCCATGGTGATACCCCGGACCTGATCGAGAGAGAGGAGGCCGAAACCAATACCGATCTCCCGTCTGAGCTTGTTTGCGGTATCGGGCTGGGAACCTGCCTGAGCGGCCATATGACCTACGGAACAGACAAGAAAACAGAGGGTATATATAATAGGGCGCATAAGGTGTGTTTATGTACAATTATACATAAACCATGCCACAATATATAAAATACCAGGGCCCGGTATAAGCTACCGGGCCTTGGATGTATGCAATAAATATATTAAAATATCTACTTTTTAGCCAATGCTACCTCCAGCACCTCAGATGCATCGGTGACATAGTGAAAGCGGAGACCCTTCAGGTATTGGGCGTTTATCTCATCTATGTCCTTCTCATTCTGTCGACACATGATGATGTCTTTTATACCTGCGCGGCGGGCGGCCAGTATCTTTTCCTTGATGCCCCCTACAGGCAGCACCTGTCCGCGCAGGGTTATCTCGCCCGTCATGGCCAGGTATGGCCGCACCCTGCGCCCGGTGAAAGCCGAGGCAAGAGACGTGAGCATGGTGATACCCGCACTGGGGCCATCCTTGGGTACGGCCCCCTCGGGCACATGCACATGCACGTTCTGCTCATCGAAGCGGGCAGAGTCTATGCCCAGGTCAGAGCAATGTGCCCGCAAATAAGAGAGGGCGGTACTGGCGCTTTCCTTCATTACATTACCCAGATTTCCGGTGAGTGTAAGACCACCCTTACCTTTTGATAATGAAGCCTCTATGAAGAGTATATCACCACCTACTGCCGTCCATGCCAGCCCTACGGTGACACCCGCCGGGTGGCCCTTGGTATATATATCATTGCTATAGCGGGCCTTGCCAAGGGCCTGCTCTACCCTATCAGCCGTGACGGTAGGCGCTACCACCTCGTCCATAGCTACCTGCTTGGCCAGCGAACGCATCATGCCGGCCACCAGGCGATCGAGCTCGCGCACACCGCTCTCGCGGGTATACTCCTGAATTATCTTCAGTATCACCTTGTCGGGGAACTTAAGTGGCACTTTAGTTAGCCCGTGCAATTCTTTTTGCTTTGGCAAAAGGTGGCGTTTGGCTATCTCTACCTTCTCCTCGGCCGAGTAACCCGATAACTGTATGATCTCCAGCCTGTCGCGAAGGGCGGGTTGTATCTCGCTTAAGCTATTTGCGGTGGCTATGAAGAGCACTTTGGAGAGGTCGTACTCCATCTCCAGGTAGTTATCGTAAAAGGTATTGTTCTGCTCGGGGTCCAGGATCTCCAGCAGGGCGCTGCTGGGGTCGCCACGGAAATCTCGGCCCAGCTTGTCTATCTCATCGAGTATGAAGACAGGGTTCGACGTCTTGACCTTGCGAAGCGACTGTATGATGCGGCCCGGCATGGCGCCTATATATGTTTTACGGTGGCCACGTAGCTCGCTCTCGTCGTGCAGGCCACCCAGGCTAAGGCGCACATATTTGCGCTGTATGGCGCTGGCTATGCTGCGGCCCAGAGAGGTCTTGCCTATACCGGGCGGACCCACAAAGCACAGTATGGGCGACTTCATGTCTCCCTTCAGTTTCAGTACGGCCAGGTATTCCAGTATGCGGTCCTTTATCTTTTCCATGCCATAGTGATCGTTGTCGAGCACCTTTTGGGCAATCTTCAGGTCGTAGCTGTCCTGGGTGTATGTGGCCCACGGCAGATCGAGCATGAGATCGAGGTGGTTGTACACTACCGAGTAATCGGGCGTACTGCTGTGCATGCGCTCCAGCTTTTCTATGTTCTTCTTAAAAAGCTCTTTGGCGGCATCGGGCCACTTCATGTCCTCGGCACGTTTCTGCAGGTCTTTTATCTCGCGGTCGTTGGGGTCGCCGCCCAGCTCTTCGCGTATGGACTTCATTTGCTGCTGCAGGAAGTATTCGCGCTGCTGCTTGTCTATATCGGCACGGGTCTTATTGGTTATTTCGTTCTTCAGCTCCAGCAGTTGCAGCTCTGACTGCAGCAACTGCAGCAGCTTTTCGGCACGCAGGGTTATATCGTTCTCCTCCAGCATGGCCTGTTTCTCGGCCAGCTTCGAAGAAATATTAGATGCGATAAAATGCATCAAAAAAGACTGGTTCTCAATATTTTTCAGCACTATACCTGCTTCATTAGGTATATTACTGCTCTGCTGTACTATACGCTCACCATAGTCTTTTATGGAAGAAAGCAGCGCATCGAAGGCAGGATCTTTTTTAGGGTATACATCATCGAGGTAGCTGACGCGTGCTGTGTAGTATGGCTCGGTCTTGATATAGGCATCTACCTTGAAACGCATACGTCCCATGATGAAGAGGGTCACATTGCCATCGGGCATCTTTATCTGTTTCACCACCTTGGCCAGGGTACCTATGCTGTATATATCATCGGGGGTAGGGTCATCGTTATTGCTATCCTTCTGGGCTATCACCCCTATCCATTTATTGGTACGGTTGGCCTCGGCTATGGCCTTTACCGAGCGGTCGCGTGCTACGGTAATGGGCAGGACCACATTGGGGAAGAGTACAGTATTGCGCAGCGCTATTATAGGTAGTTCTGCGGGTAACGAGCTTTTCTCCTGCTCATCCATTTCGTCCTCGCCAAGGGGTACTATGGGCATGAACTCCATTTCCTGCTCGTTCTGGTTCAGCAGCATATCTATCATTGAGTTTATTTCCGCCATTATGACAAAGTTATACCCAAGTTACTATTAAAACCGGGGAATTCATAATGGGCAATGATCGTGCCAAAAGGAGGAATTCGGCAATTTTGGCAAAACCCCAACAATTTCCAAGAAGCAAATTCCAAATGCCAAATCCCAAATCCCTAATTCCTAATTCCTAATTCCTAATACCCAACACCTAACACCAAATTCCTAATACCTAATGCAGATACAAAGTATCTTTGTGGACAAATGATACGGATAGGAAAGATAGTAGCTACCCATGGGGTGACGGGATCGGTGATAATGACCCACATAACAGGCGACCGCAAATGGCTGAAAAAAGGACAGGCCCTGATGATAGAGATGCAGAAAGGAAGCCTGATACCCTACTTCGTGCTGCAGTGCAGGGCCACGAGCGATGAGGAATACATAGTGGATCTGGAAGATGTGACCACACCCCAGCAGGCAAAGAAACTGGTGACCAAACAGGTGTATACAGATGAGAAAGTACTGGCCGGTATGATAGACCATTCGCCACTGATGTGGATAGGTTTTGCTATATCTGATGCTCACTATGGCAACATAGGACCACTGGACGATGTGCTGCAAACAGGCACCCAATGGATAGGCAAGCTGCACTATAAAGGTAACGAGGTACTGATACCATTGGTAGATGCGACACTTGCAGGAATAGATATAAAACACAAAATACTGAAAACCAATCTTCCAGAAGGATTACTGGAAGTTTACGAATAGTATGATATTTGGGTGAGAATGCCCATTTTAAAGGGATGATATGAGGTGTTTTTCTGAGGAATTCCAATTTTTTTGACAAATCAATTGTTTTTGTTGAAAATTATAAAATAAACAATTGATTTTCAATTTTTAATATCAATAAATTGAAGTAAAAAACAAAAATGAGAATAGACATAATAACAGTAGTACCGGAATTGCTGGTAAGCCCCTTTGGACACTCTATGATGAAGCGTGCAAAGGACCGGGGACTACTGGAGATACACACCCACAACCTGCGCGACCATACCCCCTACAAGCAGGGACAGGTAGACGATTACCAGTTCGGCGGGGGGGCAGGTATGGTGATGATGCCGGAGCCGCTGGCCATACTACTGGACAAGCTAATGGCCGAACGCACCTATGAAGAGGTGATATATATGACTCCGGACGGTCCCCTCTTCGACCAGAGGACGGCCAATATGTTATCGCTAAGAGAGAACATGATCATCATATGCGGGCACTACAAGGGTATAGACGAGCGCATAAGGCAACACTATGTGACCCGCGAGATATCGATAGGCGACTATGTGCTGAGTGGTGGCGAGCTGGCCGCTGCCGTGGTGGTAGATGCCGTAGGCCGCCTGCTGCCGGGAGTGCTGAACGATGAGACATCGGCCCTGTTCGACTCTTTCCAGGACGGGCTGCTGGCACCACCGGTATATACCCGGCCTGCCAACTTTCGCGGGTGGGAAGTACCCGAGGTGCTGCTGTGTGGCGACCCTAAGAAAATAGATGACTGGCGGTACGAGCAATCGGTGAAACGGACGAAGGAACGGCGCCCCGGCATGACCGAGTAATGAAATACAACAGTGCTTTTGCAATATTTTGCATACATTTGAAAGACAACTATTTACCCGAACACAATAAAAGCAAAAGATGAAAAAAATACTATCGATCGTAGCCATACTATTGGTGACGCTGAGCATGGCCTGCAAGAAGAAGCAAGATAAAGTACTGCCTACGGACATGAGAGCAGCGCTGGACAAGGATACCGTGCTGGTGACCAGCAATGTGACCAATACTATCTCTAATGGAGTAATGTATATAGAGGGTGTGAGCGATGATGGTGGCCGGGAGCTGGAACTGGCCATAACCGGATTTACCGGTGCAAAAAAGATATTTACCATAGACTACCGCGGGCCGGGTGGCAACATGACGGGCAATACGGGATCGTACAAGGATGGCAGTAACATGATAATGGCCAGGAACGGCAAAATATCTGTGACAGAGGTAACGGCCGATGTGATAAAGGGGACCTTTACCCTATTCTATATGCAGGCAGAGATAAGGGGCACTTTTACTGCCCCGCGTAAAGGGTAGTTCATCAGTATATTACCGTATATCTACCGAAAGTAATTTTTCGCCCAGCAGGTATGCCTCCAGCCTGTCTTGTACCGTTACGGCCCCTACACCTGCGGGTGTACCGGTAAAAATGAGGTCGCCGATATTGAGAGTGAAATAGTTGGATGCGTATTCGATGATCTTGTGAACGGGAAATATCATATCGGCGGTATTGCCGTTCTGTACCGTCTCCCCATTCTTATCGAGCCTGAAAGTGATGTTGCCCATATCGGTGTTCTCTGTTACGGGCCTGAACTCGCCTACGGCCGCCGAGCCATCGAACGCTTTGGCTATTTCCCATGGCAGCCCTTTCTGCTGCTGTTTGCGCTGCAGGTCTCGTGCGGTGAGGTCTAGTCCCACGGTGATGGCATCGTAGTATTTATGTGCGAATTTTTCCTGGATGAACTTTCCATTCTTGCTGATACGCAGCACCAGTTCGCATTCGTAATGCAGATCGTCTGTGAATTCGGGATAATATAGCGGCTTGTGAGGCAACAATAACGCGCTCTTGGGCTTCATGAACAATACCGGCTCTGTAGGCAGATCGTTCTTCAGCTCTTTGGCATGATCGGCGTAATTTCGCCCTACACAAATTATCTTCATTTTATTTATCGGTCTATGGGACGCGTAAAAATAGTATTTCCTAGTTACAATTCATTATATATTGCCAATATCCCCGTTCGTATAGGAGATATCAATTATGGAGATCATGTTGGCAATGATGCTATATTGTCCATTATACATGAGGCCCGTATGCAAATGCTGTGCCACTTTGGGTATACGGAAATGAACGCAGGCGGCAACAGCATGATAATGGCCGACGTCATGATCGCCTACAAGGCAGAAGCCTTTTATGGCGATATTCTCTCTGTAAAGATATATGCTGAAGAAATATCTGGCAATACTTTTAGCCTATTATATTATATCTCGACCATAAGGGGTGAGAACACGGTAGTGATAGCACATGCAAAGACCGGTATGGTATGCTATGACTACGATACCAGAAAGATAGTGCCCATGACGGCAGAACTGAACACATTCTTACACAGCGGCGATAATGGCAGCAGATAAATATACTACCATAGCCGCCAACGGGCAGGGCGACTTTCGCGACAGGGGTAGCAAATTCCTGGCATATGCCTACCCTATAGCCTCGCAGCAGGATATAAAGGAAAAACTACAGGCATTGAAAAAAGAACACCCCAAGGCCGTACACCACTGCTATGCCTGGCGGCTGGGCATGGATGGTACCCAATACCGCACCAATGACGATGGCGAACCGGCCGGCAGCGCCGGCAAACCCATACTGGGACAGATAGACAGCATGGGCCTCACCAATGTGCTGATAGTGGTGGTGCGCTACTTTGGCGGCACACTGCTGGGCGTGCCGGGGCTCATAAATGCCTACAAAACATCTGCCGCCATGGCGCTGGAGGGGCTGCCACGCACAGAGAAATGGGTAGAAAGGCAATATGAGCTATCGTTCGACTACCCGGCCATGGGCGAGGTGCTGTACCTGCTGCGCCAGTGCGAAGCCACCATATACAAACAGGACCTGCAGCTCTTTTGCATAGTGAACGCGGGCATACCTGTGGCCCATGCCGCCGCCTACCTGCAAAAACTGACCGACATACGCGGCATGAGCATAAAAGAGGTATGACGGACAGGCGCATTTTCCCAGATACATATGGTGCGTTACCATATGGTACATACATGACAATATGTGATGAACGGGTAGTATCTGTTGTTGCAGGTATGCCCTATTTGGCGTAGCTTTGGCACCCCTTTGCGCCAACATGACAGTTGCGAGATATTTGCATAGATCTTGATGTTGTAACAGGGGGCAGAGTGCGTAAGGGCATTTTTGTCTCTGTACGAACCACATACTTTTAACCGTTTACTTTATTTATATAATGATCAACTTTCTTTCGAAGCTCTTCGGCGGCAGCAAATCGGACAAGGATGTAAAAAAGATACAACCTATTGTTGCGCAGGTGAACCAGTACTATGCCGGCCTGCAAGACCTGACCAATGACGAGCTGCGCAATAAGACACAGGAATTCCGTGCATATATACAGGAGTATATAGCGAACATAGACCAGCAGATAGTTGACAAGAAGGCCGAAGCCGAAAGTATAGAAGATATACAGGCCCGCGAGACCATATATAATGATGTGGACAAGCTGGTAAAGAAGCGCGACGAGCAGATAGAGGAAGCGCTGAAGGCCATAATGCCAGAGGCATTTGCGGTGATAAAGGAAACGGCACGCAGGTTCAAGGAAAATACCGAGATAGTATCTACCGCTACAGAGCACGATATGATGCTGGCACCCATGCGCCCGAATATGCGCATAGAGGGCGACCAGTGTATATATAAGAACACCTGGGAGGCCGCTGGCAATATAGTGAACTGGAACATGGTACACTATGATGTGCAGCTGATAGGTGGTACAGTGCTGCACGAGGGCAAAATAGCAGAGATGGCCACCGGTGAGGGTAAAACACTGGTGTCTACCCTACCCGCCTACCTGAACGCACTGGCAGGCGAGGGTGTGCACATAGTAACGGTGAACGACTACCTGGCCCGACGCGACCAGGAGTGGAACGGCCCCATATTCGAGTGGCTGGGCCTGACCACGGATTGTATAGACAAACACGAGCCGAACTCGCCAGAGCGCAGGCAGGCATACCTGGCCGACATCACCTATGGTACCAACAACGAATTCGGCTTTGACTACCTGCGCGATAACATGGTACACCACCCCGAAGAGATGGTGCAGCGCAAGCACCACTATGCAATGGTGGATGAGGTGGATAGCGTACTGGTGGACGATGCGCGTACACCGCTCATCATATCGGGCCCTATACCAAGGGGCGAGGAGCAGCAGTTCCACGCGCTGAAGCCGCGCATAGAGCGCCTGCTGGAAGCGCAGCGCAGGGTGATAAACCAGAGCATAAGCGAAGCCAAGAAACTGATATCGGAAGGCAAGAGCGACAAGGATGCAGGTGGCCTGCACCTGTACCGCGCCTACCGCGGCCTGCCCAAGAACAGCGCCCTGATAAAGTTCCTGAGCGAGGAAGGCAACAAGCAGATACTGCAGAAGGCCGAACACCATTACATAGGCGAGCAGCAGCGCAACATGCCCAAGGTAGATGCCGAGCTGTTCTTCTCTATAGACGAAAAGAACAATAGTGTAGACCTTACAGATAAGGGCCTGTCGCTGATAACAGGTGCGGGTGAAGATCCTAACTTCTTTGTACTGCCTGATGTAGGCAGCGAGATAGCGGCCATAGAGAAAATGAACGTATCGCCGGAGGAGAAGCAGCAGCGCAAGGATGCCATGATACAGGACTATGCGCAGAAGGCCGACCGTATACACTCTATACAGCAGTTGCTGAAAGCATATACCCTATTCGACAAGGATGTGGAGTATGTGGTAATGGACGGCAAGGTGAAGATAGTGGACGAGCAGACAGGCCGTATACTGGATGGCCGCCGCTATAGCGATGGCCTGCACCAGGCCATAGAGGCCAAGGAAAATGTGCAGGTAGAGGCCGCGACACAGACATTTGCCACGGTGACACTGCAGAACTACTTCCGTATGTACCACAAGCTGGCCGGTATGACCGGTACAGCCGAAACAGAGGCGGGCGAATTCTGGCAGATATACAAGCTGGACGTGGTGAGCATACCTACGAACCTGCCTATATCGCGCAAGGACCAGCAAGACCTGGTGTACAAGACCAAGCGCGAGAAATATAAAGCCGTAATAGACGAGATAGAAAAACTGAGCGCAGTCGGAAGGCCGGTGCTGGTAGGTACTACATCGGTAGAGGTGTCGGAACTGCTGAGCCGTATGCTGCAGCAGAAAAAGATACAGCACAACGTGCTGAACGCCAAGCAGCACGCCCGCGAGGCGCAGATAGTGGCCGAGGCAGGCCTGGCCAGCGCGGTGACCATAGCCACCAACATGGCCGGCCGCGGTACGGACATAAAGCTGGGCCCCGGTGTAAAACAGGCAGGTGGCCTGGCCATAATAGGTACCGAGCGCCACGAGAGCCGCCGTGTGGACCGCCAGTTGCGTGGCCGTGCAGGCCGCCAGGGCGATCCCGGTTCTTCGCAGTTCTTCGTATCGCTGGAGGACGACCTGATGCGCCTGTTCGGATCGGAGCGTATAGCCTCGCTGATGGACAAGATGGGCCATAAGGACGGCGAGGTGCTGCAGCACAGCATGATCACCAAATCGATAGAGCGTGCGCAGCGCAAGGTGGAGGAGAACAACTTCGGTATGCGTAAGAACCTGCTGGAGTATGACGATGTGATGAACGCCCAGCGCGATGTGATATACAAGCGCCGCAATCATGCCCTGTTCGGCGACCGCCTGTCGATAGACATAGACAATGCCATGTTCGCAGTATGTGCCGATATGGTGGACCAGTATGCCGGTGGCGACCCTGAGACCTTCAAGCTGGAGGTGATGAAACACCTGGCCATAGACTTTGAACCCGGTATCGGCGGCGGCGGTAAGGCCGAAGCCCAGAACCAGGCCATTGCAGAGCAGTTATACCACGAGGTGAAGGACTTCTACACCCGCAAGATGGCCACTATATGCGAGCATATCACCCCCAACCTGGCACAACTGCTGCAGGAGAACGGCGACCGCATAGAGAACATAGTGATACCATTTACCGATGGCATACGCGGTATGCAGATATACGCGCCGCTGCGCCATGCGGTAGAGAACAACTCGGCACCCATAATACAGGCGCTGGAAAAGAACATTACCCTGGCCCTGATAGACGATGCGTGGAAGAACCACCTGCGCGCCATGGACGACCTGCGCCAGAGTGTGCGCATGGCATCGTATGAGCAGAAGGACCCACTGCTGATATATAAGTTCGAAGCGTTCAACCTCTTCAAGAAGATGCTGAACGATACGAACAAGAATATCCTCAGCTTCCTGCTGCGTGCCGGTATACCCATACAGGACGCACCACCCCAGCCCATACAGCAGATACCCGAGCAGTATACCGACATGAGCCAGATGCACGACAACAAGGCCCAGGTAGAGGCCGCGGGCCATGCATATGCCGCCGATGAGGAAGACTATTATAGCGAACCCAGCGCAGAGCATCACGAAGAGATAAAACGCGCTCCGGTACAGGCAGGCCCGAAAATAGGCCGCAATGACCCTTGTCCATGCGGCAGCGGCAAGAAGTACAAGAGCTGCCACGGCAAATAAGCCATTCCCGAACCAGTAAAAGAACACCTGCCCGTAGCAACGATCGTTGCTACGGGCACATTCACAAATAAAATATCATTCGGTCACACCCCTTTATTTACCAACAATGCAACCATCGACATTAGAACTGATGCAGCAGATGGGCCATGAGCAGGTGGCCTTCTGCCAGGACCCGCACACCGGGCTTAACGCAATTATAGCCATACACAACACAGTGCTGGGCCCATCGCTGGGCGGCACGCGCGTATGGAACTACGCCAGTCACCAGGACGCCCTTGTGGACGCACTGCGCCTGAGCCGCGGCATGACCTACAAATCGGCGCTGGCAGGCCTGAACCTGGGCGGCGGCAAAGCCGTACTGATAGGCGATGCATCGAAACTGAAGAACGAGGCCTACTGGCGCAGGTATGGCAGGTTCGTGAACAGCCTGAACGGCAAGTATATAACCGCCGAAGATGTGAACACATCGAAAACGGATATGGAGTACATAGGAATGGAGACCAAGTTCGTGACCGGCAAGCCCGAGTATATGGGTGGTAGCGGCGACCCCTCACCTCTTACGTCTTATGGTGTATACATGGGTATGAAGGCCGCGGCAAAGAAAGCCTTTGGCAGTGACGACCTGTCGGGCCGCAAGGTGCTGGTACAGGGCGCAGGCAATGTGGGCAGGTACCTGATGGAATACCTGGTAAAAGATGGCGCTAAAGTATATACCAGCGACATAAACGAGAGCAAAGTGAAAGAAGTGCTGGCCATGATGCCATCGATAGAAGTGGTGGACAGCGACAAGATCTTTGACCTGGAGATGGATATATACGCCCCTTGTGCCCTGGGTGCAACGGTGAACACCGAGACCATCGGCAAGATGAAATGCCCGGTGATAGCAGGCGGCGCCAACAACCAGCTGGCCGATGAGAACGTGCATGGCCCCATGCTGGTAGAGAAAGGCATCATATATGTGCCCGACTTCCTGATAAACGCAGGTGGCATCATCAACATAAGCATAGAGATAGACGGCTACAACCGCGAGCGCGCATACAATACTGTATCGAAGATATATGACCGCGCGCTGCAGATATTCGACACAGCGGAAAGAGAGGGTACGCATACCCAGCTGGCCGCTATGCAGGCCGCCGAAAAGCGCCTGAACGATATAGCCAAGGTGCATACGGGCCTGTAACGGAACATTATTTACGAATAGTAAGAACAAGGGCTGCCTATACATGGCGGCCTTTGCTTTTGGCGATATTGCCGCTCATTAGAAAAAGTCGCAAAAAACACCACCAAAACACGGTGCAGATGATTATTTTTGTCTTCCATGTTACAACTAACGGTCAACGACAAGAGTGTATTCAGCATAGACCATAACGATGGTATCATGCACATCAACGGTACAGAAAGCACCCCGGACATCAGTATGCAGCCTGGCGGACTGGTGAGCGTACTGCACAATGGCAAGAGCTATACCGCTATCATAGAGCGTGTGGACACTGCAAAAAAAGAAGTGGACGTGCGCGTGAACGGACAGCTATATACCACCACCATACAAGAACCTATAGACCTGCTACTGAGCAATATGGGCCTGGACCTGAAGGCAATGCAGAAGGCTGAACCTATAAAGGCGCCCATGCCCGGCCTGGTACTGAAAGTACTGGTAACACCCGGCCAGCAGGTGAACAAGGGCGATGCACTGGTGATACTGGAGGCCATGAAAATGGAGAACGTATTGAAAGCTACCGCACCGGCCACCGTAAAGGCCATAAAGGCCACCGAGCGCACAGCGGTAGAGAAAGGTGCGATACTGATAGAACTTGAGTAAAAATTCCAAAGTCTCAAATTCCAAATTCCAGATCCCAAATTCCCGAATGAATAAAAGACCCGCATACTTCGTACTGCTGCTTGTGTTGTTACTGGGCTCTTGCCGCGAGCGGACAGAGAAGAAGATACTGGGCAAGTGGCGCTCTGTAAGGATAGAGGAACGTGGCAGGGATGATTTTTTCAGGGATAGCAAACGTTTCATAGATACGATGGGCAATGGCGACAGCGATGAAACAAAGCTGGAACTCTATGGCACGCTGAACATAGACAGCCTGCGGCAGGAGCTGCAAAAGCAATACGACAGTGCCTATGCCGCATTAAAAGATATAGAGACCCGCAGCACGCTGCACTTCAAAGAGGACAGCAGTGTGGTGGTGGGTTTTCCCGGTACGAACGAGCTGGGTAAATGGTATATAAACGACAGTGGGCTGCTGGTACTGGACGAGACCAATAAATATGGAGAGACAGAGCACCTGTTCATAGCCATACGCCACCTGGTCAATGACACACTGCAGTTGGCTTTCATGCGCGAGACAGAAGAGGGCCGGCTGGACACATCGGTAGTGACCTTCCAAAGGGAGAAAAATTGATACGATACATTATATTTGCACCTTCTTATAGATAACAGAACATGCGTACGATACAACTGAGACAGGCTCTTCGCGAGGCGATGGAAGAGGAAATGAGGCGCGACAAGGGCGTTTTCCTGATGGGTGAGGAAGTAGCCCAGTACAATGGCGCCTACAAGGTGAGCCAGGGTATGCTGGACGAATTCGGCCCGAGGAGGGTGATAGATACTCCCATTGCCGAGCTGGGTTTTACGGCCATAGGCGTGGGCGCAGCCATGAACAACACCCGCCCCATAATAGAGTTCATGACCTGGAACTTTGCCGAACTGGCCATAGACCAGATAGTGAACCACGCTGCCAAAACAGTGTCTATGAGCGGTGGCCAGTTCACCTGCCCTATCGTGTTCCGCGGGCCTAATGGCTCTGCTGGGCAGCTGGGCGCACAGCACTCGCAGGCCTTTGAAAGCTGGTATGCCAATGTACCCGGCCTGAAGGTGATATCGACCATCAACCCATATGATGCGAAGGGCCTACTGAAATCGGCCATTCGCGACGAGGACCCTGTGGTGTTCATGGAGAGCGAGTCGGCCTATGGCGATACGGGCGAAGTACCCGAGGACGAATACCTGATACCTATAGGCAAGGCCGCCGTACGCCGTGAGGGTACGGATGTGACCATAGTATCTTACAACAAGATGATGAAGGTGGCCATGGCCACTGCCGAAGAACTGGCAAAGGAGAACATAAGCGCCGAGGTGATAGACCTGCGCACCATTCGCCCGCTGGACTGGCATACTATAGTAGAGTCTGTAAAGAAGACCAATCGCCTGGTAATAGTGGAAGAGCAGTGGCCGTTCGGCAGCATATCTTCAGAGATATCTTACCGTGTGCAGAAAGAGGCATTCGACTACCTGGATGCGCCCATACGCCGCATATGCAGCGCCGATGCCAACATGCACTATGCCCCCAACCTGGTGGCCGCCTACCTGCCCGATGTGCCCCGCACCGTAAAGCTGGTAAAGGAAGTGATGTATATGGTGAAGTAAACTGAAAATACAATGATATGGACAGACCCCATGCTTTCTGGCATGGGGTTTGCTTTTATATATTCATCCTGCAACTTATACACCATTACCGCTTTGAGGCCGGTACATACATCATGAAGATACAGCTCTCTGCTAACAGCATAGAGACGAAAATGTTCACGAAGCTGTAGCGGGTAGGTCTTGCACGATCATATTTTATCAATAGAAGACTTAAATACGGTTATTGGTATCTTTTTGTTGGTATTCGCAACTTTTGCCACCAAAATAGCAGTGATCGTCCATAATATCCCGATGACCAATGTAAATACGATCCAGAAGATACCTATGCTGTTCGAGAAAACAAGCACACTTAATGCATTGACAACACCTGCTATTTTGGGTATCAACAATGCGGCAAAAGATTTGTGGTATACTTTCTGTGCTAATGTCAAATGCACCCACAAACGTTCTTTGAATGCATTATAGATAGTATAGTCAGAACATGTAAAAACAAGCATACAATTCAAACATAGCAGTACATCGTTTTTCCATATAGCTAATACCGCTATCAATATCCCGAAAATCGGCTGAAAGACCAAGCCAATGACATTAGGTATCTTTCGTAAGACAATTGGTGTGATGAATATTTGGAACAAGATCGATAGAACAGACATTGTTTGATAATAATCACCTAAAAAAGTAGAGGCATTTATAATAGAGGTTCTGTAATCAGCAAATTGCTGAATACGCCAATTAACAGCCCTACCATATATACCACCCAAAAGTACCAGCAGAAGAATGGAGAATATAAAATATGAACCGGGAATAACCGAACGTGTTGCACTTTCTTTTGGTGACGATCCGGTATTCTCTTGTTCTTCAACCCCGCCACATGAAAACTTTCGTATGCAGGAAGAAATGAAGGGGAAAAGACAGATGTATATTGCCCCTATCAAGATAGGCAATTTGTTTATATGCCCTTGTAAGGCCATATTCTTTGCAATAGCAGCACCAACAAATACCCCTAATTGAGCTCCTAGGCCTACAAGAGTAATAGTAAGCCAACTCTTCATAAACGCTGTTGAGGTCAGCAACATCCATATACAATATGTGGCTGCAAAAACCAGCATATTACCCGCCAGGCCAATAAGAAATAACACTGTATCGGTTTTCGTATAAATATTCCATACCCAACCTAATGCTATTAGAGTGGTACTAAGTATAATCGATAGCCAAATGATGTAACTAGAGAACCGGGCTCTGATCTTTTTGATATTCACCAACAGAAAAACAACAAGGATACTCAATAAAGCATCGCACAGTTCTATCCAGGGTATTTTCAGCGCACCGAATGTTTTAACGACGATCGCATTTACCCCTGTCTTAAAGACATAATGGTTCACCATTGCAATAAACATGATAAGAGCTAATATCAAAGCTCTTTTCAGTGAACGACCATCTGTTATTTTCATGCTTTTACATTTTTGTATCTATCAATTCTGAGACCGTAATTAGCTTGACATTATCTCTGAATTCAGCATGATCGGGATGGGATAACAAATGTCGCAGTGTACGAGTAAAATTCGCTATCTCTTTTATTTCAAGCTCCTTCAGCTCGTTCTCGGTAGTATTTTTTGGCATTATCATTCTTATCGTATCCCATGAAGCACGCAATGTAGTAGGAAGATCGAAAAGCTGAACGCGGCCATTGTTCATGTCGATATTTATAAAAAACGGGAAAGTACGGGCACTATCTTTAGACCGAACATCTATTTGTTTTAATGCACATCTATTCACAAACCTACGGTAAGCAGAATGCCCCATATCACTGCCATTATCGGGTATAACAACGTTAAAGTCAAATATATCTTTGGTCAGGTCATATGTACTACCATCGAATTCGAAATTTTTTTCTGTAGACAGCTCTTTACATGCTTTGAGAATAAAATTCTCAAAATAGCCGATAGCCAAAGACGTCGATGGTAACAAATTAAGAGAGATGTGACCATTGATATACAGCAGATCCTTTTTGATCCTTTCAGCGGTCATTGCTAGTGCGAGCTTATTTTGTTCTGTGTCCAGTAAGGTATGGTCAGCGGCCAACTCTAGTTTCATTGATATTCTATTGATGCCGCCCAGATCACTAGGTAATGCGATCTTCATTTCTTTACCATTCTTTTTAATATCCACAAGAACAAAATATGCTTTCTTTAGACCTAAAGCGCCTATGAACAGACCTAATTCGAAAACTACATTATCCCTTGTTGTATATTCTTTTTTGCGTCTCCTGAAGATACGATCGTCTGGGGCTATGATAAATAGACCAAAATCTGTTAGAAACAATTCCTTGTATAATGTTTCAAGGAAAAAGTCACCATGGCTGAATGCAGTATCCCAAACTTTTACAACGAGATCATCATCCAGCCTATCCCTTATAGCTTTTGCGATGAATAGCGACTCTAAAGATGAGCCAATAAATACCTTGATCGGCATATGAAATTTGTAAACACTTTAAAGATATAAAATTTTATTGAAAAAAGTGTATCATACTCAATTACAAGAAAATTATTATTGCTATATCGTTATTCAAATAGAAATGCAAAGATCAATATCCCTTAAAATGAAAAGATATTGTTATTTCCCCTCGTCCCCTGTGTTATTAATTCAAGATAGGCTAGCAATGGACCAGCATAGCCTGTATATGGTATCTCTAGAGTGTGAAAGGTTCGAACGTCTTACCATTGAACAGGTATGGCCCTGCAGCATGGGTACCTACCCATAACCGGCCCTGCCGGTCTTTGTATATGGTGAAGGTAGTAGCATTTTTGCCCTTGCTCTTTATGTCGTATCGTGTCATGCTATTACCGTTGTACCGCCAGATGCCTTCGTTATAGGTCACCATCCATATATCGCCGTTCTTATCTTCCAGGGCGGACATGAAGTAGGAATGCCCTGCGGGGTGCTGTGCATCGGCATCACCTATGCCTTTTTCCATGGTATAGCCGATAGTACCATTGGCATTGCGATGTATAAGGAAGCGGTGCATGGTATTGGAGAACCAGAACCTACCCTGCCTGTCCTCTATGGTAGCACGAACGCCATAAGCGATAGCACTGAGCCCCAGCTCGTCCTCGGGTATCCAGGCAAAGGTGTTGCCATCGTATCGGCACACTCCCAGCATACCCGTACCGAACCATAAGTGCCCCCTGCGGTCGCGATAAATGCTGTAAACATCGTAGGGGTTGAATACCATAGCCGGGAATCGCTCCCGTGGGTGGGTGGCAATGAAGTCCTCTGCCACCTTCAGTTTCGGGAAACGCAGGCGATACAATGTGCTGCCATCGTAGCGGTATACGACCCCGGAGTCCTGCGGGCCTGCGAACCAGAGGTCGCCGGTGTGCAGGCGCCAGCCGGCATCGGGGAGGCGATCTGCCGGAATGGCTTTTAATGTCGTAAGGGTTCGGCCATCGTATCTGCTGATACCATTGCAGGTATTGATGTATACATTACCCAGGCTATCTCCCTGTATACCCCGAACACGGTCGTTGCACAGGCCATTGCCTGTGAAGTAATGAATGGTGTGTGTACCGTCGTATCGGTATACACCATTGCCGTCAGAGCCGAACCAATAATTGTTGTTCCTATCCTGAAAGACATACCATGCACTTGTGTCTATGGCCTTTACAGTATCGCCTGTAGTTATAAGGCCGGGAACGTTTGCCCATGCATTACCCGAAGCGCATACGAAGCTAATGGATAAGCATATCGCGACCGAAAATATGGATCTCATTTCTATCAAAACTATAATTATAGTCCAAATATAAACTATCTTCTTAGTTTATCAAAGAACGCAATAGAGATACATTTTGCAACGAGCATATCTTTCAGAACAATATCTGTAATTTAGAACATTGTAAAAAGAATGGACAAATGAGGAACATCTGCATTACTGTAGCGGTCATTTTATACCTATGCGGGTGTGATGGGCCGGGTGGCCCATCATCAGGGAATAGCGGCCATGCAGATACCATAGGCACATCCCGGACCGCAGAGATATCTACCATCCCGATAGATGTGCTGCAGGAGATAAAAGATCATTACCAAAAAGAATATGGCAGCAAAGCACGGCTGGAGGAGGAGAATTCTGATACACTGCTGGAAATGACCTACTATGCCATACCGACAAAAGAAGACAGATACGATGGCTACCTGATAGCGATTTCCATCCCTAAAAAGCCACAAGAATTTTGTGGAGCCAGCGCTCTACTGCATGGAGACCTCAACAACGATGGTACCGCCGACCTGGCGATAAGCGTACATACGGAAGGAGGTGGTGGCGGTGGCAATATGGCATCGCAGGACATTTTCTTATATGAGAACATTGGCGGGCATTATCAACTGAATTCTGTTACTTCTGATGGTGATATATGTGGCTGTGACGAATATGGAGGCTACTTCCGCGCAACGGGAATAGAAAATGGTCTATTGACCGGCACATCTTCGTGTTATACAAAAGATGACCCACGCTGCTGCGCATCATTGGCCTATGATACCAAAGTGAGACTAGATGGCAATAAATTGATACTCCACAGCAAAGACAACGAGCGCCGTACCGAATATTAGCACATCCGCAGCGCTATATCCCATCCTCTTTCCAAGGTTCGCGCCTATGCCGTAATTTTGCGCCCTGTCGCTGATGCGACCATGAGACGAGGAAATGATGCAGCTATACCCGGCCAATGCCATAGAAGCCCTGGAATTCAATAAGGTGTGCGACCTGCTAATGCAGAAATGCCGCACAGATGCCGCACGCGAACGTGTGGCGAATATGCGTATACATACACACAAGGACCATGCCCAGCGCGAACTGCAACAGGCACTGGAGTATAAGAACATACTGACGAGCGGCGACCATTTTCCCAACGACCATACACGGAATATGACCAAGGAGCTGCGGCTGCTGGCCATACCGGGCGGTGTGCTCTCGGGAGAACAACTACTATCCGTTCACCAGTTGGCGCTGTCGATACGCGATATACTGCTGTGGTTCAAGAAGAACAATGACCTGTTTCCCGTGCTGCGGGCGCTGAGCGATAAGGTGACCTATGAGAAGAAGATAGCAGAGACCATAACGGCGGTGATAGATGAGACAGGCATGGTGCGCGACAACGCATCGCGCGAGCTGATGAGCATACGCGCCGACCTGGGCCGGGTGCGCAACGAGGCACGCAGGGTATTTGAAAGCGTGCTGCGCAAATGGAACAAGGCAGGCTACCTGGCCGATATAGGAGAGAGCTTCCTGAACGGCAGGCGCACGGCCGCTGTACTGGCAGAGTACAAACGCATAGTAAAAGGTATACTGCACGGCGAGAGCGATACGCAAAAGACCGTATTTATAGAGCCGGAGGAAACGACGGAACTGAACAACGAGATTTTTTCGCTGGAGCGTGCCGAGGCGCGGGAGATACAGCGTATACTGGCGCAGGCCACAAAAGATGTATCGGTATATGCGGCACACCTGGAAAGCTACTACCACCTGTGCGGGGTGTACGACCATATACGCGCACGCGCACTGCTGGCCATAGACATGAACGCAGGTATGCCCATACTGAGCCAGCACCCCGGCATAAACCTGGAGAAGGCATACCACCCCCTGCTATACTTGTACAACAGGCAGCACAATAAACCCACCATACCGCTGAACCTACGACTGGACAGGCAACAGCGCATACTGATAATAAGCGGCCCCAATGCCGGTGGTAAAACAGTGGCCATGAAGACGGCAGGACTACTGCAACTGATGGTGCAGGCCGGGCTGCTGATACCGGCCGCAGAGACATCTGAGATGGGCATATTCAGGCAGATAATGGTGCAGATAGGCGATACACAATCTATAGAGCATGAACTGAGCACCTATAGCGCCCACCTGCAGCACATGAAGCACTTCATGGATTTTGCCGATGGCAAGACCCTGTTCTTCATAGATGAGCTGGGCAGCGGATCGGACCCGAACCTGGGCGGGGCATTTGCCGAGGCTATAGTAGAGGATCTGGCACACAAACACGCCCTGGGTATAATAACCACCCACTACCTGAACCTGAAAGTGATGGCGGGCAAGGTGCGCGGCATCATCAACGGTGCTATGACATTTGACGAGGAGCGGCTGGAACCCTTGTACAGGCTGAACATAGGCAAGCCGGGCAGCTCGTACACCTTTGCGATAGCGCAGCGCAGCGGCCTGCCGCAGAGCGTGATAGACAGGGCCAGGCAACTGACACAGCGAGAGCACTTCAAGCTGGATAAGATGCTGCACCAGGCAGAGCAGCAGAGCGTGAAACTGACCGACAAGGAAAAAGAGCTGGACAAGCTGCTAAAGGAGAACGAACGCCTGCGCAAGCACTATGAGGAGGCGACCAACAAGGAGAAGCGCCGCCATGAGTACGAGACGCTGAAACTGCAGAACAAGGTAAAGAAGGAAGAACTGGACTACCTGCGCGATACGGAGCGCAAGTTCAAACAGATAATACACGACTGGAAGAAGACCGAGAACAAGCAGGAGGTGATAAACGCAGCAGAGAATGTGCTGTTCCGCAAGAAGCAGATACAGGCCAATGCATCGGCAGCGAAGAAGGCCGATAAGACCTATGATACCGTAGGCGGCACACCCCAGCCCGGCGACCTGGTGCGCCACCAGGCCAATCACCAGGTGGGCACGCTGCAAAGCCTGCGCGATAAACGCGCTGTGGTGCTGATAGGCAAAATGCCCTTCAACGTGAACATAGAAGAGTGGGTGGTGGTGAGGAAGAAGAAACAAAAGGCAGAGAAATGACCTAGCTTTCCTGCTCGTAGTATATCTTGTAGTATTTGCGGCCCTGGCTGTCTGTACCCTGCTCTATGAGCTCTCGGTCGCCGTGAATATATATGTGGAAATTCTTATCCAGCTTCAGCACGCTTTTGAAGATGCGGGCCTGTTTCTTTACCGACTGCTGCGATATCTCGAAGCTATCGGCCACATCCAGCTCGTTCTCCTCGCGGTAGGTCTTATCGAACTTGCGGAAGTTCTTTATGAGCTCCTCGTGATGAAAGACCTCTTTCTCGAATTCCTTTTTGTCAAAGACCTCATGCGTTTTGAAGTAGTTCACAGAGCGGTTCATGAAGTCTATCTGGTCGGCCTTGGACACCTCGTATACCTGGGGTATCTGCTCGGTGATGAAGGTGCGGGCCATACCCATCACATCGTTGGTATTGTTCACAAAATCGCTCTTGGGGCGATGCTTTATGAACTCGTTCTGCCAGTAATCGGTCTCGGTATTGCTGTTGTCTATTATGAGTAGCGTATATGGCTCGTCGGTAAAAAGCACCAGGCAGGCCTTATCGGGCTTGCGGCCGCCTATGCCCTTTTTCAGCGTGTACTTTACCTGTTTGCCTGTAGCCGACACCTCGAGGTAGCTGTCCTTGTCCTCGAATTTATAGATACCAAGGCCCTGATAATGCTTGCCGCCAAAGCCTATATCATCGAACCGGGCTATGAAGAGATCGCCCTCCTTTATATTGGGGTGCTTCGATACCGACACCAGGTGGCGGGCTATATCGCGGGAGCATTCCCCCAGGTCTTCGCCCTCGTGTATGGCCTTGGCCAGCTTGAAGAGCACATTGTACTCTACATCTACAGGATGCGAGAACTCGAAGGTGGATGAATGGGTAGTAAAAGGCTTGAGGAACATGCGGCGGAAGAGGGCTGCCTCATCGTCATCGCCTACCTGGGCCACATCATTGTTCAGCACGGCCTTTGCTTCGTCGTCGCCTACGCGGTGCACTATCATATCGCCTATTATGGCCATTTCGGTCTGTATCATCTTGTAGTATAGCTTAGATGATCAATATTAGGGCAAAAAGCGCAGCGGCGATCAATATTGCAGCTCGGCCATGACGGGGAAATGATCGGATGGGAATTTCCCGTGGAAAGAATTGCTGAGTATGCTCCACCGGGCCACCTTGAATTTGCCTTTGATGAAGATATGATCTATGACATCGCTCCCCTTTAGCTGCTTACCGAAGGCATGATAGGATGGGTTGCCTTCCAGTTTTGCAGTGGCCAGCGAATAGCTGTCCTTCAGGAGGCCCGAACGGGCAATAAGGCCATATGGCTCGCTATCGCGGGTGGCATTCAGGTCGCCCATCAATATCACCTTATCGCCCTGGGCCATCTCTTCTATCTTTCTCAGTACCAGTTTGCTGCTTTCGCGGCGGGCCTGCTGCCCCTCATGGTCGTAATGGGCATTGAAGACCCAAACAGCCTGCTGCGCCTGCCTGTCATAGAGCTTTACCCATGTGCACAATCGTTTGCAGCATTTTGCATCCCAACCAAATGATGGTCTATCGGGAGTTGCGGACAGCCAAAAATCTCCTTTATCCACTGCCCTAAAACGGTCGGCCCGGTAGAATATGGCCGAATGCTCGCCTACCTCGGCGCCATCGTCGCGGCCTACTCCATAGAATTCATATTTTTCGCAGGTCTTGTATACATCTACCAACTGGCGGTGCAGGCCTTCCTGTGTGCCCAGTATATCGAACTCATGGAACCGGACGATATCGGCGACCATCGGCAACCTGTCTTCCCACAGGTCGCCTGTGTCGTGCGCATTGGCATAGCGCAGGTTGAAGGTACCGACAACTATTGTCTGCGCAGAGGCGGCCACGGCAGTAAGGCAGAGGATGGATAACGAGAGGATGCGAGACCATTTCATGTACACAATGTATAAAAAGTGCATCATACGAAGGTGAGGATCTTGTAATTTATTGTACAGAACATATAATGATGTACGGCCATAATGGGGCCAACTTTGTATAGACAACACTTACGACCACCCTAAAAACAACATGCTATGAAAAACAATATCAGCATCGTCCTCGTTCTTCTGACCTCTATGACCATACTGCTAAGCTCCTGCGAACTGGTGGGCGACATCTTCCAGGCAGGTATGGGTTTCGGTATATTCATAATGCTGGCAGTGATAGTGGGCATAGTGGCGCTAGTGGCGCGTATAGGCAAAAAATGACCTGCCCACCCGGCAAAGTACTCTTTCAATAACATTTCTTAAAAAAACAGACAATGGCGAACAGGGTGATCCATTTCGAGATACAGGCCGATGATGTGATGCGTGCGAAGACATTCTACGAAAAATGCTTCGACTGGAAAATAGACATGATAATGACCAAGGAGAAAGGCGGCATGGACTACTGGGGCCTTAACACCGGCCCTGCGGACAGCCGGGGTATAAACGGAGGCCTGTACCAGCGCCCTGCCGATAACAAGATAACCACCTTTGACTGTACACTGGAAGTGGACGACATAGACGCAGCCATAGAAACAGTAAAAGCGAACGGAGGCACCATACAGGGCGAAAAAATGGAGGTGCCCGGAATAGGATGGGCAGTGACAGCATACGATACCGAGGGCAACCGGTTCGGGATGCTGCAGCCTGCAAGCAGTGGAAAACTGCAGTAATGTACCAGCAAGATATGCATATACCCCGTAGCGGCGCTACGGGGTATATGCATTTGCATAAGCAATGAGCCGATAACAAATGCCATTGGCCACTATATGCACAAGTTGCGCCGCTATGTGCTACCTTTGCGGCCGGAATACCAGAACGATAATGTATACCATAAAATTCAAATTTGACCAGAAGGGGCTTGAGCCGATAACGGTGGAGAACGTAGCGCCCGACCAAAGCATACTGGAGGTGGCCCTTGAAAATAATATAGAGCTTCACCACAACTGTGGCATGGTGTGCGCATGCAGCACCTGCCATATATACCTGGAAAAGGGAGCCGAGTTCGTACCCGAACTGAGCGACCGTGAAGAGGATTTCATAGACCGGGCCCGCAACCCACGCCTGTCCTCGCGCCTGGGGTGCCAGTGTGTGCTGGTGAACGGTGTGGGCGAACTGGAAGTATGCATACCCGACCAATCGCTGATACATGGCGAATAAACTTTGTAAGAACAGCTTAACTACACAGACCAATGTACGAACCGCCTATAAAGTGGAATGACCACGAAGACATAGCACTGAAACTGTACGAGAAATTCGGAGACGACTTCGGCGAGAGCAAGATATACCGCATACGCTTCACCGACCTGATAGAGTGGGTGCTGACGCTGCCTAGCTTTGAGGGCAAGCGCGAAGAATGCAATGAGGGCCACCTGGAAATGATACAGTCGGCCTGGGTATACGAGTGGCGCGATAACCAGTAACGCTCATTCCCTAGTAAGAACTTATGCAAAGAGCTGTGCCTGCGGGTATCAGCTCTTTTTGTCTTTATTGAGCATGTTCTCTTTCACTATCATGTCCTTCACTATGATATCGAGCTTGCGGGCGGTCTCGGCTATACCGTCTATCACTATCTTATTGTCGGGGTGTGCATAGTTCTGAAGGTCAAAAACATCGGTAAGTCCGAGGATGGTGGCTACCTGGCCGCTAACATCGTGCGAGTGAGCATAGGCTATATCGCTCATTACCTCTTTCTGTTTCTCTATACGTTCCAGGTTCTTCTTACGTTCCTGTGCCAGCAACTTGTTGCGCTGCTTCTGTGCCATGAATTTGCGGGTGATGACCGCCATGACCATAAGCAATATGCATACCGATGCTATGTACAGAATGCGCTCGGTACGCTTGTTCTGCCGCTCCAGCTCGGTGATCTGTATCTGTTTCTCCTTCAGGCCCTGTTGCAGCCCGGTCTCCAGCTTGGCTATCTTCAGCCTATTCTCATCAGAATGTATGGAATCACGGAAGAGGACATGGAGCTGGTAGTTCTCCAGCGCTTTTTCATAGTTTCCTGTGAGCCTGTATGCCTCGCTGAGGGCTTTACTGAACTCGAGTATGTTATCGAGCTGCTCTATCTGCCGGCTGAGGGCTATACTTTCTTCGAAATGCTTAATGGACCTGGCCAGGAATTCCTGCCTTGTACCTTTGGGAAGTACCTTATGAGTATGCCCCGCATCCATGGCACGCACTGTCTCCAGGTACACATCGCCTATATTGCCCTGGTTTATGGCCATTCCCCCGTAGTCTTCCAGCTCCCGGAAAAGATCTAGCGACCGCATATCATATTCCAGCGCCAGCACATAATTCCCATACTCCTTGTATACATTGCCGATATTGCCATAGTTGTGGGCTATACCGTTCTTGTCGTTTATGAGCTTGAAGATCTCCAGCGACCGCATATCATATTCCAGCGCCTTTTCGTAATCTTTCTTCAGCATATAGGCTATGCCAATATTGCCAAGATCGCCACCCATATTAAAGCTATCGCGAAACCGCTCATTGAGCCGCAGGGAACGGAACTGGTGATCCAGGGCCTTGTCATATTCGCCCATTTCCTGCAATATGACCGCCATATGGCTTATGATGTCGCCATACAACTCGGGATACTCGTTCTCAGAACACAGCATCATAGCCTTGTTGTAGTGCTCCAGCGCCCTGGGGTAATCGGACCTGTGCTGGTAATTGATGCCTATAGCTATGTAGCCTCCTATGATTGAACGCTTTTTGCCGAGCGCCGTAGCCATTTCCAGTAATTGTTCGCCGAACCTTATCCCCTTACCAGGGTCTATGGTATTATTGTTGGTGGAAAGTACATACAGTGCTTTGAGCTTATTGGTATCTTCTTTAATAAGTGGCAGTGCACGCTCTAAAGAATCGATAAATGCCTTGCCTTCCAACTGGGCATGCAGAGGAGTGGCAAACAATAAGAATAACAGAACCAGACGATACCTGATCATTGCATAGGTCGTGATATGCCAAAGATAATCAACTATTAAGACCTTATTCGAACGGAAGATCATTTCGCATTGCGGATGCATTTGGTATACTGCATTATGGCATTGGCATTATCGGCGGGTACGGGAACCTCCTGGCCGGCTATCACGAACTTCGATATCTTCTTGGAGGAAAGATCGCCCACGGTCTCAGGGATCACGGGATAATAGATATACCGGATGGCCTCTGTACGGTCCACGGTTATGTCGTGCATCACATCTACTGTATCGTCTACTATACGCGTATTGTCATCGAAAACGATGGTGAGCCTTTTTTCGGGCTTCTCTGTTTTACCGCCGT
Source organism: Nemorincola caseinilytica (assembly GCF_039540515.1). Taxonomy (NCBI): domain Bacteria; kingdom Pseudomonadati; phylum Bacteroidota; class Chitinophagia; order Chitinophagales; family Chitinophagaceae; genus Nemorincola; species Nemorincola caseinilytica. The sequence continues at coordinate 184,649 of NZ_BAABFA010000024.1, read as the reverse complement.
CAGAATTGGTGGCATATATATCATCTACCCCGCAAATGACACGAAATACCATCACGAAATTGTCGAATGGGGTATCCTCATCCACACTTACAGAACGCTTCACCCTAATGAGGGGCAGCGCACTCTCTTTGTAGGGCGATTCGTACTCAGTGAGCATCTTATTGTCCGATACTTCTTTCTTTATGTCCTTACAGAAGTCCTGGGCCGAGGCCATTTGCGCTATGGCCATAGCCGCTATAAGATGCAACAGTTTCATAAATGCGATTTTAAACAAAGCTATAAATATTACACACAACTCGCAAGCCAGGCGACAGAAATGAGATCTGGTGCATTTTGCGGGCGGGTGTCGTGCAGTAGCACTATATTTGACGGTACAGATGATGGGCAAGAGCACAGATACGCAGGTGATAATAGTGGGTGCAGGCCCGGCTGGTGCGGGAGCATCGTTCTTCCTGAGCAAATATGGCATACCGCATGTGGTGATAGATAAGGAGACATTCCCCCGCGATAAAGTATGCGGCGATGCGTGCAGTGGCAAGACGGCGTTGGTGATAAACCGTGCCGACCCTGAATGGCTGAACGAGATACTGGATGCACCCCAGGCTTTCACACCATCGTGGGGAATAAAATTCGTGGCACCCAATGGCCGCGCGCTGGATATACCCTTCAGCCCCAAACGTACGCCAGAGACAAAGGCCCCCGGCTTTACCGTACCGCGTATGGTGTTCGACGACTTTCTTTTCCGCAAGATGCCCTCGCCCTACTGTACCATATACCAGGGCGCCAGCATAACGGACATAGAACGGGGCGACAATAAGGTGACCGTGAACATGACGCACAATGGCGTGGCCCATATCGTGACCGCGCCTGTAATAATAGGTGCGGATGGTGACAAAAGTATAGTGCACCGGAAATTCGTAAGCGACAGCTCGCAGCCAAAGGCATATGCAGTGGGCTTGCGTGCGTATTACGAGGGCGTGACGGACATGCACCCCGATAACTATATAGAGTTGCACTTTCTGCCGGAAGTACTACCGGGCTATCTATGGATATTCCCTCTGCCGAATGGTATGGCCAATGTGGGCGTGGGCCTGCTGTCGGAGATAGTAAGGGAGAAAAAGATAAACCTGCGCGAGCAGATGCTGCATGCCATAAAGACAAATCCGCAGATAGCGCCGCGATTTGCTAATGCACGACTGCAAGACAAGATACAGGGCTGGGGACTGCCACTGGCCACAGAGCGCCGCCCCCTATCGGGCGACAACTATATACTGTGCGGCGATGCTGCCAGCCTTGTAGACCCCTTTAGCGGAGAGGGCATAGGCAATGCACTGTACAGCGGTATGCTGGCCGCAATGGCACTGAAAGAAGTACTACCACAACGCGACCTGTCGGCAGCACGGCTACGGACGGACTATGATGATGTGCTGTACAAACGGCTGGGCGATGAGTTCCGTATAAGCGCTACGCTGCAGCGACTGAGCAAATACCCATGGCTGTTCAACTTCGTGGTGAACAAGGCATACAAAAGCCCATCACTACGCAATACCATAAGCTGCATGTTCACAGACATGGACCTGCGCGACCAGTTCAGCAAACCATCGTTCTACCTAAAGATATTGTTCAACAGGTAGCCTCTCCCCGACCCTGCCTACCGGCAGGCAGGTCTCTGCAAAGGAGAGGTAGGTGCGGTGTCGTGTTCCTAAAGACCGGCTGCTACTCCTGATCGCCCAGCTCTATAGCGGCCTCGTGCCATGGGAAAGACTCGGCATTGCGGCCAAGCTCCCAGAAGAACCGGCCACGCTTATTGTCGTAGTTACCTACTTCGTTCATGGTCTCGGCATCGTAGAGGCGGCCATTGACCATGGTATAGCGAATGCTCTCGGTATTGCGTATATCATCTAGCGGGTTCTTGTCCATCACCAACAGGTCGGCCAGCTTGCCGGGCTGCAGGGAACCTATATGATCATCGAAACCGAGGCTGGTGGCAGAGTTGATAGTGGCCGTACGCAAGGCCTCCATAGGCGTCATACCGCCCTGGGCCATCATCCATATCTCCCAGTGAGCACCTATGCCCTGTATCTGTCCATGAGCGCCCATGTTTATGGTCACACCCGCATCGGAGAGTTTTTTGAGGCTGCGCGATACCAGCATGTGGCCATTCTCATATTCCTCCTCGGGCGCCATGGTACGGTGGCGGGCACGGGTATCTATTACCGAGCGGGGCGTAAAGCGCAGCAGTCTCTCCTTCTCCCAAACATTGGTGTGCTGGTACCAGTAGTACTCGCCACTGAGGGCGCCATAGCTAACTATGAGCGTAGGCGTATTGGCGGTCTTAGCGTTCTTCCAAAGCTGTATCACATCGTTGTAGAGGGGGGCTACGGGTATGTTGTGCTCTATGGTGGTATGACCATCGAGTATCATGCTCATGTTGTGGTAGAAGAAAGAACCACCCTCGGGCACCACCTCCATCTTTAGCTCGCGGGCGGCCTCTATCACCATCTGGCGCTGCTCGCGGCGGGGCTGGTTGTAGCTCTTTACGCTGAACGCACCGAAAGCCTGTGTACGGCGCAGGGCGCTCTTCGCATCATCAGGCGAATTGATGACGGCCTTGAAATCGCCATCGGCACCGTATAGTATGGTACCCGTAGAGAACACACGCGGCCCTACCATGGCTCCGCTCTTTACCAGTTCGCTCTGGGCAAATACCATCTCGCTAACGGCCGAGGGGTCGTGCATGGTGGTAACGCCATAGGCGAGGTTGGTATAATAGGGCCAGTGCTTATCGGGCGTGAGCCCATAACGGAAATGGGCCGCATGTGCATGGGCATCTACAAAGCCCGGCATTATGGTCTTGCCTGCACAGTCTACCACCTTTGCGCCCTGCGGTATGGCCGTGCCTTTACCTACCGCCTTTATGAGGTTGCCCTCTACCACTACCGTACCACCCTCTATCACCTCGTTACCGTTCATGGTAATGATGCGGGCATTGGTGAAGGCGATGGTACCCTGTGGCTTATCGGCTTTCGCGGTGAGGCCCACAGCTATACCTGTCTCCGGCGCTTTGAAGAGAGAATCGGGCTTGCCAGCCACAAATTCGAAACGGTCTTCGATATTGACGGTGAAGTACTGGTCGCCTAGTGTATAGTGCAACTGTTTGCTACCGGCACCCCAATGCAGGTTGATACCGGCATCTTTCGATACTTTCTTTACCGGTATATCCGTCACATCATCGCCCAGGGATATGGGCTTGCCAATGCCGGGGAATGCTGCCACATATACCGAATGCAGGTGTACGAAGGCCACCCATTTGCCATCGGGCGATACGGTGAACTGGCTGCTGTACTTGCCCTTGAACATGGTACGCACATCATTGCCCTGCAGGTCGCAGCTACTGAATGACTTATCGAGCGAGCCGAAGAGGTTGCCGCCCTCCTGGTAGAAGATACGGCTGCCATCTTTAGAGAAACGCGGGTATTCGCCCTTGTCGGTCACATATTCCTCTTTACCACCGGCAGCAGGCATGTAATATATACCTGGCTTTACCGTATAAGTATTGCCCATAGAGTTGTCGCTGCCGTCTTTGCTGTATACCAGCCACCTGCCATCGGGCGAGAAGGACGGAGTGCGGTACATACCTTTTTTAGTGGAGAGTACCGTGGGTTTACCCTTGCCATCCATAGGCATTTTACAGAGGCTACCGGTGAGGGTATCGTTCCAGGTCACATAGGCCAGCCATTTGCCATCGGGCGAGAAAGCGGGTTCACCCTCCTGCAGGGGACTGGTGGTGAGGCGTTCGGGCCTGCCATCAGGCAGGGCTTTTTTGTACAGGTGGCCCAGGGCATTGAACACAAGCCATTTGCCATCGGGCGAGGTAACTGCATGGCGTATCACCTTTACCGTGAATTCATCGGGGTTCAGGTTCTGCTTGAAGCGTACCGCATCGGTGATACGCTGCTGCACATTGCAGATAAAGGGTATCTCTGTAGCGGCGTTCTTACCCGTGGCATCTATCTTCTGTATCTTGCCACCGCTCCATATTATGATGTTCTTGTCATCGGGCGTCCAGGCAAAGCCGGTATAGATGCCGAAGGTGGTCCATGCCTCCTGCTGGTCTTTGGTGAGCTTGTCGTATATGGGCCATTCCTCGCCTGTCTCCAGGTCGCGCAGGTAGAGGACGGTCTTTGTGCGCACACGTTTTACAAATGCCAGTTGCCTGCCGCTGTGCGAGATCTGCGGGCGCACCGCACCACCGGGGCCGCCTGTCACTATCTCTATCTCGCCCTTTTCGCGGTCGTAGCGCTTTATGACGAATATCTGGTTGTTCGGGTCCTTGTTGTACTGGAAGAAACCGCCGGGATACATATCCTCGCTATAGTACACATAGTGGCCATCAGGCGATACGCAGGGCTCGTTGAGGTCCTGCTGGTCGTTCTTGCGGGGTGTAAGCTGCAGGCCGCCACCGCCTGAGATATGGTATATCCACATTTCGCCGGCACCCAGCGAGCGGGTAGATGTAAAGTGCTTGCGGGCTATGAAGTGATCATTGCCTGCCCACACGGCATTGTTCAGCAGGCGGAAATTCTCTTTCGTCACCTGTTTGGCATTGCTGCCGTCGCGGTCCATGACCCATATATTATCACCGCCACCTGCATCGGATGTGAAGAGTATCTTTTTGCCATCGGGGCTGAAACGGGGCTGCACCTCCATGGCCATACCCTTGCGCAGCACGCGGGCCTCGCCACCGGCAAATGGTATGATATATATATCGCCCAGGAGGTCGAACACTATATCCCGGCCATCAGGCGCTACATCCAGGTTCATCCATGTACCCTCGTTAACGGTGAAGGACACATCCCTGCCCGGTGCGCCGGGGGCGTTCACGTCCCATTTCTTCTTCTCGTCCTTTTTGTCCTGTGCGGCTACAGGTATGTATAGGCCTGCCAGCAGCAGCGCACCCATTGCAGATATCTTTCGCATGACCAACGGTAAAATAAGGGGTTAAAGATAGTTGCACCGATCTGTAATATGAAAAATAACGGCGGGGGAAGTTTCGGGTGAAAGGATAACAGGTGGACGGGTAGCCATATCTGATTAGCTTTGCAGCCGTGATGAAGACCTTCGAACAACTGAGGATAGTATTCTTTGGCACGCCCGATTTTGCGGTGGCCTCTTTACGAGCCCTGAAAGATGCCGGTGCGAACATAGTGGCCGTAGTGACCGCCCCCGACAAACCCGCAGGCAGGGGTATGCACATGCAGGGGTCGGCAGTGAAGCAATATGCCGTGGCTGAAGGGCTGCCTGTGCTGCAACCCGTGAGCATGAAAGCCCCCGAATTCATAGAGCAGCTACGCGCCCTGAATGCCGACCTGCAGATAGTGGTGGCTTTCCGCATGATGCCGCAGGCGGTATGGGATATGCCGCCTATGGGCACGGTGAACGTACACGGATCGCTGCTGCCGCAGTACCGGGGGGCAGCGCCCATAAACCATGCCATAATGAATGGCGACAAGGTGAGCGGCGTGACCACCTTCAGGCTGAAGCATGAGATAGATACGGGCAATATACTGCTGCAAAAGGAAGTGTCTATACTGCCCGAGGATAATATGGGCACACTGTATGAAAAACTGATGCTGGCCGGCGCCGAACTGCTGGTGACCACCGTGAAACGATTGGCCGCAGGCGATATAACAGAGATACCACAGAGCGATGTGCCCGAGAGCGAACTGCGGCATGCCCCCAAGATATTCAAGGAGCATACCCTGATAGACTGGACAAGGCCCGCAAAGGATATACATAATATGATACGCGGGCTGTCGCCCTACCCCGCCGCTTATACTATGCTAAAGGACAGATCGGTAAAGATATTCGTGGCAGAGGCATTGACAGAGGCGCACAATGCCACACCCGGCACATATGATACCGACCATAGCACCTACCTGCGCTTTGCCGCTGCCGATGGCTGGATATATGTAAAAGAACTGCAACAGGAAGGCAAAAAAAAGATGGGGATAGTGGAATTCCTGAGGGGTTTCAGGGGGTGAGAAAGTAGCAGAAAGCATTAGTTCTGTTCAGAAAAAAGTCGTAAAATTGCGCACTTTACAAATTTATTTTTACTTAGATGATGGACTTTAAGTACTCTGAAGCTCAGGAGTCGATAGCAGCGATGATACGCGAATTTGCCAACAAGCACATTCGCCCGAACATGATGGAATGGGATGAGACCCAGAAATTTCCTGTAGACCTCTTTCGCCAGATGGGCGAGCTGGGCCTGATGGGCGTGCTTGTCCCTGCCGAATACGGCGGATCGGGCCTGGGGTACTTTGAATATGTGACCGTAGTGAGCGAAGTGGCCAAGGTATGCGGCTCTATAGGCCTGTCTGTGGCAGCGCACAACTCGCTGTGTACAGGGCACATACTGTACTTCGGTACCGAAGAGCAGAAGAAAAAATACCTGCCCAAGCTGGCCACCGGCGAGTGGATAGGCGCATGGGGCCTTACAGAGGCCAATACCGGCAGCGATGCAGGCAATATGCGCTGCGTAGCTACCCGCGATGGCGACGACTGGATACTGAACGGCACCAAGAACTGGATAACACACGGTATAAGCGGCAATGTGGCCGTAGTACTGGCGCGTACCGGCGAGCCAAGGGCCAAAAATAATGTGACCGCATTCATAGTAGAGCGCGGCACACCCGGCTTCTCTGCGGGTAAAAAAGAGAATAAGCTAGGCATGCGTGCAAGCGAGACCGCCGAGCTGGTATTCGACAACTGCCGCATATCTGATGCGCAGCGTATGGGCCCTGTGGGCGATGGCTTCCACCAGGCCATGAAGGTGCTGGACGGTGGACGTATATCTATAGCGGCCCTGTCGCTGGGTATAGCCAAGGGCGCTTATGAGGCATCACTAAAATATGCCAAGGAGCGCCAGCAGTTCGACCAGCCTATAGCCAACTTCCAGGCAATAGCCTTCAAACTGGCCGATATGGCCACGCAGATAGAAGCCTCTGAGATGCTGATATACCAGGCAGCCGACCTGAAGAACCGCGGCATGAGAATGACCAAGGAGTCGGCATTTGCCAAATACTATGCATCGGAAGTATGTGTACGCGTATCTACAGATGCAGTACAGATATTCGGCGGGTATGGCTATACCAAGGATTTCCCTGTAGAGAAATTCTACCGCGACAGCAAGCTCTGCACCATAGGCGAGGGTACATCGGAGATACAGAAGCTGGTGATATCGAGGGATATCCTGAAGAACTAGGAGATACCCTGAATGATAAAAGCAGAGAGGCGGTACATGTACCGCCTCTCTGCTTTTATGGCCGTTTCCCTTCCCCGAACAGGTACTGCACCAGGCGCTCTACGCGCGGCGCTATCAGCATAATGGCCGGTACCGCTACCACCCATGCCAGCGCCCAAGACCGCGACCATATGGCCAGGAAACGGGCGTTGTAACCTATGTTGACCGACACTACCACGAAGGATATGAGCCCGGTGGTGATGGCCCCCATTATCATGGCGAATGCTATTTTCTGCTTTATCATATCAGTTCATATTTTCCAGTACTATGGCCGATGCGCCACCACCACCGTTGCATATGGCAGCCACACCATACCTGCCGCCGCTTTGGCGCAAGGCATTGAGGAGCGTGACCATGATGCGGGCGCCGGATGCGCCTATGGGATGGCCCATGGCCACAGCGCCACCGTATACATTCACTTTACCCAGGTCGAGCCCCAGTATCTGCTGTATGGATAGAATGACCGATGCATATGCCTCGTTTATCTCGAAACGGTCCACATCTTTCAGACCGATACCCGCTTTTGCCAGTGCTTTGGGTATGGCCACGGCAGGCGATGTAGTGAACCACTCGGGCGCCTGCGCGGCATCGGCATAGGAAACGATGCGGGCCAACGGCCGCAGCCCGTACTTCTGTACGGCCGCAGCAGAGGCCAGTACCAGCGCAGCAGCGCCGTCGTTCAGATTGCTGGAATTGGCCGCGGTGAGCGCACCACCCTCTTCGAACACAGGCCTCAGCCGCGCTACCTTGTCGGCTATTATCTTGTCTATATCCTCATCGCGGGCGATGGTCACTACCCCGCCCTTTCCTTCTACATCTACAGGTACTATCTCATCGGTAAGGCGGCCGCTGTTGGCTGCCTCCTGCGCACGGGTATAGGACATGATGGCGTATTCATCTAACTGCCGGCGGGAGTGCCCATACTTGCGTACACCCAACTCGGCAGCATTGCCCATGTGGTAGTTGTGGTAGGCATCCCAAAGGCCATCTTTGGTCATGCCATCTATGAGGGTCATATCGCCCAGTTTATTGCCACGGCGCACCTGTGCATAGTGGGGGGCATTGCTCATGCTCTCCATGCCACCTGCCAATACTATATCCTCCAGGCCCAGTTGTATCTGCTGCGCGCCCAGCATGGCCGCCTTCATTCCCGATGCACATACCTTGTTCACCGTAGTGGCATCGGCCTCGTAAGGTATACCTGCATATATGGCGGCCTGCCGTGCGGGCGCCTGCCCTACCCCTGCGCTCAGTACATTGCCCATGTATATGCTGTTCACAAGCGCCGGATCCAGGCCTATGCTTTCATAGGCCGTCTTTATGGCTATGGCACCCAGCCGTGGGGCTGTTAAGGATGACAGGCCACCCAGCAGTGACCCTATCGGTGTACGTTTTGCTGCTACTATGTATGCTTCCATATGATTTTATATTTTATACCGTTCGGTATATTTTTGGTGAAAAAAAATTATCTCATCATTTCTTGGGTCACCATGCGGTCTATGCGGTCCAGCGCATGAAAGAGCAGTGTACGATCGTCCATTATCTTGAAGAACATCATACCTCCCTCCAGCATCATACATACCGAGGTGGCCATTTGCTGCGCATCCAGGTCGGCCCTGAACTCGCCACTATCTATACCTGCCTGTATCACCGTTCTTATATCCTTTATCCACTGGCGGGCGCTTGCCTGCACATTTTTCCGCATGAAGGCCACATTGTCATCAGCCTCTACAGCTGCGTTCAGTAGCGGGCATCCGCCGCGCTCCTGCACCTGCTGCCAGTTGGTACGATAGTAATTGGTATATGCCTTTAGCCTTGCCTGCGCTGTGGTCTCGGCAAGCATGGCGTTGGCTATACGTTTGCGCAAGGCGCCGAAATTGTACTTATATACTTCTATGGCCACCTCGTCCTTGCCTGTGAAATTGCCGTATATGGCACCCTTGGTAAGCTGTGTGGCCTGCACTATGTCGGACATAGATGTGCCGCTATACCCCTTGGTATTGAAGACGGGCGCAGCCCTTTCTATGATGTATGCTTTCGTTCTTTCTGCCTTCGACATGGCGCTCTTATTTCGCTTTCGCAGTACAAAGATATACAAAATATACCGAATGGTATATTTTATCTTCGGCCGGACATTTTTACTACTCTGTATATCAGGAACGGTTACTTGAGGAAAGACAAATGTGCATCGCGGTATTCGGGTCGCCTTACGCCCTCGCGCAATTTCTGAAAGGTATGTATGGGGCCTTTTGTGACGAACATATTGACCAGCCAGGGAGGTACGGCCCCTCCGGGGTCGAAGCTGAAAGTATAGATGATCTTTAATTCGTTATCGCCTGCGCGGGTGATGTTCCATTTAGCCGAGGAATATGGCATGCGTACCAATGGCGGCTTTGCAGGGATGTATTCGGGCTCGGCATGCGACTCTACCAGATACATTCCCTCCGAACGTTTGCTGACAGTGAAATGGGCCACATAATCGCGGTTGGAAAAAGGCCATGGCAGTGTCACCTCGGAATAAAAAATGATGTCATTGGGTTTCAATGTTTTGATGATGTAGGCTGTCTTGCTATTGAATATCCATGTGGGCTGCTCCGGTATATCCAGCAGGAAAGCAATGAGCTGGTCGGGGGTGGCCTGTACAGAGAACTCTACCTTTACCGACTTTATGCGGGAGCTATCGGTGTGGGCCGTATATACCCTTATACCCTGTTCTTCCTTTCTGAATTTCCAGTCGGTCTGGCCACGGACGGCCCATGGACAGTACACCAATGCAAGAATGGCAAGCAGCTTATACATAACGAATGCCCTGAGGGGAATTGATAGTAAGCGGCAATATATGCATGCCGCAGCTAAAAACGAAACAAGAGGCAGAATATTAAATGGTGCTTTTTCAGCCCCTTCCCATACGGGGAGGAGATGTGATCTTATTGTACTACTTCACATTTTGTGCCATACGAATAACAAATGAAGAGGCCCGCAAAAGTGCGGGCCCCTGTTGTGATATTTGTTCCGCGCATTATATGCCGCTGAACCTGATACCTACGCATATGGGACGCTGGTCTATACCATTGTTGTACATGGGGGTGAGCTGGTAGCTGCCATAGAACCTGAGTATACCATCTATACCGAACTCGGCAGTGAGGCAGGCATTGTAATCTTCGAGATCGAAATTGCCATGCAGTTTCTTCTTACCCCTTTCGCCGGATATCTGCTTGTTCCATGATGAGAGGCGGTAACCGGCCGTGATGCCTGCGCCATAGGTGAGCCATGTCTTCTTGTGCAGCCTTGTCTTGCCGGTGAGCATAAGGGGTACGTTCAGGTAGTTCACCGCCAGTTTGTTCTTGCTGAACTTGATAGTATCCATTATGATGCTGTTGGGGTTCTTGGTATAGGAAAGGTCCTCTTCGAAACGGAAGTTGTATACCTGGAAGCCGATGCCGGTAGAAAGGTAAATGCGCTGGTTCTTTGTCTTAACGGCCAGGAACTTCACCATCAGCGGGTATATGTTCACGTTTATGGACTTGGAAGGCTTCAGATCGAAGAGCTCGGCATTCCTTTTGCCGGCGGGTACGTTCAGGTAGTTCACCACACTTGGGTCGGTGTACACTGTATTATCGTTCAGCATGTTCACACCTACGTCGAGCATAGAGAACGAGGTCCTGAACTTGCCTGCTTTTTCTTCTTTTTCCTTCACTTTGCCTGCATGCAGCTTGGTGCTATCGGCAGCCTCGTCCACATGTATACCCTTGTTAGATATGGTGAGTGTGTGTTTCTTCTTAGGGGTTGTAGCCTCGGCCTCCTGGGCGTTCACGTTCTGTGCGAATAAAAGACCTGCTGCTATGGCTAGTGTGCAAAATGTATGTTTCATGATCGTTGAATTGAGTGCTGTGAGCAATGTTGTTTTTTAGAAAGAGAAAATAAGTTGTTTGTTCCTGAGCTTTACAGATACATTGGAGCGGGCTATCTCCTGTCCTATCGAATTGACCTTGCCATATCCGTTGGCCACATCACTTGCAAGGCTTTTCATTCCGGACCGCTTGGTATCGCTTATCGGCAACCTGTCTATAAGCGAGCCTTTAGCAACCTCTTCTTCTGTATCATCTTCTCTATCTTGTATCGCCAGAGCAGGAACATTTGTTACAACCGGCGCGATATTTTTTTGTGTGGCCTGCAATTCTTTTACACCGGCAGCAGGCAGCCTGTCTATGTCCACAGCGGCCATAGCGGGTACATCATTATTGTGTACGATAGTGTTCACAGGCTTGCGCACAGGGCGGGTAGCCTGTCCTGCGGGCCTTTGTGCAGGTACGGGCACATCGGGCACTACATGGGCGGGCCGTACCTGTGCCATGGCCTGTGCAGGCTGCGGTGTGGCAGCTACTGGCGGAGCGACAGAGGCAGGTGCAGCAGGCACCGGTACTACGCTTGCTATCTCACCACCGGTATGCTCTGCGCCTGTCCACAGCCTGTAGGTAGATGCGAACAGCAATGCGGCCACACCCGCGGCCACTGCATACCTGCGCCATACGGGTATGGCTATCACCTTTGGCTTTTCGGCAGCAGGTACTGGCCTTAGCAGCGCTGCCTTGCGGCCATAGGTCTCGGCCTCGTCAGGTATCATTTTGGTCATGGTAAAGGCCGTAAGCTCGCTCTGGAGATCGGGGTGCTCGTACAGGAACGACATAAGCTCCTGCTCCTGCGCAGGCGTAAGCTCGCCATCGGCATGCATTACCATATACTCCTCATAATTCTCCCAGGTGATCATAGTTATATGATATTTTCTACGCTTACCAAATATTCTTTCAATGTCTTCCTTGCCCTGAAGAGGTACACCTTCACCTGGCTTTCGTTGAGCCCGGTTATCTGGCCTATCTCATCATAGCTGTATCCTTCATAGTCCTTCAGCAGTACCAGGGCGCGCTGTTTCTCTTCCAGCTGCGCCAGTGCGCGGTCCAGTACCTTTTTCAGGTCGGGGTTAACGGGTGAATAGCTCTCCTCGGGCGCATCCTTGAACATGACACGCGACCTTTTGCGGAAATTATCTACCGACTGGCGATAGGCCACCTGGAAGAGGAATGCCTTTGCCTTGGCAGGCAACACCTCGTCCTTCTTTTGCCATAGCACCTCGAAACTGCCCTGCACCACATCGTGCGCGTCGCTCTGCTGGCCGGTACATTTCCAGGCGAACCTGAAAAGGGCGTCAGACCATTCGTGCACACAAGTATTGTACTGTTCTGCGTTCATTTCAATAGCTATATCGGCAGAGCGGAGAAAATGTTACAGGTAACTTAAAAAAATCCGGAGCAGCAGACATAGTAAAAATACATCATTTATCTTCCGCCGGCTGCTCTATCACCAGGAATCTATTGTTCAGCGGGTCTATGCCCTCTTTTACTATATCGAAAAAGGCAGGGCCGTATGACAGGTAGTATTCGGCAAAATTCTCGGTACGCTCCTGCAAGCTACCGTTGGGGAAGAGCTCGGCTTTCAGACGGTGCAGGCGTTGCAACCCTACCTCTATCTTTCGCTTTTCGGCGCGCAGCATCTTTTTTTCCAGCACCACGGCCTGGCGGCGCATGCGAGCCAGGGCGGCAGCGGCCGATGGGCCCAGTGTAGGGTCTATGGCAGTGGCCTTTGCCTGCAGCCCGGCAAAAATATCTTCTATGGCCTGCATTTCTGCACCTGTGCGCCACTCGCCACTGGTGTGGGCATCTACCTGTTCGGTCTCCAATTGCAGCTCTGGTCTGAAGATGTCGGCTATGGAAATGCCGCACTGGTGGCGCAGCCTTGCCTGCTCGCGGGCGATCCATTGTACCGACCTGCGCAGCATGACCACAGGATAGAAGACATTGTAATGCCGGAAAAGTGTCTTTAACTGGAACCAATAGGCCACCTCTGCCCCACCACCTATGAACACCACATCGGGCAGGATGGTGGACTGGAAGAGCCCGCGCAGCACCACATTGGGGCTGAAGGACTCGGGGGCTTCGTGCAGTTGGGCCAATAGCTCTTCGCGGGAAAACGAGATATCAGTGTTCAGCACTACCCATTTATCGCCCTGGCGCTCTATGCGCTCGCGTATGCCGTGATCAAGGTAGAACAGGTTGATGGGACGGGGGAATGCCTGTGCTTTGTACTGCTCCTCTAGCAGGGTGGTCTGCTGCGATACTATGGGGTAGGCATTGCTGTTCAGCAATTCGTCTTCCATCACAGGTACGAAGGCCTCCTTCAGTTCGCGGTCATCGGGGTCCAGTATCACCAGCCCATACCGGCCGAAGAGCTCATTCACCAGGTATTGTGTAGCCTTGCCTATGGTCTTGTGCCCCATGTATGCCTTGGTAACGATGCGTACCAGGTCGTCCATATCCCGGCCGGGAGGGCCGAACATGTGGAACACCCGCTGCAACAGGGGCTTGAGGCCTGAGGTGTCCATACGGCCAACGGCTCCCTTTTGGCCGCTTCCATCCCATATGTACTTATCGCCGCGGAAACGGAACACGCCCAGTTCCTCTATGTCATTATCCTCGCTGCCCATATAGTATACAGGCACGAAATGCTTACCTGCATGCGTGGCATTGAGATGCTCTGCCAGCTTTATGGCATGAAGTATCTTATATATGAAATACAGGTATCCTGTAAGCAGATTTGGCTGATGGGCCGTAGTGACGGTGTAGGTATGGGCACTGAGCAGCGACCGGATATTGGCAGTAACAGCATCTGCCACCTCTAGCCCCCGGTACTGCCGCTCCAGCGCCGATACCAGTCTTTGCCTGTCCACAGGGAAGTTCGCACGCTGCTGTATGGCCTGTGCTATGCCAGCCTCATCGGGGGCATGGTCATAGAATGGGCGAAGTGGCGCATGGCCACTGATGTGATCGGCGACCAGTTTGGAGAAGTAGCCGGTATCGGCATAAGGGATATGTGCGTATGTCAAATCTATTGGGTTGAACAAGGCGGCGATGGCCCTGTAATGATGGCCCAAAAGTAGAAAATGACATTGATATGCCGGGACACGGCCGTGACAAAACAGGCACAGAATATTCTATGACCATATAACGTATGCCGATACTGTATAACCACAAATTTTGAATTCTAACATTCGGCCGGCCGGCAACGCCTATCATAAGGATGAGGGAGATGCGTTCAAACAAATTAATTATTTATTAAATATTATATCTTTTATTAACCTTGGGCGATATTATGGGGGAAAGGGGGTGAAAAAGACATATTTTACCATAAAAAGAACTTTGGTGAAATGATGGTATTACTTAAAAAAAATGTTATTTTTGGATCTATTACTTTCCCGAAACTATACCGTACAAAATACATAGTACATTATGAGCAAAACATTTATCAATTCTGTAGGTAAGATGATGAGATATGCGGCCGTTGGCGCATTATTATTGTCTGCAGCCGTACGCTCACAGGCGCAGGTGACGGTGACCGCTACCGCAGGTACCCTTGGTCCCACGGTGTATACGCAGCTCAGGCTTGCGTTCAACGCCATCAATGCAGGTACGCACCAGGGTGCTATAACCATATCGATAACGGCCAATACTGCAGAGACCAACCAGGCCCAGCTCAACCCGCCAACAGCGCCGGCCAACTATACTTCCGTATTGATAAAACCTGCGGCTGCAACGACCCCTACGATATCGGGATCGTTCAACGGGGGTATCATCTTCCTGCGTGGCGCGAGCAATGTAACGATAGACGGCTCTAATACTGCCGGTGGTACTACCCGCGACCTTACCATTGTCAATAACTTGGCAGCCGGAACAATCGCCGGCATCAGGTTCGGTAGTGCGTCTGTAACAGTAGGTAATACCAACAACGTAGTAAAGAACTGTAATGTAAGATGCAGCGCCGTAGCGAATGGTATGGCCATACTTTCTGCTACAGGCGGTGCGGCTACCGCACCTTTTGCGATAGCGGAAGCACCGAATTCGAACAACACCATTCAGAACAACGCACTATCATCTGCGCAACTTGGCTTTTATGCCTATGGCCCGGCCGGTACTGACCAGAACTGGACGGTAACACGCAATGTGATATCCGGAACAGGCTTTGGCGGTGTACATGTGAACAATGGCACCGGTACTGTGATAAGCGAGAATGATATCAGCAATGTTAGCATCAACGGTACTTCACCAACATCAGGTATCACACTTTCCTTCGAAGCCCAGAACACAACCATAAGAGGAAATAAGATAGCGAACATCAGCAGCATCAGCAACGCAGGCGCTCACGGTATGTACTTCGATGTCAATACCACTTCCAACAACGTTAATGTATACAACAACTTCATACTGAACCCGAACGCTCCTGCAAATGCCACGCTGGTGTTCAACGGGCATGGAATATACATGGACCTTGGCAATGGATTCAACATTCACCATAATACGATACAACTGGCTACGAACTCTGGTGCCGGCGCCACCAATGGCTGCGTAGTACTGGAACCATATGCACCGCTTGGCGGCCTTCCTAACGGCAGTGTCAATTTCAGGGACAACATCCTGAGCAATACACAGACCACCGGTAACAGGTATGGCCTGTATAGTATCTCGCCAAGTACTGTATTCTCGGCCATAGACTACAATGATTATGTGGCCACATCTACCAATCTTGGTTTCATAGCAGGCGTTGCACGCACTACCATTGCCCAGGTACAGGCAGGGTTCGGCGGCAATGTGAACTCTATCAATTTCCCCCCACTTTTCGTATCAGGTACCGATCTGCATTTGCAGACAGTGGTAGGTAATGCTCCACTTATTGCAGGTGTTGCCATCACAACTCCGGCAATAACCACAGATATAGACAATGAGCTGCGTCATAATGTGACCCCTACAATAGGCGCACATGAGATACTGAATAAGATAACATACACCAACCTGGCAAATACCTGTAGCGATGGTAACATAACTCTTACTCCTGTTACCATAGAGTCGAAACTGGGTATAACTACTGCCGGCGCTCTGGCCCCGAGGATATATTTCCGTAAGGGTGCAGGCCCATGGTTCAGCGCAGCAGGTACACTACTGAGCGGAACGGCTACGAACAGCCAGTGGTCATTCATCATCACCCCTGCTACCATGGGTGGTGTAACTGCCGGTGATGTGATCTCTTACTATGTGATAGCCCAGACCGCTGTTGGTCCTACGCTTGTGTTCAGCAGCCCACTGGCCGGCCTTGCAGCTACCGATGTGAACACTGTTACAAGTGCACCTACCACACCCAACACATACACTGTGAATGTGGTATATCTCACTGGTCTTACTACCAGCCAGCAACTGTGTTATTCTACTACTGCCCAGTCTGCGCCATATGCGTATACGGGGTCGATAGGCACACCTTCTCAATACACACTTACATGGTCACCGGCAGGCCCTACTGATGTAGCAGCATTCACTGCTCTGCCAGCCGGTTCGGTCAATGTTGCCGTGCCCGGAAGCACTGCCGTAAACCTGTATACAGGTACGCTTACGGTAAGGAACCCGACCACTACTTGTGCAAGGACATATACGCTATCTCTTACCATTAACCCTGTTCCTACCAGTATAGTAGGGCCTGCCAATATATGCCAGGGTTCATCATCGGTATATACCAGTTCCCCCGGTACCGGCAACTGGACCAGCAGCAACCTGGCAGTTGGCACTGTAGGCGCAACTACCGGCGTGGTAACAGGTATGGCACCAGGTACTACTACGATATCTTATACACTTCCCTCGGGCTGTGCCACCGGCACAACAGTTACCGTTGCTGCGCCACCAGCGGCCATATCGGGTGCAGGAGCCATATGCCCTATGAACACTCTTACACTTACCAATACCACCGTTGGTGGTACATGGTCTACCACATCGCCCACAGCTACAGTGAATGCCACCAGCGGTGTAGTAACAGGTGTAGCTGCAGGAACGGCAACGATATCGTACAACGTGACGGGCTGTCTTCCTACTACGGCTGTGGTGACCGTGAATTCGGCACCTAATGCCATAACAGGCACCATGTATGCTTGCGTAGGCTTTACTACTACCCTCTCTACCACATCTACAGGCGGCACATGGAGCAGCAGCAATACAGCAGTAGCTACTATAGGCTCTAATACCGGTGTAGTTTCTGCTATATCAGCTGGGTCGAGCGTCATCACATACAAGTTCACATCTACCAGCTGTTTCACTACCAATACCGTGACCGTCTTCCCTCCGCCTGATACCATAACAGGCCCATATGTGATCTGTCAGGGACTTACAGATACATTGAAAAATACCGTAGCCGGTGGTACATGGAGCAGTAACCTGCCAGGCGTGGTAATGATACATCCCACAACGGGCGTAATAACCGGTGTAGCTGCCAGCGGTACTGCAATTATCACCTATACGCTGGGTACAGGTTGCCAGAAATTCAGGATAATGACAGTGAGCACTGCCCCTACAGCTATAACAGGCCCGGGCAATGTTATCTGCTCTGAGACCTTCCTGCCACTGGGCAATGGTACACCGGGTGGTACATGGACCAGCAGCAATACCGCAGTAGGTACAGTATCGCCCACAGGCGTGGTATATGGTGTGGCCGGTGGTACGGTGTCCATTTCTTACCATACACTGGCATGTAATAATGTTACCTATACCATAACCGTGAACCAGACACCACCACCGATAGGCGGCGGTATCACCGTATGCGATGGCAGCTCTACCACCACCATCACCAACTCTATGCCGGGTGGTGTATGGAGCATCAGCGGCCCAGGCGCCAGCATCACCCCTACGGGTGTGGTATCGGGCCTGGTAGTGGGTGGCACCTATGTTTCTACTTATACCATACCATCTACAGGTTGCTTCCGCAATGCACCGATAATAGTAGATACGCTGCCTGCACCTATCACAGGTCCTGACAGTGTGTGTATGGGCGCATCGGTAACGCTTTCCACAGCATCTACAGGTGGCCTGTGGAGCAGCAACAACGCATCTATAGCCTCTATAGTAGCTACCACAGGTGTGGTAACGGGTGTGAACTACGGTGTCACAACTATCACTTATGCTGCGGTGTCGGGCTGTAACCGTACCAAGAACTTCAAGGTGCGTACACCGCTGGCCGCTTCGGTGACCATTACCCGTACACCGAACATTGATACACTTTGTGCCGGTACGCCTGTGACCTTCACCGCACATCATGTGAATGGCGGCGCAGCACCAACATTCGAATGGCAAAAATTCGGTGTGACCGAGGTAGCAGGCCCCGACAGCGTGTACACCTATATCCCCATACATGGCGATGTAATAAGCGTATTCATGATGTACAGCACAGATGTATGTTCTTATCCTGCCCCTGCATATGCCAACATACCGCTGAACATATATCCTAATGTAAGCCCTGTGGTGAGCATATCTACAACATCGCCCACTACCATCGCGTACATAGGCCAGGTAGTGACCTTCTTTGCAGAAGTGACCACAGCAGGCGCAGCCCCTACCTACCAGTGGTATGTGGATGAGGCAGCCGTACCGGGCGCTACCAATTCTTCTTACGCCCGTGCCATATACAACAATGATGTAGTATACTGCAGGGTGAACGGTACACCTGCCTGCGAGACCGGCTACTGGGCTACCAGCAACTCTATAACCATACAGGGCGACTACCTGGGTGTGAGCGGTACAGTAAGGAACAGCACAGATCTGACACTGTTCCCCAACCCTAACAATGGCTCCTTTAAACTGACAGGCACCCTGAATGTGACCGAAAATACCAACACTACATTCGATGTAATGAACGTGCTGGGCCAGGTGGTACACACCGGTAAGCTGAACGTGAAGAACGGAAAGGTGGACCAGGATATAACCATAGGCAGCCACCTGAGCGCTGGTGCATACATACTGCGCGTGAACTCGGATACTGAGAACAAAATGTTCCACTTCGTGATAAGCGAATAAGAAATACCCGATACTGATAAAGAAGAAAGGCTGCTCAGTGAGCAGCCTTTCTTCTTTATGGTTCATTGTGCGATCAGAGTACCTGTACTATGAGGAATTTGAGGTATTGTGTGGAAGGTACGTTCCAAAGGATGGGGTGATCGGAAGCCTGTGTCTGCCAGGTCACCTGGCGCAGTTCGCGGCGGGCATCTTTGGCGGCCATACCTATTATCTCCAGGAACATCTCGGGCGGTACCAGGTTGGTACACGAGGCGGTAACGAGGAAGCCACCTGGCTTTACGAGCTTCATACCGCGCAGGTTTATCTCTTTATAACCTGTAATGGCCTTCTGTATATTCTCGCGGCTCTTGGTGAAGGCCGGGGGATCGAGCATCACTACATCGTAGCGCTTGCCATCTTTTACCCACTGTTTCAGTACATCGAAGGCGTTGACGGCTTCGAAGCTGCACCTGTCGGTGAAGCCATTGAGCTCGGCATTGCGGCGGGCGGTGCTTACCGCGTTCTCAGAGATATCAAGTCCCAGAACGCTTTTGGCGCCATAGTGTGCGGCATGCATAGAGAATGTACCGGTATAGCAAAAGGCCTCCAGTACGTCGGCATCTTTTACTATATGCTGTATGGCGCGGCGATTGTCCTGCTGATCGAGGAAGTAACCTGTCTTCTGGCCATTCTCGATATCTACATGGAACTTCAGGCCGTTCTCTTTGAGGATGATGTTGGTATCGAAAGGTTCGCAAAGAAAGCCCTTTTGCTGGGGCAGACCTTCCAGTGTGCGCACGGGCACATCATTGCGCTCGTATATGCGTGTGGTGTTGAATATCTGCCGCAGGGCCGCTACTATAGCACCCTTCCAGCGGTCCATACCCAGGGCCAGGGTCTGTATCACGAAGTGGTCGTTGAACTTATCGATGATAAGGGCCGGCAATTGGTCGGCCTCGCCGAATATGAGGCGGCAGTTCTCGACATATCCTATCGATTGGCGGTATTCCCATGCTTCCCTGATGCGGCGGAGGAAGAAGGCTTCGTCTATCACATCATCCTTCTGACGGGTGAGGAGGCGTATGCGTATCTGCGAGGCGGGGTTGATATAGCCCTTGCCCACAAAGGAGCCGTTGTAGGTATATACCTCTACTATATCGCCGGGCTGGGCCGTACCATCAACATCGCCTAGCTCGTTGCCGAATATCCAGGGATGGCCATTGGCTACGCGGTCGCCGATCTTTTTTCTAAGAAAACATTTCATGGTGCAAAAGTAAATGGCCTTGTGCAATATTGGGACACTACTTTGAGGGGGGTATTATATGATAGGACCTCTCCCCTACCCAGCCTACCGGCAGGCAGGCCTCTCTAAAGGAGAGGGATGTGGGTGATGCATGTTCGCTAGTGTGTCTTTCGCGAGGTTGCCAGGGCATGTGTTTTTTTGTTCATATTCTATAAACATCGCGAGGCGCCGGGTCCCAGCCTGACACAAGGCTACGCTTAGGAGACCCGGCTAGAACATATCTGTTCGCTAGTGTTTCTTTCGCGAGGTTGCCACGGCCTGCGGCTACTCACATAGCTTTGCGCAGGCCTCGCAATGACCAATATTTTGTATGTATCGCGGTCAGGGCATGAAACCATTGATCAGGAAGCAGTAGACCTCGGCGGGGCCGTGAACGCCTACTACGAGGGTCTTCTCGATATCGGCAGTGCGGCTGGGGCCGGTAGCTATGTTGATCATGGAAGGGAGATCGGCGCCATATTTCTTTTTCAGGGCCTTGAGTCCGTCGGCTATGTCGTGATGCACCTGGTCGAGGTAGGCGAACACGATGTGTATGGGATAATATACGGGCGAGGTACGACCCATGTGCTGCGCGCTGCTAAGGAGTATGGACCCTGTACGGCCTATAAGGGCCTCGCAACCTGTGATACAGGCATCGGCCCCTTCGATGGAAGGATCGGCGGGTGAGACTATATCCAGGCCGCTGCGGCGGCATAGGGTCAGCAGGCGTTCATCCGTACAGAGAAGTTGTTTCCAGTCTTTATTGGCATGCAGAACGGTGAGCTGGGCAAGCAGATCTTCCTCACTATCGCAGAAGATGAATTTGCCACCCAGCTCTTTGAAGGCCATAACAAAATCTTCCTCTACAGACATGCCGGGCGTACCGTAAACAGGAGTGGCATTCTTTTCGGCATCGGGGAATGGCATGGGCAGCTTTGCCTCGCCAAGGCCTTTGCGTATACGCGCAAGAATGTTCTCTTTCGCCTTCGATGTCTTGAATGTCTGCATTGAGGATGATATTTAGCTGACCGGAGCGGTACAAAGATATTTCATACCATTTAGACTTACATGGTCAATATCGGGGCCACGACAAAGGGCATAGCGGCAATACACAAAGAACAAAAAGAATGGTACCCTCTTCATATAAAAAGAACAGGGACCTCTCGGCCCCTGTATCTCTATTATCATTTAGGCTACCGGAGTGGCCGGTGTGTTCTCTATCTCGCGGGTCTCTTCGCCCTCGGCAAAGGTGTTGTCCTCATAAGGGCGCTTGCCGAGAAGGCGTTCCATATCGTCTTTGAAGAGCACTTCGCGCTTCAGCAATTCTTCGGCTATGAGCTTTACAGAGTCCAGCTTGTCGTAGAGCATCTGCTTCACACGATCGTAGGCCTGGCCTACCAGCTTGCGCACCTCATCGTCTATGAGTTTACCGGTCTCTTCAGAGTATGGCTTGGAGAAATTGTTCTCGTTCTGCGGATCGTAGAAAGATATATTGCCCACGGCGCTGTTCATACCATACATAGACACCATGGCATATGCCATACGGGTCACCTGCTGGAGGTCGCTGAGGGCGCCGGTAGATATCTTGCCGAATACCAGCTCTTCTACCGCACGGCCACCAAGAGACATACACATCTCGTCCATAAGGTGATCGGTAGTGCGTATGTACATTTCCTTGGGCAGGTACTGGGCATAACCCAAGGCTGCCACACCACGCGGAACGATGGTGACCTTAACGAGGGGATGCGCATGCTCCAGGAACCAGCCCGATACGGCGTGACCGGCCTCATGATAGGCTATGACGCGTTTCTCTTCGGGCAGAATGATCTTGTTCTTCTTCTCCAAGCCACCTATAACGCGGTCTATGGCATCGTTGAAGTCGCTCATATCTACCTCTGACTTGCCTTTACGCGCAGCTATGAGGGCAGCTTCGTTGCAGATATTGGCTATATCGGCACCGGCAAAACCGGGGGTCTGTATGGCCAGCTTGCGAATGTTGAGATCTTTAGAACGCTTGATGGGCTTGAGGTGAACCTCGAATATCTTCTCACGGCCCTTCACATCGGGGATATCGATAGATATCTGCCTGTCGAAACGGCCGGGGCGCAGAAGGGCGCTATCCAGCACATCGGGCCTGTTGGTAGCGGCCAGTACTATGATGCCGCTATCGCCGCCGAAGCCGTCCATCTCTACCAGCATCTGGTTCAGGGTGTTCTCGCGCTCATCGTTGCTCATTACCATGTTCTTGCCACGCGCACGGCCTATGGCATCTATCTCATCTATGAAGACGATACATGGAGCCTTTTCGCGGGCCTGCTTGAAGAGGTCGCGCACACGGCTGGCGCCCACACCTACGAACAGCTCTACGAAATCGGAGCCGGACATAGAGAAGAAGGGCACCTGGGCCTCGCCCGCCATGGCCTTTGCCAGCAGGGTCTTACCCGTACCGGGAGGACCTACGAGCAGGGCGCCTTTAGGTATCTTACCACCGAGAGAGGTATATTTTTTGGGGTTCTTCAGGAAATCGACTATCTCCATCACCTCGACCTTTGCCTCATCGAGACCGGCAACATCGTTGAAGGTGATGTTCACTCGTGTACCTTTTTCGAAAAGCTGCGCCTTTGACTTGCCTATATTGAAGATGCCGCCGGCACCACCTGCACCGCCGCCAGAGCCCATCTTGCGGAATACCAGGAAGTACATGGCCACTATGAGCAGCACGGGCAGCAGGAAGGTATTGAGCAGCGTATAGAGCTTATCGCCACGCTGATCGTACATCACCGCCGGACGCTCGGTCTCGGGGATGTTCTTCTGTGCCTCTGCCAGGTCTTTATTGAATTGGTCTACAGTACCTATCTTGAAGGTGAAGGCAGGTGTCTTTTCGCTGCCGCTGGCGAGGGCGGGTACTTTGCCCGGGGCCGAGGGCGGTACCGCACCCGGTTTCAGGAATACCTCTACATGCTCGTTGTTCACCACAACCAGCTTATTTACCTGGCCCTTGCCAATGTACTGGGTAAGGTCGCGGAAACTGCGCTCGGCCACGGAGGCACCGAAATTGCCACCGAGGAACTGGGCAACGACTATAGCCATGAGTATGAGGCCATAGATCCAATATACATTTAACCGTGGCCCCTTACGCTGGTTATTGCCGGCCCCGTTGTCGCCACCGGGCCTTATTTCTCCATTATCGTTATTCTGCTTATTCTCTTCCATTTTATCCTTTGACGTAACAAATATCAATATGATCCGCCTGCGGGGCGGACGTTCTTACATTAGTGCTCGGTGCGGGGAGCATCTTCCCAGAGGCTCTCGAGGTCGTAGAAGGCGCGCTGCTCGTGCTGGAAAATATGCACTACCACGTTCACATAGTCTACGAGGGTCCAGGAATCTCCGTATTCGGTATGGTATGGCTTTTCGCCGCACTCTTTCTCCACCTCTTCCACTATATTATCGGCTATGGCCTTGAGCTGAACATGGGACTTGGCTTCGCAGAGCACAAAAAAGTCGGCAACGGCCTCATCGATCTTCTTGAGATCGAGCGATACGACACCTTCACCTTTTTTGTCCTGTATAGCTTTGATGATGATCTTGAACAGTTTGCTGTTCCTGGTAAGACGGGGCGCTGTAACTTTGCGTTCCTGCAATGCGGTGATCAGTTTCTCCAAATCAGGTTCCTTTTTCTTGTTGGGTAATTGGTTTTTTAATTATTTTATCCAAAATTATAGATCTTTTCCCACTTCACCACATGACAAATAGTGACAGGATACTGATAAAGCTGGATACTACCGATAGTACCAATAACTATGCCATGCAGCTGGTAAATGACGATAAGGCGCACCATGGCCTTACCATTACCGCGCGCAGCCAGTATGGGGGGAAGGGGCAGCGAGGCCGCAAGTGGGCGGACACTCCCAATAAAAGCCTGCTGATGAGCATAGTGCTGACCCCACGACTACCCATTTCGGCACAATTCGTGTTCAGCGCATCGGTGGCGACGGCAGTTGCCAATATTTTGCAAAACCTGCTGCGCGATAAGACAGTACGAGTGAAATGGCCAAATGACATAATAGTAAATGACAAAAAGGCAGGTGGCATACTGATAGAGAATGCGCTACGCGGTAATATGTGGACACACAGCATAGTGGGGCTGGGGCTGAATGTACTGCAGAGCCAGTTTCCGCAGGAGCTGCCATATGCCACATCGCTAAAGATAGCCACAGGCGAGGACCTGGATATAGACGATATACGCGACGAGGTGCGCAGCGCACTGCTGGCCCTATCGGGCAGGCCGGTATCTATACCCGCCATAATGGAGGCATATAATGCGATATTGTATAAACGGGGAGAGCAGCAACTGTTCGGGAAGGGGGAAGAGACATGGCAGGCCACTGTGATACAGGCCCATGATGATGGTACCCTGGAAGTGCGTACGGAAGACAACAGAGTGGCCTTCTATACGCATGGGGATGTAAGGTGGATATATGAGTGAGCCAGCGGTCGTGAACACTGGGAGGGTATAACAAAGCACAACGAGATCTAACATTTCGTTGCTGATACATTCACATTTCATATACATTCGGTGATGTATCTTCATGCTGTTGTTTTATTGTTCACTCAAAATTCTACATTTATGAAAGCGATATTCAACGGTAAACACACACACCGCTCCTTTCTGCTTACCGCCGCACTTTTTGCCACAACCCTTTTTGCCCCGCTCACCAATGCTACTGCCCAGACCGATATAAGAGTGGGCGAAAGCGCTACGCCCGTGAACAGAAGTACCGGCCACGAACACTATGGCCACACCTTCAATCTGGGGCTGGGGCCCGGCTACTTCGGGGCATACCTGATGCGGTCGCCCTATTTCACGTTCAACTATGAGATAGATGTGCTGCCGGACTTTACGCTGGCTCCTTTTATAGGCTTTTCATCGTACCGCAGCAACCCACAAACGTTTGGCGGGCGCTACTACTACTATCGCGGCACTATAGTGCCCATAGGCGTAAAGGCAAGCTATTACTTTGACGACCTGATAAACATGCCACCCCGCTGGGACCTGTATGCTGCAGGATCGCTGGGCTTTACCTTCATCAATAAAAGGTGGGAGGACGGCTATACCGGTGTTGTAGGCGAGATACCGGGTATCAATCCGCTGTTCCTGGATATACATGTGGGTACAGAATACCATGTATCGAACCATACAGGTATCTTCCTTGACCTATCGACAGGCGTATCGGTGGTGGGTGTAGCGCTGCACAGGTAAGCAAGACAACTACAGAACTGAAGAATATAAGAGCAGGCATCAGTGCCTGCTCTTGTGTTTACGAGGTATATCGAACAGCGCGCAGGTGATGACCGGCACTATGAAGATGGCAATGGTGAGGACGGAAGTGATCCATTCGGCCTCGTGGCCCTGCAAGACCTGATCGAAGGCGCTGCCGGGATAGAAATGGCTGACAAGAGACAGCGTGAGCTTGAGGCCGAGTATACCTATGACCAGGTAGGCACAGGCCTCAAGAAATGGATAATGCTCCAGCAGCTTTACGAATGCCTGTGCCACGAACCTCATGGCCAGTATGCCTATGAACACCCCGGCCATGATGACCAGTATGTTCTTGGATATGGCCACGGCAGCAAATACATTATCGAGCGAGAAAGCGAGATCCATCACCTCTACGGCCACTACAGTGGCCCAGAACTTGCCTATGCGCCCTACCGTAGCGCGGTACAGCATGCTACCCTCTTTCTTTATCTCCTGTTCTTCTTCCTTCTTATGGTCTTTTTTGAAGACCCAGGATATAGCAAGGTATATGAGGTAGAGCCCGCCAAGGCCCTTGAGCCACCATATCTTTACCAGCCAGGAGGCCAGGAAAAGGCATATGCCCCTGAAAAAGTATGCACCGAATATGCCGTACTTCAATGCCCTGCTTCGCTGCTCTTTGGGGAGGTTCATGACCATGGTGGCCAGAACGGCCGCGTTATCTACGGACAACAGGCTTTCTATTAGCACCAGGTTGCCCATTACCAGCAGGGCCGCTGCAGGGTTCTTCAGTATATCCTGTATCAGTTCGTTCATGAGGAATGCAGTAAGCGGGATGACGGGTATATGCGCCCGGAGAGCAAATGTAAGGCCGTATGCACAATTAACCGACCGGCGCCTGCCGGATGTAGGAATATCGTAATAAAAAAGCCCCGCTTCCGGGGGAAGCGGGGCCAGGCTACGATATGAAGCAGATCATTGCAGCCTGAACACTACTGGTATGCACAGCTCGGAAGCAACGGCCCTGCCATTCTTAGTAGCGGGATCCCACTTGGGCATTAGTTTCAATACCCTGATGGCCTCTTCTGCCAGCAGCGGATCGGGCGTTTTTTTGACCACGGGAGATATGACATCGCCCTGCTCGCTGACGGTGAAAGTGACAATGACCCTACCCTCTATCTTTTTGTTCTTTGCAACAGCGGGGTATTTGATGTTCTGCCCCATGAAGGCGGCCACATCTACCGATGGCTTTGCGGGTACTACATTCTCGTCGGCTGCCTTTTGGACCTTTTTCGCTTTCCCGGCCTGCGGAACGGGACCTGCATGCAGCTGTGTGCTACCTTGCAGATAAATGATGGATGCTGTGAGCAGCAAGGTGGCGATAGCAGACCTTGCGATAGTGGTGCGGCGCATAGCGCGGCCCGATGGTGTCTGTAACATAATGATCCTGCGTTTTATGGGATGATGAAAAAATGTATGAGATAAACTGAACCTGTGCGCATGCAGTACGGTATGCAGCAACGCATGTGCATAACCCTCCCGGCCTGCGGCAGCGCTGGCATCGGCCTGGAACTCGTGTACTACCTTCAATTCGCGGAAGATGATGTGCAACAGGACATTGGGCCAGAAAATGCATTGCAACAGGCGCATATACACCACATCGGCGGTATGGCGGTGAGAGACATGGGCGAGCTCGTGCCGGAGGATATCGACAGGAAGGTCTTCGCCGGGGAAGAAAATGTAGCGGCCAAAGCTACCCGGACCGCGGCCGGTGCCTATGAACACATGCACCTGCCCCATGTGCCGGGCGGTATGCGCCCCATGCAAAAAACGGAAACATGTGACGAGCTGTACTGCGAACACTGCCAGCGCGGCCACTGCTACTGCGAGATAGCCATATAGCAGCCATTGCCCGGGCAATATACCTGCATGGTGCTGCGCATTGCCCAGAATATCTATAGCAGGCAGGGTGACAACAGTGGCCGGCATGGCACTACGCGCAAAGGATGGGAGCTGTACCATGGGCAGCAACAGCGATATGGCGGATATAGAGAGCAGGTATGCCCTGTTGTAAGCGTGTGCTACCCTACCCCGCAGCAGCAGCATATATAGGCCGTAGAACAGCGCGCTGTATATGGTAGCCTGGATGAAGTATAACATGGGACGTTATTTTTTATTGTTCTTCAACTCTTTCAGCAGGTCTTCCAGCTCTTTTACAGATATATCCTCTTCTTTGGCAAAGAAGGAGAACATATTGCTGTAAGACCCTTCGAAGTATTTCTTTACGAACTGCGACATGGTGTTCTTGCTGTACTCGTCCTTGCGAACGAGTGGGTAGTACCTATTGGCCTTGCCGAAGGTCTCGAAGCCGACGATGCCTTTCTCTACCAGTATCTTGATGATGGTGCTGACGGTATTGTAATGCGGCTGTGGCTGCGGCATAGCATCTACTATCTCTTTTATGAACGCTTTATCGAGCTTCCATAGTACCTGCATTATATCTTCCTCTGCCTTTGTGAGTGCTTTGTGCTGCTGTTTCATATTTGCGTCTACTAAGTTTTTAGTAAAACTACTAAGTATTTAGTTATAAAACTAATTTTTTAGTAGTTATTTTTTCAGACGCTAAAAACGGGCATAGGTGGGGCTATCTTATCTTTGTGGTCCGACCCTCTATGCTGTATAACGTGTATATACCTAGCCCACCACTGGCTGCCTATGTGAAATGCATATGGAGCCTGCAGGTAGATGGCGAACCGGGCATACTGCACAAGGAGAAGATACTGCCCGATGGCTGTATAGAGCTCATATTCCACTACGGCGACAAATACCGGCAATACGATAGCAATGAAGGGTATGTGCTACAGCCCCGCAGCTTTGTACACGGGCAAATGAAGAGCTATATAGAAGTAGGCCCAACGGGCCATACAGGCATGGTAGCGGCCAGGTTCTACCCGCATGGGCTGGCTATGTTCACAAAAGTGCCGATGCAGGAGCTGACGGGGCTGGTGGTGGATGTGCATACGCTGTTTGGCAGCGAGGCCATGCACACCGAGGAACAACTGGGAAATGCCCGTAACGAGGAGGAAAGAGTAGCGATAATGGAGCGTTTTCTGCTAGGGCGGCTGAGGGCGGCAACGCCCAGAATGGACAGCGTGGCCTATGCGGTGCAGCGCATAACCGCCAATGGCGGCAATATAGCCGTGAGCCAACTGGCGGCAGAGGTGTTCATGAGCGAGCGGCAATTCGAGCGGGTGTTCCTGGCTACGGTGGGGCTGAGCGCAAAGGCCTTCTCGAAAATAACGAGATCGCAGAACGGGATAAAAAGCGCACAGGCAGGAAAGACCACCTCTCTAACGCAACTGGCACTGGATGCAGGCTATTATGACCAGGCGCACTTCATACGCGACTTCAAAGAGTTCGCGGGGGTAACGCCTATGCAGTTCTTTTCTGATACACATACTATGTCCGACCTGTTCACGGGTTCGTGAAGATCGTATATCTTTGTATGCAACGCTATGTCTTGCCATAAGACCATTTTCTCTGCCTGCCTGGCCTTTGTGACCGCCCTATCGCTGCTGACAAGCTGCGAGAAGTACCCTGTACCCAAAACACAGCCGTACTATGATGTAACATACTCGGGAGAGATGATACTGGGCGAACCTGTATCTTTCCAGAGCAGCGCACCGGCCAACAGTACTTACCAGTGGATATTCGGTGATGGGAACATATCCACGCAGGCATCGCCCAAATACACATACTATACGCTGAAGGGTACCGGCACAGAGATAGGCGATGATACGGTAACGCTGATCATCAATAACGATATATACCACCCCAATATAAAGACCTTCAAACTGAAACCGCCGGTGCCTAAGATAACCGGTATGCGTACATGGCGGGGTGGCCGCTTCACTACCTATAAGAACTGCTGCCCGGGCCAGACGAACCAAACGTTGAACGATACCCTCTTCAACATAGCGATGGAGGATGAGAATACCGTAAGAACATGGAACATACGCCTACCGTATCTTGCAGACAGCAACTACTTCAGCAATGAGCGCAGCAATGGCGTGGGCAGGTTCAACTCTACCACACTGATATATACGAAGGACACCATCTTCTTCCGCCAGCGTACGGGCACCGATACCGGATGGGGCGAAACGACCTATTTCCACAAATTCTGACCGGGATGACAGAGAGCCATATACACAAAGAACCAAAGGGCAACTGGCGTGTATGGTATATGGCCGTGATAGCCGCACTGGCACTGCAGATAGCGGGCTACTATATCTTTATGAGGTATTATAGCTAGACCCCAATAATACGGCATGTAATATCATTTAAACATCAAGATCCGGCATTGGTGACACCAGTAATAAGCCCCATCCCTCCCGTTTGGGGAGGGCTGTGTTACGGCCTATAATGCGTCATGCCGACATTCGATGTGTAAACGGTATAATATCTGTGTCTAACCACGAAGGACACTAAGGAAAGCACAAAAGCCACAAGTACCTGCAACGTATTGAGGGCACAAAGCTCACATTTACCAATACATATTCTTTATGCATAATTGGCATTAGCCAAGCGCTGCCATGGCGGCTGCCTTATCGGCATGGAGCTGGGCGATGAGCTCTTCGAGAGAGGAGAATTTTTGTTCATTGCGAAGGCGATCTGCAAAACCGATCTCCAGCACCTGCCCATACAGATCGGCATCGATATCGAAGATATTCACCTCGAGTTTTACATCCTGCGTATGGGAGACAGTGGGATTGAGCCCGATACTCATCATACCACCGTAGAGCACATTATCTATACGCACACGCACTGCATATATACCTATGCCCGGCACCACCTGGTCGGCATTGAGCGGCGCGATATTGGCTGTGGGATAACCCAGTTCCCGGCCTAGTTTCTTGCCATGCACAACAGTGCCTTCCAGCGTATATTCCCTGCCCAGCATGGTATTGGCCTCGGCAATGTGGCCGGCCAGTATGGCCTTGCGGATCTTGGTAGAGCTAACGGTGGCCTGATCTATAAGCTGGGCGGGTATCTCTACTATGTTGTAGCCATAGGTGGGCGCATAGCGGCGCAGGAGGTCGATATTGCCTGTGCGGTCGTGACCGAAATGATGATCGTAACCTATGATGATGGTATGCGGCCGCAGCGGGTCTACCAGTACGTTCTTTATATAATCTTCTGCCGAGAGGGCAGCGAACTCTTTGGTGAAGGGCACTACTACTATATGCTGTATGCCTGTAGCGGCTATGAGCTCTGTTTTGCGCTGCAGTGGGGTGATGATACCCAATGGCTGAGTGGGAAAGAGCACCTTGCGCGGATGGGGCTCGAACGTGAGCAGCACGCTTTCGCCACCCACCTCGCGGGCATAGGTGACCACCTTGCTAAGGATGGCCTTATGCCCGGCATGCACACCATCGAAAGTACCAATGGTGACAATGGGCCTGCTGATGCCCTTTAGCTGGCTTATATCTGTATGAACAGCCATAAAAAGTACGCAAAGGTAACATTTCCCGTATAGATGGGGCTACATGCGTGTTCGGGCCTCTCCCCAGCCCTCTCCCAAGGAGAGGGAGAGCTGATGTCCGCGCAGTTGCGCGGGGACTATTGTAAAAGACGATGCGAAAAACAGATCCGGGGACCAGTTAGCGGGCTATGACCAGCTTGCGGCTGATGTGTGCGCTGCCTGATGTGACATTGAGGATGTAGATGCCATTGGCAAGGGTAGAAACATCCATCTGTAACGCAGTACCATCAAGCTGGCGGGAGGTAGTAATAAGGGTATGGCCGGTGACATCGGCGATAGAAAGCTGTGCATCGCCACGGAGAGCGGCGCAGTCTATATTCACCATACCTGATGCAGGGTTGGGATAGATGCTTACCCCATCCTGCGTGGTATTTGCCTGGCCTATACCGGTGAATGTGAACGGATAGATGGTATGCAGAGTAGTATTCTTTTTGAAACTGATACCAATGGCCGATGC
Source organism: Nemorincola caseinilytica (assembly GCF_039540515.1). NCBI lineage: Bacteria > Pseudomonadati > Bacteroidota > Chitinophagia > Chitinophagales > Chitinophagaceae > Nemorincola > Nemorincola caseinilytica. The sequence continues at coordinate 152,890 of NZ_BAABFA010000024.1, read as the reverse complement.
CGAGGCGGCTGATAATGTAACGACCGCAGACGGAGTGGTGTAATAACCTGTTTCTTCGGGATAGATGATGTAGCTGCCCAGGGCGATACCGGTGAACGAATAGGCGCCATCGGCATTGGTATAGGCGTATGTTAGCACTACACCTGTAGCAGCGTCTTTGAGGTAAATGAGCATGCCACGCTCGGGTATGGTACCTGCTGTGCCTTTACCCGCACCCGAATATACATTGCCACCAATGAAGCCGGGGCCCGCAGGTACAGTACCGAACTTCATAGTGATGTTGCGCGCATTGCTGGCGCCTGTGGTATGCACCACGGTAGCAGCCGTCGTCCAGCTAGTGGCAGAGTCGCCATAGGTGGGCATGAAGTCGCTGGTACCGGGCACGCTGCTGAACAGCTTTGCCTTTACCAGGTAATTGCCGGCAGGCTTGCCGGAGAACTGGAAGTAAGGAGTGCTGCCATCGAGGCAGGTAGCCAGGGAATCGACAGCAGTGATGGTGCTATCGGCAGGGTTGTATCTTACCAACCATACCAGCAGATCGGGTACGGCAGGTGTGGGGCCACTGAAAGAGATATGGCCATATACACGGTCGGCACCCAGCACAACGGTATCTGTAGCAGAGCAGCCAGAGGCATTGGTACCTGTGACCGTATAGGTGGTGGAAACAATTGGCGCCACCGACGTACCCGCACATGTGGGGCAGGCAACACCCGTAGTAGGCGCCCATGAATAAGACACTCCACCGGTAGCGCCAAGCGAGAAGCCAGTGCCACAGGCATCAGGCGCAGAGGAGGCGGTAATGACAGGAAGTGCATTTACCACCATTATCTTGTATGCATTGCAACCGCCAATGGCGTATGTGATGATGGCCGTACCGGCAGCGATACCACTGACCATGCCAGTGCTGACCCCTATGACACCAACCGTGGCCACAGAGGGGGCGCTGCTGGTCCATACCCCACCCGATGCAGTATCGGAAAGAGGGGCAAGGGAGCCGACGCAGACACTATCGGGACCGGAGATGGGTGATGGGGCGGGGCTGACGGTGACCACTGTTGTGGCCTGGCAGGAAGGAGCTATAGCATAGGTGACACCCACTGTGCCGCCCGATACGCCGGTAAGCACGCCACTGCTCATACCGATGGTGGCCAGTGCCACAGAGGAGGTGCTCCAGGTACCACCGGGTACGCCATTGGTGAGGGTGACGGTAGTACCCGCACACAAAGTGGCCGGGCCGGTAATGGCGCCGGGCAATGCAGATACGGTGATAGGCGCCACCGTGAAAGTAGTACCGCAGCTATTGGTAGCAATGTAGGTGATATTGGCAGTACCGGTAGAAACACCGGTAACGACACCCGTAGCGCTGCCAACAGTAACTGCAGAAGATGGTGTGGACCATGTGCCGCCCGATACTGTACTGGACAATGTGACGCTTGTGGACACACATACCGTACTACCACCTAATATAGTACCGGCGGAAGGCGCGGGGCTGACGGTGGCCACGACCGTAGCTACGCATGCAGGCGAGGTATAATAGCTGATGATGGCCGTACCGGCAGACATACCAAGAACAGATGTGGTAGGCCCGGAAGTGACGCCCACAGTAGCTACCGATGTAGTGCCACTGGCCCAGGAGCCACCGCCTACAGAATTGGCAAGGGTGATGGTAGCGCCGGGACAAACAACAGGCGTACCTAAAATGGCCCCGGGCATGACGCTGACCGTTTGTACCCTGCCTGTGGCACAGCCTGTAGATGGCAAAGTATAGGAAATATTGACAGTGCCTGCGGTATTGCCGGTGACAACACCTGTGGAACTGTGTATGCTGCCTACTGCTGGGTTGGAGGAGGTCCATACTCCACCCGATGGTGTGGCGGACAATGTAGCGAACGAACCCACGCATACACCGGTAGGACCGCTGATGGCAGAGGGCAATGCATTGACCACAAAGTAACGCGCCCTGTAACAGCCGGTAGTGACCAGGCGATAGGTAATAGGCGTAGTACCCGGCGCTATGCCTGCTACCATGCCCGAAGTAGAACCTATAGTAGCAACGCCTGTGCTACCGCTGATCCATGTACCGCCCGGTGTAGCAGAAGTAAGAGTAACACTACCGCCTACGCATACAGAGGAAGGACCGAGCATGGTATCGGGAATGGCATTGACGGTAACAGCGGTGCTGGTAGAACAGCCCGATGAGAGCGTGTACTGTATGGCAGTGGTGCCGGGCATCAGCGGGTTCGCATAGCCGGTAGTAGCGCTTACTGTGGCCACCGCAGGCTCGCTGCTGCTCCAGGTACCGCCGGTAGTGGCACAGGTATATGTGATACTGGTACCTACGCAAAGGCTGGCGCTGCCGGTAATGGGCGCAGGAGCCAGGTTGACGGTAACGATGCGGGTGTGTACCGTTGGCATCAACTGGTATGTGATGGTAGCCGTACCTGCATTTATGCCCGTAACTATACCCGAACTATTGATGCGGGCGACGGTGGTATCGCTACTGCTCCAGGTGCCGCCGGGCGGTGTGCTGCAAGATAGTGCCGTGGTAGCCCCTGTACATACGGTAGCCGTGCCGGTTATCTGGCCGTTGGCTATGGTAGTGAACAGAAGGGCGAATACAAGTAAAAGGCAATATCTCATCAGAAAACCTATGTTAAGGGGCCGTATGGCAAAAATATAAGATCTTTCGCTTCCAGCCTTGCTTATAAGGCGCAAAAGGGGTGCCCATTGTTAGGAATATACACATATAATATTTTACATAATTCAAATTATCCACGGATCAGAGGCATGTGGGATAATATGCTGTAAATACCCTGCCGGTGCGTACTTTTGAGGTATGGATATCACATCGGCCGTATACGTTATCAGCAGCCCCAAAGTAGATAATTGCCCCAAACCCGACATGCCTGAATATGCCTTCATAGGCCGGTCGAACGTGGGCAAATCGTCGCTGATAAATATGCTGACGAACAACAGCAAACTGGCCAAAACATCCAACACGCCCGGAAAGACACAGCTCATCAACCATTTCCTGGTGAACAAGCAGTTCTATATAGTGGACCTGCCGGGATATGGCTTTGCCAAGGTGGCACAGAGCACCCGTGCAGCATGGGAGCGCATGATAGCCGACTACCTGAAACAACGCCCCAACCTGGTAACGGTATTCGTACTGATAGACAGCCGCCACGAGCCACAAAAACTGGACCTGGACTTCCTGCGCAAGCTGGGAGAATGGGAGGTTCCCTTCAATGTGGTATTCACCAAGGCAGATAAGAGCACACAAAAGGATGCTGCAAAGAATGCCCGCCATTTCATAGAAACTATGAAAAAGGAATGGGAATTCATTCCGCAGACCTTCATGACCAGCTCTGTGAAGAACCTGGGCCGCAAAGCTATGCTATCGTTCATGGAAGATATGAACAAGAGCATAGCAGAGGCGGAAAAAGAACAGAACGGCTAAAGAGGCCTATACCGTCATTTGAACTGGCGGGGCTTGTACCTGCCGGCGCGGTCGTTCACATTATCGTCCCAAAGCTGCGTGGCATGCTCCCTGAAAATGGCCGGACCTTTGTTGAAGTTGGCATCGAAGCTGCGGTCGTTGCCGCCGTACTTCCCCTTGGCCCCCACATCGGTAAGGCCCTTCATAGAGTAGCGGGTCTCGCTCTCGTACATGATCACCTTCATGAAGGAGGGTCGGTTCTTTCCGTAACAGCCTACCTTGTAAACGAGCCATACCTCGGCAATGCCATTGTTATCGAGATCGGTGATATCGAAGGTGTTCTGTACGAAGTTAGCCGCTATCTGCAGGTTGCACTCGTTCACCTGATCGTGAAGGGTCCAGCGGGGGCGCCAGTGCTCTTCCTCCCTTACAAAATGACGTGCATCCAGCGCGGCCTCGTAATAACCTTTCTCGGGCCTGGTGATGCTTTGTGCGCTGGGGGTCTCGCTGATGACCACTATGTTCTCCCCTACCTTGTCTTCCCATTTTATGGCCTGTACAAGGTCGCCATTATAGGACACCTCTGACGGTATGGTCTTGGGTACAAGTTCTTTTACTTTGGGTTGCGCCTCAGCCATTACAGGTATGAGCGGCAGGAGTGCGAACAGATATTTTTTCATGTGAGGAATATAATGTGTGAGCTGATGTTTTTTTATGTGATCAATTTTCCGAATTGGACTCCCAAAGGTCTACCGCATATTGTTTGAAAGCAGGCACTTTGGCAAAGCCGGGGTCCAGGTCATACTCGCCCCCATCGTACTTGTTCTCGTTTATCTTCATACGCACACGGCCCCGCATAGAGTAGCGGGTCTGGCCTTCGTACATGACCACCTTCATATTGGCAGGGTGCTCATCTACACCGCAGCCCGTGCGGTATACCAGCCATACCTCGGCCGTTCCATCCTCATCCAGGTCGGTAACGGCGAATGTCTTCTTTACATAGTTGGCCACCATTTCATGATCGCACTCCATCACCTGGTCGTGCACGTTCCATTTCTGGCGCCAGTGTTTACCATCGTTCAGAAAATAGCGTACCTCTAGCTGCTGTTCGTAGTATCCTTCTTCGGGGCGGCTGGCGCTTTTCGACCTTTTAGTACGGGTGAAGACCACCACATTATCGCCGGAATTATCCTTCCATTTTACGGCACGCACGAATTTGCGCGGATAAGTTATCTCTGAGGAAAGGGCTCTTTTTCTTGCTTTTTTGGCATGGGGACGTTTTGCGAAGGTCAATAATGGCAAAAACATCACAGTTATACATAGATATGTTTTCATGTCGTAAATATATACCACGGATCGCTATTGCAGTGTAATTATTTCGTTAGCATATCTCATAAACAACAAAGGCAGCCATGAGGCTGCCTTTGTATAACTGATGTGTATAAGTTATTCTTCTTCGTCGAACTGGAGGACATCCTTGTTGGCGAGGAGGAGCTCGAACTCTTCCTTGGAACCCACAACGAGGCTCTCGAACTCGCGCATACCAGTACCGGCAGGGATGAGGTTACCTGTGATAACGTTCTCCTTGAGACCGGCCAGCATATCGAGCTTGCCGTTGATGGCAGCCTGCGACAGCACCTTGGTAGTTTCCTGGAAGGACGCGGCCGATATCCAGCTCTGCGTACCCAGCGATGCCTTGGTGATACCAAGCAGCATGGGCGATGAAGTAGCAGGGTTGGCATCGCGGTATTCAACCAGCTTCTTGTCGGCACGGCGCAGGGCGCTGTTCTCTTCGCGCAGCTCGCGGATGGTAACTATCTGGCCGGCGTGCAGCTTGTCAGAGTTACCCGGATCCATAACTACCTTCTTGTCGAATATCCAGTCGTTCTCGTCCATGAACTCGAACTTGTCCACTGTATCTTCTTCAAGGAACTTGGTATCGCCCGGGTCTACGATGTTGACCTTGCGCATCATCTGGCGAACTATGACCTCGATGTGCTTGTCATTGATCTTCACACCCTGCAGGCGATAAACTTCCTGTATCTCGTTCACCAAGTATTCCTGTACGGCGAACGGACCTTTGATAGAGAGGATATCGCTAGGTGTAGTGGCACCATCAGAGAGGGCCGTACCGGCCTTCACGAAGTCGCCATCCTGCACCATGATGTGGCGGGTAAGCGGCACCAGGTATTTCTTCACCAGGCCTTCGCGGCTCTCTACTATGATCTCCCTGTTACCACGCTTCACATTACCGAAGCCTACTACACCGTCTATCTCGGCAACAACGGCAGGGTTGCTCGGGTTACGCGCTTCGAAGAGCTCGGTAACGCGTGGCAGACCACCCGTGATGTCTCGGCTACGGCCCATGACACGCGGTATCTTAACGAGTACCTGGCCATTGTGTACTTCCTGATCGGGCTCTACTATGATGTGCGAGCCAACAGGCAGGTTGTACATCTTCTGCTCCTTGCCATCTACCCATATAGCAGGTATCCTGGTCTTATCTTTTGTTTCTATTACCACGCGCTCGCGGTGACCTGTCTGTTCGTCGGCCTCTTCGCGGTAGGTAACACCTTCTATAACATTCTCGAAACGCACCTTACCGCTGATCTCGGATATGATGACAGCATTGAACGGATCCCATGTGCATATCACATCGCCCTTGGCCACCTTCTTACCGTTGGCTACTTTGAGTATAGAACCGTAAGGTATGTTGTTGGTGATGAGCAGGCGGTCGTTAGTGACGTCTACTATACGCACCTCGCCGGTACGGCCTATTACCACTATCTGCTCTTCGCCCTCAGCATCTTTGTACTTGGTAGTACGCAGACCGTCGAACTGTATGGTACCATCGAAGCGGGCAGCCAGCTGCGACTCGATGGCCGAAGAACCGGCCACACCACCAACGTGGAAGGTACGCAGTGTAAGCTGTGTACCCGGCTCACCAATGGACTGGGCAGCTATGATACCCACTGCATCGCCCCTCTGGGCCATGTAGCCGGTAGCAAGGTTCTTGCCATAGCACTTGGCACATACACCCTTGCGGCTTTCGCAGGTGAGCACCGAGCGTATCTCTACTACATCTATGGGGCTTTCTTCTATGGCCCTGGCTATATCTTCTGTTATCTCTTCACCGGCATTTACCAGCAGCTTATCGCTAAGCGGATCGTAAACATCGTGCAGTGAAGTACGGCCGAGGATACGATCGTAGAGCGGCTCTACTACTTCTTCGTTGTCCTTCAGGGCCGAAGTGGCTATACCACGCAGTGTACCGCAGTCCTCGTTGTTGATAACAACGTCCTGGGCCACGTCCACAAGACGGCGGGTAAGGTAACCGGCATCAGCCGTTTTAAGGGCCGTATCCGCCAGACCCTTACGGGCACCGTGCGTAGAGATGAAGTATTCCAATACGTTCAGACCTACCTTGAAGTTGGACAGGATCGGGTTCTCGATGATCTCGGAACCGGTAGAACCACTACGACGCGGCTTGGCCATCAGGCCCCTGAGACCGGCGAGCTGTTTTACCTGCTGCTTAGAACCACGGGCACCGGAGTCGAGCATCATGTACACAGAGTTGAAGCCCTGCTTATCTGCGGCCATCTCGCGGATGAGTGTCTCTGTAACGCGGGTATCTACGCGCGACCATATATCGATGATCTGGTTGTAGCGTTCGTTGTTGGTGATGAGACCCATGTTGTAGTTGTCCCATACCTCGTCCACCTCTACCTGGGCAGCAGCAACGAGTTGCTCCTTAACATCAGGTACAGAAAGGTCCTTGATATTGAACGACAGACCACCACGGAAGGCCGTACGGAAACCGAGCGTTTTGATATCGTCGAGGAACTGTACTGTCTTTGGTATGTTGGTGTTCTTCAGTATCTGGCCGATGATCTCGCGGAGCGACTTCTTGGTGAGGAGCGCATTCACAAAACCATTGTCCTTGGGTACGAACTGGTTGAACATTACGCGGCCTACGGTGGTCTCTATGAGCTTTGTGGCCATAGTGCCATCGGCCTCGCGCACACTGGCACGAACCTTGATCCAGGCATGGAGGTCGGCGCGGCCTTCGTTGTGTGCTATTATCACCTCTTCGGTGCTATAGAAGGCTTTGTTCTCGCCTTTTACTTTTTCTGTCTCGGTAGACCTCTTGCCCTTAGATATGTAGTACAGACCGAGTACCATGTCCTGCGATGGCAGGGTGATAGGCGTACCGTTCTGAGGGTTGAGGATGTTGTGCGAAGCCAGCATCAGCAGCTGTGCCTCTAGTATGGCAGCATTGCTCAGTGGCACATGCACGGCCATCTGGTCACCATCGAAGTCGGCGTTGAAGGCCGAACAGACGAGGGGGTGAAGCTGTATGGCCTTACCTTCTATGAGCTTTGGCTGGAAAGCCTGTATAGAAAGACGGTGCAGCGTAGGGGCACGGTTGAGGAGGATGGGGTGACCCTTCAGTACATTCTCGAGGATATCCCAAACTACGGCTTCCTTGCGCTCTACGAGCTTCTTGGCGCTCTTTACGGTCTTTACGATACCCCTTTCTATGAGCTTGCGTATGATGAACGGCTTGAACAGTTCTGCGGCCATGTCCTTGGGCAGACCACACTCATGCAGCTTCATTTCGGGGCCTACCACGATAACCGAACGGCCGGAGTAGTCCACACGTTTACCAAGGAGGTTCTGACGGAAACGACCCTGCTTACCTTTCAGTACATCAGAGAGCGATTTCAGCGCGCGGCCACCTTCAGCCTTCACGGCATTGCTCTTACGGCTGTTATCGAACAGAGAATCCACGGCTTCCTGCAGCATACGCTTTTCGTTGCGGAGGATGACCTCGGGAGCTTTGATCTCTATAAGGCGCTTCAGACGGTTGTTGCGTATGATGACACGACGGTAGAGGTCGTTCAGATCGGAAGAGGCGAAACGGCCACCATCCAGCGGAACGAGTGGGCGCAGCTCCGGTGGTATCACCGGTATGTACTGCATCACCATCCACTCCAGGCGGTTCTCTATACGGGTATTGGCATCGCGGAAGGCCTCTACCACGCTGAGGCGCTTGAGGGCCTCCTGCTTGCGCTGCTGAGAAGTTTCGTTGGCGGCAGAGTTGCGCAGGTCGTAAGACAGCTTATCGAGGTCTATGCGAGAAAGCAGCATATGTACGGCCTCGGCACCCATCTTGGCGATGAACTTGTTAGGGTCCTCGTCAGGCAGGTACTGGTTCTCTTTCGGCAATGCATCCAGCAGCTCCAGGTATTCGTCCTCGGTAAGCAGTTGCTGATCGGTATTCTCAGAATCTTTCAGGTTCAGCTTGGTACGGATCATACCTTCTGCCTCGCCCGACTGTACTACTACATAGCGCTCGTAATAAACGATGCTCTCCATTTTCTTAGAGCTAACGCCGAGCAGGTAGCCTATCTTGTTGGGCAGGCTTTTGAAGTACCATATGTGTACTATAGGTACTACGAGCTTTATGTGGCCCAGGCGCTCGCGGCGCACTTTCTTTTCAGTTACTTCCACACCGCAACGGTCGCACACGATACCCTTGTAACGGATACGCTTGTACTTTCCGCAATAGCATTCGTAATCCTTCACAGGGCCGAATATCTTTTCGCAGAACAGGCCGTCGCGCTCGGGCTTGTAGGTACGATAGTTGATAGTTTCCGGCTTCAGCACCTCACCATATGAGCGGTCGAGGATAGCATCGGGTGATGCAAGGCTGATGGTGATCTTACCAAATCCCGCGCGGGGACGATTATCTTTTTTTATAGCCATTTTCTTGTCAGTACTTAGTAGTTAGTATATAGTAGATAGTTGTTTCGATCACTGTAACGAGTTGTGAAGTGCATACAGCATTTTTTGTATGCTATTCAACTCTGTAAGTATCATTCCACAATCATCTTCATTTATATAACCCAATTGTTTACTAATAATTATCTGTGTTTCCAACTCGTGTGAAGAGCCGATAGCTATGGTCAAAAAATGCTTGAAGAAATTGTTCGTGTTCCTTCCCGCACCTTCTGCTATGTTACTTGGTATCGATGTTGCAGCTCGCTGCATCTGTGATACCAAATTGAACTTCTCTTCTTTTGGGAATTCCTTTGTTATCTCATAGATCTTTACAACCAAGTTGATCGACCTCTGCCAAACAATAAGTTCCCGAAAATTATTCATACATAGCGACTATCTACTACCTACTCTCTACCATCTACTTTAAGAACTATTCGAATTTCAATTCCAGACCCAGACCACGGAGCTCGTTAACGAGTACGTTGAACGATTCGGGGATACCGGCCTTTGGTATGTTGTCGCCTTTCACTATGGCCTCGTATGTCTTGGCACGACCTACGATGTCATCGGACTTGATAGTGAGCAGCTCCTGCAGGATGTTGGATGCGCCATATGCTTCGAGCGCCCAAACCTCCATTTCACCGAAACGCTGGCCACCGAACTGTGCTTTACCACCCAGCGGCTGCTGTGTGATGAGGCTGTATGGGCCTATAGAACGGGCGTGCATCTTATCATCTACCATGTGGTGCAGTTTGATCATGTATATGACACCAACTGTGGCCTTCTGGTGAAAACGCTCGCCGGTCTCGCCGTCGTGCAGGTAAGTATGACCGAATTCGGGCAGGCCCGCATCGTTTATCAGGTTACCTATCTCATCTACACTGGCGCCATCGAATATAGGCGTAGCGAAACGTACACCCAGTTTCTGACCGGCCCAGCCCAGAACAGTTTCATATATCTGTCCGAGGTTCATACGCGAAGGCACACCAAGGGGGTTCAGCACCACATCTACAGGAGTACCATCCTCAAGGAACGGCATATCCTCTTCGCGTACTATCTTGGCTACGATACCTTTGTTACCGTGGCGGCCCGCCATCTTGTCGCCCACCTTCAGCTTACGCTTGCTGGCGAGGTATACCTTGGCCAGCTTCAGCACACCTGCAGGAAGCTCATCGCCAATGCTCAGGTTGAACTTCTCGCGCTTGTAGCGACCCAGCTCTTCGTTGAACTTGATATTATAGTTGTGCAGCAGCTGGTTGATGAGGTCATCGGTCTCCTTATCGCCTGTCCAGCCCAGTGGGTTCACGTTCTGGTAGTCGATAGAGCCAAGGGTCTTAGAGTTGAACTTGCCACCCTTAGTAAGCACGGTCTCGCCAAAGTTGTTGGTAACACCGGCCGAAGACTTGTCCTTCAGCAGTATCTGCAGTTTCTCGAACAGGAAGTTCTTCAGGTCTTCCAGGTTCTTCTCGTGTACTTTATCTATCTTCTCGAGCTGTGCTTTTTCGCGCACTTTCGAGTTCTTATCTTTCTTGGCACGCTGGAACAGCTGCTTGGAGATAACTATACCTTCGGTACCGCTCGGAGCCTTCAGCGAAGCATCCTTAGCATCGCCGGCCTTGTCGCCGAAGATAGCGCGAAGCAGTTTCTCCTCTGGAGTAGGATCGGTCTCACCCTTGGGGGTGATCTTACCTATAAGGATGTCGCCCTCGCCTATGTGCGCACCTATACGTATGATACCGTTCTCGTCGAGGTCTTTAGTGGCCTCTTCCGATACGTTGGGTATATCCGGGGTCAGCTCTTCCTCACCCAGCTTGGTATCGCGCACTTCCAGCTCATATTCATCGATGTGTACCGATGTGAACCAGTCTTCGCGAACCACTTTTTCGTTTATAACTATGGCATCCTCGAAGTTGTAACCCTTCCATGGCATGAATGCCACTTTGAGGTTGCGGCCCAGTGCCAGTTCGCCATCCTGTGTGGCATAGCCCTCTGTGAGGAAGTCGCCCAGCCTTACCTTCTGGCCCTTGCGCACACATGGGCGCAGTGTCATGCTGGTGCTCTGGTTGGTCTTCTTGTACTTGGTGAGAGAATACACTTTCAGGTCGTCCTCGAACGATACGAGACGTGCTGTGTCGTCGCGGTCGTAACGAACATGTATGTGGTCGGCATCTACATACTCTACCACACCATTGCCTTCGGCATGTATCTGTATGCGCGCGTCGCGTGCGGCCTTGGCCTCCAGACCGGTACCTACGATAGGTACCTGCGGAACGATGAGCGGCACTGCCTGGCGTTGCATGTTCGATCCCATGAGCGCACGGTTGGCGTCATCATGCTCCAGGAACGGAATGAGGGATGCACTGAGGCCCACTATCTGGTTGGGGGCCACGTCCATGTATTCTACCTCTTCGCGGTCCAGTATCGGGAAGTCGCCTGTCTGGCGCGATTTGATCTTGTCTTCTACGAAGTTGCCTTTTTCGTCCATCGGCACGTTGGCCTGGGCTATCTTGGCCAGATCCTCTTCTTCGGCGCTCAGGAAGCGGAAGTTCTTCAGGTCCACCTTGCCTTCCTTCACCTTGCGGTAAGGGGTCTCGATGAAGCCCATATCATTGATCTGCGCGTGTACGCAAAGGGTAGATATAAGACCGATGTTCGGACCTTCCGGAGTTTCGATGGTACACAGACGGCCATAGTGGCTGTAGTGAACGTCGCGCACCTCGAAGCCTGCGCGCTCGCGGCTAAGACCGCCGGGGCCGAGGGCCGATATACGACGCTTGTGCGTTATCTCTGACAGAGGGTTGGTCTGATCGAGGAACTGCGACAGCTGCGAAGTACCGAAGAAGGAGTTGATAACTGAAGAAAGGGTACGGGCGTTGATGAGGTCGATGGGGGTGAACACCTCATTGTCGCGAACGTTCATACGCTCGCGGATGGTGCGTGCCATACGCGCCAGGCCCACACCGAACTGTGCGAACAACTGCTCGCCCACGGTGCGTACACGGCGGTTGCTCAGGTGATCGATATCGTCTATTTCGGCCTTACCGTTGGTGAGGCGTACCAGGTACTTGATGATGGAAATGATATCTTCCTTGCTCAGTACCTTGGTATTGAGGTTGATATCAAGACCCAGCTTGCGGTTTATCTTGTAACGACCTACTTCGCCCAGGTCATAGCGCTTGTCGCTGAAGAACAGCTTTTCGATGATGCCGCGGGCGGTCTCATCATCTGGCGCGTCAGAACCACGAAGCTGACGGTAGATGTGCTGTACCGCTTCCAGCTCTGAGTTCGAGGTATCTTTATTAAGAGTATTATATATTATAGAGAAGTCGCCGCTTACCTCTTCCTTCTGCAGGAATACGGTCTTGATGCCCATTTCCTGTACCAGTTCGGCATTGGCCTCGTCCAGAACGCTGTCGCGGTCCAGCACTACGTCATTACGCTCTATGGTCACCACTTCGCCGGTGTCCTCGTCCACGAAGTCCTCGGTCCAGCTGCGCAGTACGCGAGCGGCCAGTCGGCGGCCTATGTGGCCTTCCAGGCTCTTCTTGTCCACCTTCACTTCTTCGGCCATACCGAAGAGGTCGAGGATATCCTTATCTGTTTCGTAGCCTATGGCGCGCAGCAGTGTGGTAACGGGGAACTTCTTCTTACGGTCGATGTAGGCATACATCACGTTGTTGATGTCCGTAGCGAACTCCATCCATGCACCTTTGAAAGGTATAACGCGGGCGCTATATATCTTGGTGCCGTTGGGGTGAACGCTCTGGCCGAAGAACACGCCCGGAGAACGGTGAAGCTGGGAAACGACAACGCGCTCGGCACCGTTGATAACGAATGTGCCGCGCGGGGTCATATATGGGATATTGCCAAGGAACACGTCCTGAACGATGGTCTCGAAGTCCACATGCTCCTCGTCGTTACAGCTCAGTTTCAGCTTGGCCTTCAGGGGCACAGAGTAGGTAAGACCACGCTCCATACACTCGTCTATGGTGTAGCGGGGCGGATCGATGAAATAGTCAAGGAATTCGAGTACAAAAATGTTACGCGTATCGGTGATGGGGAAATTCTCCTTGAACACCCTGAAAAGGCCTTCGTTGTTACGCTTGTCCGGGGTCGTTTCGAGCTGAAAGAAATCCTGGAAAGACTGTAACTGGATGGCCAGAAGGTCGGGTGTTGCTGCAGGGTCATGTATCTTACCGAAATTTATCCTGCCGGATGCGGTCTTTTTTTGCGTTATAGCCATAATGGTCTGTTGCTCCTTTTATACAAATAAAAAAATCCTGAAAGACAGGCGTAGCCTACCCTTACAGGTGATCTGCAATATCAAAAAATACTAAAAACAGTTGCGCGCACGTATTGTTCCTTAGAAAAAGGGATGCAAAGATATAAAATGGGTATTAATTAAGCAAAAAATATTCCAAAATATCTAAAAGACATCCTTTTATACCCCGGAACCTAGTAAAGTAGGGGTGAATTTATTTTACCTTAATATTTATAAGCGCTGTTCCGGCAGCTTTTGCGTAGGTGGTAGAAAGCTGTCTATGAATAATTTATCGCAAATAAATAATACAGATACCAAACTAGCCGGGCAGCCACAGGGCACCACCTACACTATCTTTTGACGATCCTGTGACAGAAGAAAAGACATTCGCCTCCTCGCGCCAGCGCAATACACCTATAAGGGCCATGACAAGAGCCTCTTTGTACTGTACCACGGCAGCATCAGGAACGGACAAAGTAACACCGTAGGGGGCTAAAAGCGTCTGCAATTCATCTACCAGGAAGGTATTGAACGCTCCCCCACCTGTTACCAGCATAGTGGCCTGCTCCCTGCTAGGGGCATAACGAACAACAGCATCGGTGATACGGCCTGCTATGAGAGCGGTGGTAGTACGCAGCAGATCCTTTATTTCAGATGTATCGTCTGCAAGTAGGGCATCGGCCATTTGCATTGCCTGCTCATTGCTGAGCGAACGGGGCGGCACCTGGCTATAATACTCCTCAGCCTCCAGCGTGGCCAGTATACCGGGAAGGATACTACCGGTACGCGCTATGGCTCCGTTCTCGTCCATGGTCTTCCCTACCCTGCCGGCAAGCGCATTGATGACCTGGTTGGCCGGGCATACGTCGAATGCAAGGTCGCCATCGGGGCGGCGGATGGTGATGTTAGCTATGCCACCAATGTTGAGCAGGAGGTCGTAGCTGCCGAACAGCAACCTGTCGCCCACAGGCACTATGGGCGCACCCTGTCCACCGTGTGCCACATCCATAGCGCGGAGGTCGCTGATGACGGGCAGCGCACAAATAGCGGCTATAGAAGCCCCATCGCCAAGCTGGAAGGTGGTATTGCTGGCGGGCTCGTGAAAAACGGTATGCCCGTGCGAGGCTATGAAATGCACCTTATGCTCCAGGTCGTGTTTTTCCATAAAGGCGCGAACGGCCTCGCCGGTATACCTGCCATAGGCGGTATGCAGGCGCAGCATATGGGGCACAGGTAAGGCCGCAGCGCCTTTCAGGGCAGCGCTCCACTGCCGGTCGTAAGGTATACATTCTGCCTGCAGAATGGTGTATTCCCACTTGCCACGTACTTCTTCTAGCTGCACATATGCTATGTCCAGGCCATCGAGCGAGCTACCCGACATTAGGCCTATCACTTTGTAGATCATTATCAGAAAGAGCCCCTCCCGACCTCCCCCCGAGGGGAGGAGAAGGGCTGTTAGGGACCTCTCCTCATGATCATCGCTAATGCGATGATCATGAGGAGAGGAGGTCAATTATAAAAAATAAATTATAAACATTGTGCTACCAATTACTTCCCTTTTCTTCTTAGGTATATTTCAGATCTTCGCTCCTTCAGCCTCACCCCAGCCCTCTCCGATGGAGAGGGAGATCCAATGTCCGCGCTGTCGCGCGGGTATTATCAGCGAAAATGCTATGCAAGATATGAAACGCACCACCTCCCATTGGGGGAGGCCGGGAGGGGCTAATTCTTTATAGCAGCTATACCCGGAAGTACCTTGCCCTCGAAAAATTCGAGCATGGCGCCACCGCCGGTGGAAACATAGCTTACTTTATCGGCAAGCTGGAACTTGTTGACAGCGGCTACGCTATCGCCACCGCCTACCAGGGAGAAAGCACCTTTGCCGGTAGCCGTTGCCACGGCCTCGGCTATGGCCTTGGTACCGTGCTGGAACTTCTCCATCTCGAACACGCCCATGGGGCCGTTCCACAGTATGGTCTTGGAAGCATCGATGATGTTCTGGAACTGGCCTATAGCTATATTGCCAATATCCAGGCCCATCCAGCCTTCGGGTATCTCGGTGCTGGCGGCAGATGATGTGGCTGCATCGGCAGCGAACTTATCGGCCACTATGCTATCGGTAGGCAGGTGTATGCAAACACCCTTTGCCTCGGCTTTCTTCAGCAGGTCCAGCGCCATATCCAGCCTGTCCTCCTCGCAGAGGGAATTACCTATCTGGCCACCCTGTGCACGGAAGAAGGTATAGGCCATACCACCACCTATGATGATGTCGGTAGCCTTGTCGAGCAGGTTCTCTATGATCAGTATCTTGTCAGATACCTTGGCGCCACCTATGATGGCAGTGAAGGGCTTCTGGGCATTGTTCATCACCTCTTCGGCGGCCTTTACCTCGCCCTCCATCAGCAGGCCGAACATCTTGCTGCCTGCAGGGAAAAAGTCAGCTATGACGGCCGTGGAGGCATGGGCCCTGTGGGCTGTACCGAAGGCATCATTCACATATACATCGCCCAGCTTAGAGAGCTTTTCGGCAAAGTCCTTATCGCCCTTCTCTTCCTGCTTGTAGTAGCGCAGGTTCTCTAGCAGCAGCACCTGGCCGGGCTGCAGGGCAGCGGCCTTCTGTGCTGCATCTTCGCTGATGCAATCGTCGGAGAACTGTACCTGGGTAGCAAGCAGCCTGGTGAGGTGCTCGGCCACGGGCCTGAGGGTGAAGTCGGCAAGAGTAAGGTGCGGCTTCTTTTCTATATCCTTCAGCGGACGGCCCCAATGGCTCACAAGTACCACGCTGCCACCATCGGCAAGTACTTTCTTAATGGTAGGCAATGCTGCACGGATGCGGGTATCATCTGTGATAACGCCATTCTTTATAGGCACATTGAAATCGACGCGTATGAGCGCTCTTTTTCCGTTGAAGTTATGATCGTTGAACATTATTTATTGAATGATGAATTATGAATGATGAATTATGAATTGGTGGGGGGATCAGGTATTGGTTATTAGGAATTAGGAATTGGTTATTGATGTTTGAATTTTGGTATTTGGTATTTGAAATTTTGGTATTTGGTATTTGAATTTTAGAATTTGAATTCTATAGCCAACTGGTGATGTAGGCATCGTCTTCTATACCCAGAGCATCATTGGTGAGGTGCAGGGGATGGAAGGTATCTACCATCACGGCCAGCTCTTTGGTTTCTTTGGCGCCTATGCTTTTCTCTACCGTACCGGGATGCGGGCCATGCGGTATACCTGCAGGGTGCAGGGTTATCATACCACGCTCTACATGCTTGCGGCTCATGAAGTCGCCATCGACATAGTAAAGCACCTCATCGCTATCGATATTGCTGTGGTTGTATGGCGCAGGTATGGACTGCGGATGGTAGTCGTACAGGCGGGGCACGAAGGAACAGATAACGAAGTTGTGCGCATCGAAGGTCTGGTGTACTGGCGGTGGCTGGTGTACACGGCCGGTGATGGGCTCGAAATCGTGTATGCTGAGGATGAAGGGATATTCGCAGCCATCCCAGCCTACTACATCGAACGGATGATGGCCGTACCATATGGGGTACAGGTTGCCCTTTTTCTTCACGTTTATGAGGAATTCGCCCTGAAGGTCGAATGTCTCAAGGTCCTGCGGCTTACGGATATCGCGCTCGCAGTAGGGAGAATGCTCCAGCAACTGACCATAGCGGCTTAGATACCTTTTGGGCGGCGTGATGGGGCTGAACGACTCTATTATGAAGAGCCGGTTATGCTCGTTCTCGAACTCTACCTGATATATGGTACCACGGGGTATGACCACATAGTCGCCATAGCCGAAAGGCAGGCGGCCATACTGTGTACGCAGCACACCACTACCCTCGTGTATGAAGAGGACCTCGTCGGTATCAGCATTTTTGTAGAAAACATTATCGGTAAGCCCTTTGGTGGGTGCGGCCAGCGTGAGCATCACATCGTTATTGAACAGGACGGTCTTGCGGCTTTTGAGGTAATCGGCATCGGGCTTTACATTGAAACCTTTAAAGCTGCGATGCTTCAGGATATTGGAAGTAGCCGCCACCGGGGCCACGCTCACAGGCTCTTCGGTCCTTAATATCCTGGTAGGGGCATGCAGATGGTAGAGCAGGGAGTAATTGGACGAAAAACCCTCTGTACTGAACAACTGCTCTGAATAAAGGCCTCCATCGGGCTTCCTGAACTGTGTATGACGTTTGTGAGGAATATTCCCCAGCGAATAGTAATGAGGCATCTCTTGTTATTTCCAACAAAATTAATCAATTCCCTGACCATTGGCGACAACTATCGTACAGCGGCCTGTATGGCTATAGTGCCTTTAGGCGAGGACACCTTTACCACATACATACCTTTGGCAACATCGGCCAAAGGTATGCCCAGGCGATTTTCGCCTGCGGCCACCTGCCATAGCTTGCTGTAGACCATGACACCTGCCATATTATATACCGATACCGATACGGGACCGGCAGCGGTAGCTGTATGATCGAGCGAGAAGTTGCCGTTGGAAGGATTGGGGTAGAGCACACAGTCGGGCCGGGTACCGGTATAGGTAAAGGTGCTGAGGTCGGTGAGCACCTTTTTGAGGGCGCCATAGGCATTTATCTTGCCATGGCCCCAGTTGTTATTGCCCGCTGCAGGCAAAGTGCCGGTATAGGTATCGGTGATGGCGGAAGAGAAAAGCACTGTCTTGAGGGCTGCGGGCGTAAGCGCGGGGTTGGCCTGCAGCAGCAGGGCCACTATACCCGAGGCGGCAGGTGCAGAGGCCGACGTACCTGAGAACTCGGAGTAATAATAATCTTTACCTGTGCCATCGGTGTATTTATATACGGTGCCATTGCTGTTGGTGCCGGTAGCGGTATGGGAGGTATCGTAAGAGCTTTGGGCAGTAGCTATGGTAAGGCCGGGGGCTGTGATATCGGGCGAGATACGGCCATCTACCATAGGGCCGCGGCTGGAGAAAGGAACCAGCTTGTTGGCAAGCACATAGGAGGAATAGCTCCATGAATTGCCATTGATATCCACAAAATTGACCTTTGAGGCATAGGCGCCTACCAGCAATACCGAGGTAGCACTACCCATATCGGACACGGTAGAAGCATTGTTGCCGGCCACCGCATATGGCTGTCCGAAATTGAAGAAGGCACTCTGGTATTTGTAAGGGAAGCCGTAGTAGTAGTATTCGTCCCACATGTCTATCTTGCCATCGTTGCCCTTTACAGATACGAGTATGGTATCGGTGCTCTTGTTGTTGATGTTGACGGTGATACGGGGTTTGCCATTGTCCTCGGCCGATGAGGTGATGAACTGCACATAACAGGTATCTATACCATTGGCGCCTATAAGGAACATATCGGTAACGGCATTGTCTATGCATTTGTAACCGGTGGTCTGCCCGGCGGTGGAAGTACCATTGGTATAGAGCGTGGCCTTGGCACAGAAGGTCTTGCCGGGCTGGCCCCAGATATCTACCCAGGTGCGCCTCACTGTGGTGGGGTTGAAGGTGAGGAAGGACTGTACGGTGGTATCGGTAGCCGTGAAGGTCTTGGCGATATGTATGTTCTCCTGCCCTTCGTTGCCCGCGCTCATAACTATGAGCTTGCCGGGGCCTGACATGGAATTGCAGGCCTCGTTGAAAAGCGAAGTGCCATCGTGCGAGCCTGACTGTGAACCCCAACTGATATTGACCACACAGGGCTTGCCTACAGAGGTGGCGTAATTGAAGATATAGTTGACACCATCGAGGAAATCGGAAAAGCTGCCTGCCATCCATTGACCGCCTATGGAGTCGCGGCGAACGCAGACCATCACCATATCAGATTCATAGGCCATGCCCCTGTATTTGCGAGGGCTGGCCGCCGGAGCCCCATAGCCCGAGCCTGCGGCCATACCGGCCACACAGGTACCATGGTTCTGCCTGGGATCGTCGGTACCCTCGGCCTTGATGGCAGCCTCGCCTACCAGCTCCTTGCCATAGGTATAACCGGCAGGCGGTGCGGCCGTACCGTTCATTTGCCATACCTTCTTGATGCGATATGTGGTATTGGTTGTATCGTAGAAGGTAGGATGGTTGTAATCGAACCCGAAATCGATGACGCCTACTACCACATCGCGGCCGGTATAGGCTATGGGCAGGTCGTAGCCACCGTGTACAGAATCGACCCTGGTGGTCTTGCGAGCCATATCCAGTTGCGGGTATACAGGTTCATCGAGCTGGATGTAGCTGATGCCTGTGGCGGTAATGAAAGCGGATACCTTATCTACGGGCACCTTTACCGTCCATATGCTACCGGCACGGGTACCTATGTGGGCACCTATGGCATCGAGGCCGGTCTGCGCCTGGCCTGCATCGGCCACGCGAATGAGGGCGCTTATGTAAACGGTTCCATCATTGCCCCTGTTGTAGATGTAGCCCTGCTGCGGCTTGCCTTTGTATGCAGCCATATCGTGTACATACTTCTTGGTAAGGGTAGATAGTTTGGCAGTGGTCTGCGCATGTGCCGACAGGGACAGTAATGACATGCACAGGAGGGACAAAGGGAAGAACCTTTTCATATAGAAAGCGTTTCATACAAAGATAGTCGGAAATAGTATCTATCTCACCACAAGGGGCACACAAAGGAATACACCAAGGGCACAAGGTTCACATTTATCAGAACACTACTGTATGGAACGGAAATACTCAACAGTAAGCCTGAGGCCATCGAGGAACTGCTGCGTGGGTACATAACCCAGCAGGCGGGTAGCCTTGGAAACATCGGCAAGGGAGTCGCGGATATCGCCGGCGCGGGGCTCGCGATAGGTGGGCGGATGGTCTATACCCAGTATCTCGCCTATGGAGCGGTAGAGGAAATTGACCGTATAGTTGGCGCCAACGGCCACATTGTATGCCTGCCCGAAAGCGGCAGGATCGGTAGCCAGCATGGCGCGGATATTGGCCTGTACGGCATTCTCTACATAGGTGAAATCGCGGGTCTGCTCACCGTCGCCATTTATATATACCGGCGTGCGGCCCAGTATGCCCGTAACGAAGAGCGGGATAACGGCAGCATAGGGCCCATTGGGATCTTGCCGCGAACCGAACACATTGAAGTAGCGCAAACCGGCCACATTGAGGCCATAAAGCCTGTGGAACACTCCTGCATAGAGCTCGTTGGTCATTTTGGTGACCGCATAGGGCGACAGCAGGTTGCCCGTGCGGTCCTCGGTCTTGGGCAGGTTGGGCTCATCGCCGTAGACAGAGGAGGAAGATGCATAAACGAACGCCTGCACTCCCCTATTCTTGGCAGCGGTTATCATGTTCACGAAACCGCCCACATTCACCTCATTGCTGGTGATGGGGTCCTTTACCGAGCGGGGCACCGACCCAAGAGCGGCCTGGTGAGAGATGTGGGTGATGCCTTCGCAGGCACGCCCGCACACATCGGCATTGCGGATATCGCCCTCCATGAACTCGTAATTGGCATAGCTACGGAAAAGATCGACATTGGCGACATTGCCCGTCATGAGGTTGTCCAGCACACGCACCTTGCCCGCACTATGGCGCAGCAGGTACTCTACGATGTGTGAACCAATGAACCCGGCGCCCCCTGTGACCAGGAAGTGCTTGCCTGAAAGGTCGGCCTCATGAAATAACGCCATACGAATATGGAAGTGTGTGCAGTTGTGTGAAGATAGTATAGAAAAAGACCGTACTCCTGTGTATGGTACGGCCCTTATTCATTCGTTGAGTTACTGTGTATCGCCATTAGGCTTTCTTGGCTATCCTGGCCTTCTTGCCTGTGCGTGCAGAACGAGATTTGCCGAAGCTGCCTATTGTTATCTTTCCGCGTTTGGTACGCTTATCACCTCTTCCCATAATAAGTTTAGTTTTAAAGTATTATTTAATTGTGGGCAAATATAGTACAGATCGGGGATCTTAGCGACACCCCGGTCACATTTCACAAGGTTTTTATTACCTTGCCATATAGCAACATGAACAGACCATTATTCATAACCATAGAAGGAACGGACGGCAGCGGCAAGAGCACACAGGCCCGGCTGCTGGCAGAACGGCTGGCAGCGGCAGGACATAAGGTACATACCACATTCGAGCCCACAGGCGGCCACATAGGCAGGCTGCTGCGCAGCATACTGAGAGGTGAGCTAAAGGCCGACCAGAAAGCCATTGCCGCACTCTTCCTGGCCGACAGGCTGGACCATATACAGAATGAAAATGATGGGCTGCTGAAAATGCTTGCCGATGGGTATACGGTGATATGCGATAGATATTACTTCTCTTCGTATGCATACCATAGCGTATATGTGGATATGGACTGGGTGATAGAATGCAACCGCATGTGCGCCGGTATGCTACGGCCCGATATGACCATTTTCATAGATGTACCACCTGAGGCCTGTATGCAACGCATAGTGGCCAACAGGGAAGTACCCGAGCTGTATGAGACCACTGATATACTGCGAAAAGTGAGAGACAACTACCTGGCGGCCTTCACAAGGCTGGGCAATGAAGAAAAAGTGACCATCATAGACGGCAACAGGGCCATAGACGCAGTGGCAGCAGATGTGGGAAAGCTTTTTGAATTATGAATTATGAATTATGAATTATGAGTTATGAAGTGTGAAGTAGAGTAATAAAGTAAATAGAACACAAACCCTTTCCTTTCAACTTTTTTAGAAACGACCACTACAATGTTCTCTGATCTTTTGAAGAAGTACAAAACGGACCTTTTTATAGTATTGGGGCTGGCAGTGCTGGCGCTGCTGTATTGCTACCCGCAGCTACAGGGCAAACAGCTACGCCAGCAGGATACTATGATGTGGAAGGCCATGGCCCATGAGGGCATGACATACCACGACTCTACGGGCAAGGATGTATTGTGGTCGAACAGTATGTTCGGTGGTATGCCTACATATACCACCTATGTGGCCGCTACCAACACCAACTATCCCGGCTATATACAGAGCGTGCTGCAGGCCATAGGCAAACCGGCCTATTTCTTCTTTATAGCCATGCTGTGCTTCTACCTGCTGGCGCGGGTGCTGGGTGTAAGCAGGTGGCTGGCTAGCATAGGGGCCTTTGCATACGCGTTCGCATCGAACAACCCTATAATAATAGTAGTGGGGCATGAGACCAAGATGCTGGCCATAGGCTATATGCCTGCCGTGATAGCGGGCTTTTACCTCATATTCAAAGAAAAATGGCTGACGGGTGGTGCACTCTTCGCGGTGAGCATGGTACTGCTATCGGGCACCAACCACTTCCAGATGATGTACTACATCATCATACTGCTGCTGTGCTTTACGGTGGTGCTGGCCTATGATGCCATCAGCGAGGGAAGGGTAAAACAGTTCTTCCTGTCTGCACTGGTGGCAATGGGTACGGGCCTGCTGGGGCTGATGCCGAACATCACCTCGGTACTGACGACGCAGGAATATGCCAAGGAGACCATGCGCGGCGGCACCAGCGAACTGAGCTCGCACGACAAGAAAACATCGGGCGGGCTGGACAAGGAATATGCCTTTCGCTGGAGCACGGGACTGGTGGAGACCTTCTGCATAATGATACCCTATATGTATGGCGGCGCTACCTACGATAATGCCGATCTGGCCCCCCGCACACTAGAGGCAGTAGGTAGCAATGCCGACCTGCTACCTGTATACTGGGGTGAGCGCCCTACGCAAATGGGGCCTGTGTTCTTTGGCGCGGTGGTGTGTTTCCTGTTCGTGCTGGGAATGATGGTGATACGATCGCCACATAAGTGGTGGATGTTCTTTGCCAGCCTGCTGGGCATAGTACTGGCATGGGGCAAGAACCTGCCCACGGTGAACTACTTTCTCTTTGACCATGTGCCGCTGCTGAACAAATTCCGCACGGTAGAGATGGCGCTGGTGATACCGCAATTCCTATTCCCCCTGCTGGGCATACTGGGTGTGCAGGAGATAATGGAAGCAATGGAAGACAAGGAACAGCGGGAAGAGCTACGGCGGAAGGTGATATATGCTGCCGTCATTACCGCAGGCATATGTGCCGTGATAGGCCTGCTGGGCAGCATATTGTTCGATTTTTCGGGCTTCCGGGATAAGCAGTTCCAGTCTGAAATGGTGCGGTTGCTCAAAGAGGACCGTGCAGCGCTGACCATGGCCAGCGCACTGAAAAGCGCCGTATATATTCTGATAGCGGCAGGCCTGCTGTGGGCTTACCTGAACGACAAATTGCGGAAAAGCTACCTGGTAGGCGGCCTGGCCCTCATAACCGTGATAGATATACTGCCCGTAGCGCACAACTACCTGAGCGGCAAACAACACAACAGTACCGAGCTGGACCACTATGTGGATGCCGGCGAACTGGAGGATACTTTTGTACCACGCGAGGTAGATAAGGCGATACTGCAGGACCGCGACCCATACTACCGTGTACTGGACCTGAGCCGCGACCCCTATAACGATGCGCAACAGGCATACTACCATAAATGTGTGGGCGGCTACCACCCCGCCAAGATGGAAATGTACCAGGACCTGACAGAGAGGCACCTGAGCAACGGATTCAACGGGGCGGTACTGAACATGCTGAACACCAAATATATAATACTGGGCAAGGACGGGCAGGACAGGGTGATGCCCAACCCTTTTGCCTGCGGCAATGCATGGTTCGTGAGCGAGATAAAGTGGGTAAATACGGCAGAGGAAGAGATAAATGCCCTGAGATCGAACATACTGGGCGATACGGTGCAGGTACCCGATGCCTTTGACCCGCGCAAGACGGCAGTGATACGCAATACCTTCAAAAGCACTATAGGCAGCTTTGTACCCGGGGCCGACAGTACATCGAAAATAACACTGACGCGGTATGGGCTGGGCGACCTTTCCTTCAGCTCATCGGCACCAAAGCCGGGGCTGGCCGTTTTCTCCGATATATATTACTCTAAAGGCTGGAAGGCTTACATAGATGGCAAAGAGACACCTATAGTAAAGGCCAACTATGTGTTGAGGGCCATAATGATACCTGCGGGAAACCACAATATAGAGTTCCACTTCAGGCCTGATAGCTTTTACAATGGGCGCAAGGTGGCCATGGCAGGCAGCCTGCTGATAATAGCGCTGTGCGTGGCGGCGGTATACGTTCCTGCCCGAAAGAGAGGAAAAGCATGACGGGCAGATGTACCTGCTATAAAAATAGCTTAGGAAAATGATCGGCTACGCTATACTTTTGGCTTTTCAGCCATTATCATATGCAGTTCGATATAAAGAAATACAAACAAGACCTCATCATCATCGTGGGTTTTGCGGTGCTTGCATTGCTCTATTGCTACCCCCAGTTGCAGGGGATGAAACTGAACCAGCACGATAACATATCGTGGCAGGCCATGTCGCACGAGGCCATGGAATACCACAAGGCCACCGGCAAGGATGTACTGTGGTCGAACAGCATGTTCGGCGGCATGCCCACCTATACCACCTATGTGGCCGCCACCAACACCAACTATACCAGCTTCATACAAAGCATACTGCAGGGCATAGGCAAGCCGGCCTACTTCTTCTTCATACCCATGCTGTGCTTCTTCCTGCTGATGCGGGTGCTGAAGATAAATAAGTGGGTAGGCGCCATAGGGTCTATAGCCTATGCTTTCTCTACATACAACGGCATCATCATAAGTGTGGGCCACGAGACCAAGATGCTGACCATGGGCTACCTGCCTGCGGCGCTGGCCGGCCTGTACCTGATATACAAGGAAAAATGGCTGACGGGAGCGGCACTGCTGGCAGTGACTTTTGCGCTTATTTTTACCAACAATCACTTCCAGGTCATTTATTACTCCTTCATCATGTTCGGATGCTTTGGCGTAGTGATGCTGGTGCAGGCCATAAAGGAAGGGCGCATCAAGAGCTTCCTCATATCATCGGCCATAGCGGCTGGCGCTATAGCAGTGGGTGTAGGCCCCAGTATGCCATCGCTGCTCACTACGGCCGAGTATGCCAAGGAGACCATGCGCGGCGGCGCCAGTGAGCTATCGGGCCACGACAAGAAGGAGAATGGCGGCCTGGACAAAGAATATGCCTTCCGCTGGAGCAATGGTATAGGCGAGACATTTTGCCTGATGATACCCTACCTCTACGGTGGCGCCAGCGGGGAGGATGCAGCGAAAGCACCCAAGACCTTGGAAGCCATAGGCGGCAGCGCCGACAAGCTGCCCCTTTACTGGGGGCCGCAGCCCTTCCTGAGCGGGCCTGTGTACTTTGGTGCAGCAGTGTGTTTCCTCTTTGTACTGGGGCTGATGGTGGTGCGCTCGCCGCACAAATGGTGGATACTGGCCGCAAGCGCCATATGCATAATGATGTCGTGGGGTAAGAACTTTGAAGGGATCAACTACTTCCTGTTCGACCATATACCCTACCTCAATAAGTTCCGTACACCATCTATGGTACTGGTGATACCGCAGTTCCTCTTCCCCCTGCTGGGCGCATGGGCCATCAATGAAGTGATGGAACGCAGGAACGACCCTAAAGTATGGCAGAACATAAAACTGGCTGCGGGCATCACCGCCGGCCTGTGCCTGCTGCTGGGCGTAGGTGGCAGCATGTTCTTCGACTTTACCGGCGGCAGCGACGCCCGTATGCAGCCCGAGATGCTGCAACTGCTGCGCCAGGACCGTGCATCGCTGGCGATGACCAGCGGCCTGACCAGCGCGGCATATATACTGATAACGGCAGGCCTGCTGTGGGCGTATATGAAGGATAAGATAAAGCCCACGATGCTGATAAGTGGTATATGCGCCATAGTAGTGATAGACCTGATACCTACATCGCTGAACTACCTGAACAAGGAGAACTATGTGGATGCTGCGGAATATGATGCGGCCTTTGAACCTACAGAGGCGGACAAGGCCATCATGCAGGATCCCGACCCGTACTACCGTGTGCTGGACCTGAGCCGCGATACCTATAACGATGCGGTACAGGCATACTTCCACAAATGTGTGGGCGGCTACCACCCTGCCAAGATGGAGATATACCAGGACCTGATAGACCGCCACATGAGCCAGGGCTTCAACGGGGCCGTGCTGGACATGCTGAACACCAAGTACATCATAGCAGGCCGCAGGGGCTCGGCACCGCAGCCTATACCCAACCCTACGGCATGTGGCAATGCATGGTTCGTGAACGAGGTGAAATGGGCCAATACCGCCGACGAGGAAATGAACAGCCTGAGCGCACCACAGATAGGCGATACTACCATGGTACCCGGCGCCTTCGAGCCACGCAGGACGGCCATTATACGCGCTACCTTCAAGAACGAGCTGGGCAACTATAGCTTTGGCAAGGACAGCGCGGCCTATGTACGGCTGTCGCAATATGGACTGAACGACCTGGCATTCACCAGCAGCAACAGCCAGGCGGGCCTTGCGGTATTCTCGGACATATATTACAGCAAAGGCTGGAAGGCATATGTAGATGGCAAGGAGACCCCCATAATAAGGGCCAACTATGTGCTACGCGCCATAAAAGTGCCTGCAGGCACCCATAGTATAGAGTTCCACTTCAGGCCTGAGAGCTTCTACAATGGGCAGAAGGTGGCCATGGCAAGCAGTGTGCTGATACTGATACTTATAGGTGTGGCCGTTTCCCAACTATTCAGGAAGAAGCCCCTCCCGACCTCCCCCGAGGGGAGGAGATAAGTTACTCGTCCTCGTCTACGACGAGGATGCTGCTCAGGTAGTGCGTTTGTAACGCACGTCATTAACCCCACTCGTCCTCGTTTACAACGAGGATGCTCAGGCAGTGCGTTTGCAACGCACGTCACAACTACTTCGCATATACGTTTATGACGATCGGCTGACAAAATGCACTGCATTATCAGTGCCTGATGCAAGGCGTTGGAGTAGATTTGCGCCACATAAAACAAAACATGATATTTAACCGAACTCACCTTCACAGCCTACTGGCAGCAGCCACACTATTGACCACTGCTGCAAAAGCACAGGACAAACCACTTACCTACCCTGATGAGAAACACTTCAGGAACATACGCCAACTGACCTTTGGCGGCGATAATGCCGAGGCCTATTTCGGGTTCGATAATGAGCATGTGACCTTTCAGCGCACCGATGCGAAAGACGGTGTACCCTGCGACCAGATATTTTATGGCACCATACCTGCTTCCGGTAAAAAGAAATTCAGCTATAAACTGGTAAGCACCGGCAAGGGCCGTACCACATGCGCCTACCTGATGCCGGATATGAAGCACTTCCTATATGCATCTACCCATATGGCCGCAGATAGCTGCCCACCTGTGCCCGACCGCAGCAAGATAAAAAAGTATGTATGGCCTATATACGACAGCTACGACATATATGTGGCCGACCTAAAGGGCAACATAACCAAGAGGCTTACCAATACACCCGGCTATGATGCAGAGGGTACGGTATCGCCCGATGGGAAGAAAATAGTGTTCACCAGTATGCGCAACGGAGATATAGACCTGTATACGATGAACATAGACGGCACCGATGTAAAGCAGATAACCACAACCACAGGCTATGATGGCGGCGCATGTTTTTCGCCCGACAGCAAGATGATAACATGGCGTGCATCGCGCCCGAAGACCGAGGAGCAGGTAAAAGAATACAAAGACCTGCTGGCACAGGGGCTGGTGATGCCTACCAACATGGAAGTGTTCGTAGCCAATGCCGATGGCAGCAATGCAAGACAGGTGACCAGCCTGGGCAAGGCCAACTGGGCGCCCTCCTTTGCACCGGATGGCAAGCGCCTGATATTCGCATCGAACCACGAACATGAGCGAGGCTTCCCCTTCAACCTCTACCTGGTGAACATAGATGGGACAGGGCTGGAGCGCATATCGAACGATGCGGGTTTTGATGCCTTCCCTATGTTCTCGCCCGATGGCAAGAAGCTCATCTTCTCATCGAACAGGAACAATGGCGGCAACAGGGACACGAATGTGTTCATATGCGATTGGGTGGAGTAGCCCCTCCCGACCTCCCCCGAGGGGAGGCGATGGGTCGCCCATGTTTTGCATAATAGAGAAGAGGCTGTATCAGTGATACAGCCTCTTCTCTATTAGTATTGATACCTCCTCCCCTCGGGGGAGGTCGGGAGGGGCTTGGGGCTTACTTCATAGCGCCCAGTACTATGCTCCATGCCTCATGCTCTTTGGCCTCTACAGCAGTGTTTATCTCTTCGGCACGCGCCAGCAGGTCTTTTACCTCGGGATGCTCTTTGAGGTCCTGTGCATTTATCCTTACGTTCAGGTAGCAACCTTTTACAGCGGTACGGGCACAGAGCGCGCCCACACCGGCATCGCTGATGCTGTTGGGATTGCCCTTCTTTCCCATCGCTATGGCCAGGTCCATAGAGGCATAGGCTACCTCCATAGTGCGGAACGGTATCTTGATGGCATATATGGTGGCGGCCTCTATGGCAGCTTTGCGGGCCGCCTTCTCATCGTCTGTCCCCTTGGGCATACCAAAGGCGGCCATGATGGCGTTGAAGGCATTGGTATCCTCATCTACCAGGTATAGCATCTCTTTCAGCAGCTTCTGGCCCTCGGCAGCATGATCGCTGAACTCCTTCCAGCGGCTGTCCCAGCCCTTCTTGTGCGATGAGAGATTGGCAACCATAGTACCCAGTGCCGCACCCAGCGCACCACAGAGCGCCGATACCGAGCCACCGCCCGGCGCGGGCGATTCGCTGGCCGTCTCGTGTACGAAACGGGTAACGGTCATATCTACCAGCTTCTTTGCATTGGTGTCCTGCAACTGGTATTCTATCACCTTCTTTTTGGGATCGAAGGGACCAAGCTCGTCCAGACCAAGGGACCTTACGGCTATGCGCACCAGCTCTTCCTCGCTCACGCCTATGCTGCGCTCCTGCTTCTGCAGGAAGTACTTACCGGCCTCCAGCAGGGCCTGCAGCGGCACAAGGCCCACCAGCTCGCTACCTGTAACGCGCATACCACGGGCATTGGCACGTTCGCAGGCGGTATCGAACACCACATGCAGTGGCGTGGTGTTCATGTTGGTGAGGTTGATGGATATCTGCGCTATGCCATACTCCTCTATATACCAGCCTATGGCCTTTACATTCTTCAGCAGGCCGGGCTCCCATACAGCCTCGCCGCCGGCATCCTTCACTATCTTGCCATTGGCATCTTTCTTCTGCCTGCCCTTCTCGCGTATATCGAAGGCCACCGCATTGGCACGGCGGGTAGAAGTGGTATTGAGGTTGACATTGTATGCGATAAGGAAATCGCGCGCACCTATAACAGTGGCGCCGCTCACGGCATTGAACGCAGCGGGGCCATAGTCGGGCTTCCACTCGGGCTGCATTATCTTCGATTGCAGACCTTCGTATTCGCCCTTGCGGATGTCGGCAAGATTGCGGCGGTAGTCGGCAGTAGCGGCATACTCATACAGGTATACAGGTATACCTGCACCCTCGCCTACCCGCTGGCCCAGCATACGCGCAAATTCTACGGTCTCTTCCATAGTGATGCCCGATATGGGTATAAGCGGGCAAACATCGGTAGCGCCCATGCGCGGATGCTCGCCGGTATGCGTACGCATGTCTATAAGCTCGCCGGCCTTTTTGATGGCACGATAGGCGGCCTCTACTACAGCATGAGGGTTGCCTATAAAGGTGACCACGGTACGGTTGGTGGCCTTGCCGGGGTCTACATCCAGCAGGCGCACACCTTCGGTACGCTCTATCTCATCGGTTATCTGTTTGATGATATTCATATCGCGGCCCTCGCTGAAATTGGGCACGCATTCTATAATGGCATTAGAAAAGTCCTTCATTGTTCGTGATGTGTTGAGGTTGCAAAAATAGCAGATGCCCTATAAAAAGAGTGGAACTTTTTACCGGCATTTACCTGACATACCCGGTAGACCGGCGCTTACATAGTGGCCCCTACCGCCATCAGGCGTTGCAGCCATTCCCGGGAGGACTCCTCTACGAGCTTGGTATGCGAATCGCGCAGGGTCTCCTGGAATTCGGGATTGCCTACGGCAATGGACTCTATCATAAGGCCGGTGAGAAATTCCTGGCGGGCTATTATCATAGACAGGGCAGTGAGTGTGGCCATATTCATTTTCTGCTGTTCCATAGGTGTATCGTTTTTTATACCTGTACAATGATATGTAAAGGACAGCGTACCAGCAAAACGAGTTAACGGAAACCCCATGAACGACGAAGGGCACATAATATATGTGCCCTTCGTACCTCTATGTTATTTTATGTTATTTCACCTTGGCCAGCTCGCCCTTCAGGTAGTCTATCACACGCACCTCGGTTGCATCTACGCCGCGCAGGTCGGCAAGAAATACCGATACCCAGTCGGTAAGGTGTATGAGGTAGAAGACACGCTCCCAGTAGGTCTTGCCTTCAGAGTAAATCTCCAATATAGTGGGGTTGTACTTCTTGGCTATCTTCTTGCCTATCTCCATGCGCGCCTGTACGCGAGAGAAGTCGTCCTGGTCGCGGAGGATGATCACTACCTTGTCCGACGCATCGTCGCGCCAGCCTACCAGCTCGTTGTGGTTCATTTCGGGTATGGCGCCATGCCATGCCAGCAGCTTACTGTTCTCATTTATCTGCTGGCGGAAACGCACTGCCACACCCTCCAGTGCAGCAGCAGAATATATGATGGGCAGCTTGCCGAACATCTTCTTTGCCAGTACCGATGCTTTCTTCTGTATATCGGCGCTATTGGTCTTCAGCAGCTTTATGGCAGCCTTTATCTCACGGTCGAAATTGCCGGGTATAAGGCCGAAGTGGTTCAAGATGCTAAGCAACTGTACCAATGAGTACCCTAGGCAGGAACGTGGCGGCATACCGGCAGGTACCAGTATACAATCCAGTTTTTTTGCACCGGCAAATTCTGCCACCTTGCCGCCCGATGTGACACATATGATGGTAGCACGCTTCTTTTTGGCCTGCTGCAGGGCCATCAGTGTCTCTTCGGTATTGCCGGAGTAAGAGCAGGCTATAACGAGGGTATCTTTACCTACGAATGCGGGCAGTGAATAATCCTTGTTCACTACGAAGGGTACGTTCAGCTTATCGAACACATAGTTCTGCACTATGGAGCCGCCAATGCCGCTGCCACCAAGGCCTGTAACTACTATATTGCTGAATTGCCTGGGTTGGGTGATGAACCTGTGGTTCTTTCCTATTATCAGAGCTTCCTGTAGTTGTAAAGGGAAGTCCAGTACTAATTGTTTCATTTTTTGTTGGTAGTTTATCTGCCGTTCTGGTTTCCGTATGGCTTGCCGGGCGTCTCACTCGTTCAGCACATCATAAGGGGTATTATTGCATGGGAACGGATGTTTCACACTATATTTATATTTCGATGCCCAAACATAGTAAAATTGGTATGAACGGCGAACAGATCGCTGTAGACTTTTTGACAAATAAAGGTTATAATATTGTTTTTCGTAATTGGAGGACGGGCAAAAAGGAGGTGGATATAGTGGCATCGAAGGGGGATGTGCTGGTATTTGTAGAGGTTAAGACCCGTTCGAAGAACATATTACAATTTCCCGAAGAGGCTGTGGGTCACAGGAAACAGGAGGCATTGCGCGTGGCGGCCGGCACCTTCCTGGAGCAATATACGGCCTACCGGTCGGTACGCTTTGACATAGTGAGTGTGCTACTGAACGACGAACATGCCAGGGAGATAGTACATTTTGAGGAAGCATTCCATTAAGCCGCTATCTGTTTTGCATCATCAAAAACCTGTACGACCTTTACCGCTCTTATCTATCCCCATGCGTGAACGTGGAGGCTATTTGGCCATCATCATTTTATCGGGCTTGCTGTTCTTCCCCTTCCTGGGCGGGGTACACCTGTTCGACTGGGACGAGATCAACTTTGCCGAGTGCGCCCGCGAAATGATAGTGAGCGGCGACCACCTGCGCCCGCAGATAGACTTCATGCCCTTCTGGGAAAAGCCTCCCCTGTTCATATGGATGCAGGTGGTGAGCATGAGACTGTTCGGCATCAATGAATTCGCGGCACGCTTCCCAAATGCTCTTGTGGGCGTAATGACACTGGTGGCCATATACCACTGCGGCAGGCGGCTGGTAAGCCATAAGATGGGGCAATGGTGGGCGGTACTGTTCGCGGCATCGTGGCTGCCGCATTTTTACTTCAAAACGGGTATCATAGATCCCACCTTCAACCTGCTCATATTCCTGGCCTTTTACCAGGTACATGTGCTGCGTACCGGTAGCCGCGCATGGCTGCACGCCATAGCCGGCGGGCTGCTGCTGGGTATGGCCGCCCTCACCAAGGGCCCAGTGGCCATACTGGTGGCACTGCTGGCGCTAGGCGTGTACATAGTGCTGCACCGCGGGCTGAACGGGTACAAGATAAAACACCTGCTGGCCATGGCCGTGTTCGCGGCCGTACCCTTCGGGCTGTGGGTGGGTATAACTACGGCGGTACATGGCACAGAGTATGGGACGTGGTTCCTGCGCGAGTTCATACAGTACCAGGTACGCCTCTTCAGCACCGAGGATTCCGACCATGGAGGGCCCTTCATATACCACTTCGTAGTGCTGCTGCTGGGCTGTTTCCCGGCATCGGCATTCCTGTTCCAGTACCTGGGGCGCAAGCGCGAAAAAGTGGCAGATACAGGCTTCGCCACATGGATGTGGCTGCTGTTCTGGGTAGTGCTACTGCTATTCTCTATAGTGAAGACCAAGATAGTACACTACTCGTCGCTCTGCTATTTTCCCCTTACCTACCTGGCCGCACTGCAGCTATACGCACTGAGCGAGGGAAAGGAAAGGCTGCGCAAAGGCACGGCCATAGTGCTACTGGTAACAGGCATATTACTGGCGGTGGTGATAGCCCTGCTGCCAGCGGTGGGCATCAATAAAGCTGTGCTGATACCCTATATAGCCGACCCATTTGCCGTGGCCAACCTACGCGCCGATGTGCAGTGGAGCTATGCGGCATGTGTGCCGGGTATCATATACCTGGCCATCATCATAGCAGCGGCACGCATGATGCGCCAGGACCTGAAAAAGGGCATGACCCTGCTGGCCATAACGCAGGTGGTGGCGATACAGTTCGTACTGCTGTACTGCGCGCCCCGCATAGAGGGCTACTCGCAACGGGCGGCCATAGAATACTACAAGAGCTTTAGCGGAAAGAAAGTATATGTGCAGCCGCTGGGGCATAAAAGCTATGCCAACCTTTTCTATACCGCCAAGCAGCCCTATAATGCCCCTGAATACCGCGGTGTGCGAAAGGACAAGACCGGCCGTGAGACCCCCGAGGCCAATGGCGACTGGCTGATATATGGCAATACCGACAGACCGGCCTACTTCATATGCAAGGTGCACGACAGCGCAGAATATGCCCGCAACCCACAGCTAGAGGTGACCGGCAGCAGCAATGGCTTCGTATTCCTGAAAAGGAAACAATAAAAGTATATAGCCTTGTGGTACAATTGGTTGCTGCGGATACTGCGGCAGCATTTCATGAAAGCATAATTGACATTTCGAAAAACAAATACTAAATTTGAACACATAGAATATTTCAACCCCAAAAGAAGTCAACACCCACCACTGACCTATGGCAAATAAAATGGTAAAGAAGATCTTCGTTGTAGACGATGATGAGATGATGTCGACCCTTCTGGAAGACTACCTGACGACCAAAACTTTTCACGAGATAAAATTGTTCAGCACCGGAGAAGAATGCCTGAAGAACCTGAGAGAGCAGCCCGATGTAGTGATACTGGATTTCAACCTGAACTCGGAGAACAAGGATGCGGCCAACGGCATGCAGATACTGGAATCGATAAAGAAGATAAACAAATACATACATGTCATCATGCTTTCGGGGCAGGATGCATATGGCACGGCACTGCAGACCATCAGGAAGGGCGCAGAGGACTATGTGATAAAGGACGAGGACGCCTTTGAGAAGATAGTGGCCATCATAGACGGGCTTAGTTAGGGCGTGTTCTAAAAAACAGCTATTCTACATTGAACCATGCTTTACTGTTAGGCGGGGTATTGCTGAAGGCTATAGTGGTGGGTGTGCTCACCGCCATAACACCCTTCATATATGCCATACTGCCGGTGACGGTACGCTACCTCTCGCCCAAGAGCAAAAGCAAAAAAGAAGGTCAGAAGAACATACTGATATATACCGGTACACTGGTGCTTATCTTCTCTACACTGGGCATACTGCTATCTATCATAGCCAATGCTACGGGTGTGTTCAGGTTCATAGAGCACTGGCTTTTTAACTTTGCCATATGCCGCCTGTTCCTGGGGCTGGGTATATCGCTGCTGGGCGTGTTCGAGTTCAAGCTACCTGCATCGTGGGCCAATGCAGCATCGGCCAAGGCACGATCGGGCAATGTAGTGGGCATCATGTACATGGCCCTTACTATGCCTGCGGTATCGTTCTCATCGGTAATTCCTATGATGGTGGTGGCGCTGCTTACCGGCCATAATGCAGGCGTACTGGGCCCCGCATTCAGCCTATTCGGTTTCTCGGTAGGGTTGTCGCTGCCATTCATATACCCCAGGATACTGGAGATACTGGTACCATCGAAAGAAGTACTGAACAAGGTAAAAGGTATAATGGGCTTCGTAGCGCTGACCATAGGCGTAAAATTCCTGTCGCGCACAGACCTGGCGCTGCAGTGGCACCTTATAGACCGTTACCTGTTCATCATCATTATCATTATGCTGGCGGCAGCAGCGGGCGCTTATATGCTGGGCGTCATACGCCTGTCGAAAGACTATGCCCCTACCAAGAACCTTTATGGGGTAAAGTATGTATCGCTGCCCAATCTTTTCATTGCCATCGCGCTATTCACTTTCATAGTATACCTGCTGCCGGGCATATGGGGCGCACCACTGGAGGGTATCAGCCGTTTTCTGCCCCCGGCCTGATATATACTGCAAGGACAGGGAGGGTGTTTTTGATATATGTGCTGTATCAACTTATCCTGCTTAAAATGTATCTTTGTCGCCTGACCAAATAACACCGATCATGTCATCAACGTGGTTCCGTCGCAGTAAAAAAGGCATACTCACATCGACAGAAGAGAAAAAGGAGACCCCGGACGGACTGTGGCACAAATGCCCTGAATGCAAGACCACCACTACCGTGAAAGAACTGCACGATAACCTGCATGTATGCGCGAAGTGCAACTATCACAACCGTATAGATTCGCTGGAATACTTCGAGATACTTTTTGACAACAATAAGTACGACCTGCTTTTCGAGAACATAATGCCGAAGGACCTCCTGGGCTTTGTGGATATGAAGCCCTACGGATCGCGCATAGTGGAAGCACAGAACAACACCGGCCTGAAGGATGCCATGACAGTGGGCACCGGCACCATGAACGGTGTACCCTTTGTAGTGGCCTGCATGAACTTCAACTTCATAGGCGGCTCCATGGGGTCGGTAGTGGGCGAAAAGATAAGCCGCGCCATAGATCACAGCATTGCCCACAAGATGCCGCTGCTGATAATAAGCAAATCGGGCGGGGCGCGTATGATGGAGAGCGCCTTCTCGCTGATGCAGATGGCAAAGACATCGGCCAAGCTGACCCAACTGGCAAAAGCAGGTCTGCCATATATATCGCTGATGACAGACCCTACCACCGGTGGGGTAACGGCATCGTACGCTATGCTAGGCGATATAAACATAGCCGAGCCCAATGCGCTGATATGCTTTGCCGGCCCCCGCGTGATAAAGGAGACCATAAAGAAAGACCTGCCTGCCGGCTTCCAGCGATCGGAGTTCCTGCTGGAGCATGGCTTCCTGGACTTCATAACCGAGCGCAAGAACCTGAAGAACAAGCTGAGCATGACCGCAGAATGGTTCATGAAAGAACAGTAACATAAGCCCTGTAGTAAAATAGAGAGATACCTTGCCTGAGAACATATACATCAAGAACCGCCCTGCTACATTCGAGTATGCGATAGAGGACAGGCTAAAGGCGGGTATCGTATTAACGGGATCGGAGATAAAATCGATACGGCAAGGGAAGGTGAGCTTCAACGACAGCTATTGCCTGTTCGACGATGGCGAGCTTTGGGTAAAGAGCCTGCATATAGCCGAATATGTGAATGCCGGGTATGCGGGCCATGTGGCCGTACACGACCGCAAGCTGCTGCTGACCAAGAAGGAAATAAAGAAGTGGCAGAACAAGGTGAAAGAGAAAGGCTATTCCATAGTGCCGCTGGCGGTGTTCATAAATGAGAACGGCTATGCCAAGGTAGAGATAGGCCTGGGTAAGGGCAAAAAACTGCACGACAAGCGCGAGACCATAAAGAACCGCGATGTGGAAAGAGAAATGAAGCGCTACCTGAAATAGACTGTTAAGGGTCAATTGGGTAATGGGTTAAAAAGGTAAAAGGTCCATTATCGTAAATATTCAAATAGAAAAAGGGCAAATGGTCACTACACCATTTGCCCTTTAACTTATTGCCCTAATTAACTTTTTAACCTTTTACCCTTTTAACTCGTAACGCACTAGCCATTCACCACATCGTGGAAGATGATGCCGTGCTGTTCCAGTTCTTTCAATACGGGTTTGTACACCACCGGCATCACGGGCATATGCACGCCCACAGGAGGGGTCACTTTTTTGCGCAGCATCAGCGAGGCCAGTATACCCATAGGCAGGCCTACGGTCTTGGCCATGGCTGTATGCTCGCCGCCATCGCCCTCCAGCACCATAGAGCTGGTAAGGGTTATGAGCTTGCCTTTGTGTTCGTACTCTATCTCGTGCTGCATCACCACCATGTCCTTGTCTTTTGGCGACATCTGCCATTTTTCCTGCAGCAGCGTATACAGTACATCGGCCGATGACATCTTGCTATCACCTATGGCATTATCTTCAAAAATTCCCAGCCACAGCAGCATACCCATCACCTTATCGCTCTCTTCTATACCCAGTATGGTGGCTACATGTTTCAGTATGTCGGTCTTGGGCCTGCAGTCGGTCTTTTTCCTTATCCAGCCTGCATAGGTAAGACCGGTGGTATCCATGGTATCTTCCAGGTCGGTAAGGCCCAGCTTTATGATGGCCTGCCAGCCCTTGCAGAAGGCCGGGTAGCGCAGTGTAGCACGCAGGAAGGTATTGATGCCCTGCACATCCAGTATATCCAGGTATTTCACCGAGTCCCTGTTGGGATAGTAGGCCAGTGAGCCCAGGCCGGGCACTTTTATCTTCTTATTGTTCTCGAACATATGCTCGTAGGGCACCTCGGTGACCTTGCCATTGCTGAGATATTTGGCGCCGCCCATACCTGCCATGACCACGTTGCGGGGGTTCCAGCTGAATTTGTAGTGCCATGGATTGTCGTCGCTGGAGGGAGCTACCAGCCCACCGCAGTACGACCTGAAAGCAGTGATGCGACCTGCCACCTTGCGCACACTGTGTATGATGTGGCTGGCCGTCATATGATCGATACCGGGATCGAGGCCCATTTCGCACATGAACACGAGACCGGCTTTTTTCACCGCTTCGTCCATGGCCTTCATCTCGTCGGATATATAGGAGGACGTGATGAGGTTCTTGTTGAACTTCAGGCAGTCGTGGGCCAAAAGGATGTGCAGGTGCGGTGGCATGAGCGACAATACTATATCGGCCCGCTGTACCAGCGACTGGCGCTGCTCATCGTTGGTAATATCTATTGCTGCTGCCTCGCCGCATGGATGCTTGTTCAGTTTCCTCATTATGGCGTCCTTATCGCCATCGGCCACTATCACATGCCATTTTTTCCTTAGTGCGTTCTCAAGTAGGTATTCTATCAGATATATCGATGATCTGCCTGCCCCGGCTACCAGTATTGTCTGCTTCATCACAAATGTAATGCTCGAAAATTTCGGCAAAAGTAGGTCAAATCCGTTGTTATTTTAAGGAAAATATTCAGGTGTATTTTTTATTAATACAAATGATATGCATACTATGCGGAAAAATGGCGAAAGACATATTATTTATCTGCCATATCGGAAGCCTGTGCATGCCTGGTGTTCCTGTGGGAACGGATATTAAAGAAGTGGGTAGCTATGAGGCCTGCTGAGGCGAGGTAGGTCATCCAGTGCAGTTGCTCTTCGAACACTACTGCTACCGCCAGGCATAGCCAAAAGAACCAGAGAGAGAGCTTTACTCCCCTTGCAGGAGCATGGGAAGAGGCATGCAGCACGGCCACAAAGCCCACTACGAGGAAAACATAATCGAGCACATGCCACCAGGCGGGCAGGCCAGCATGATGCCCCGCATGTACATCGGCAACACTATCGGCCCAGGAATATTTGATAAGGAATATGGCGGGTATCACCAGGCAATGCACGGCGCATATGACCGCGCTGGCTATGCCCAGTTTATCGGCGCCAGAGAAGTAACGGGATGAGTGCAACAATGAGTGTAAACGCAACACGGTTGCAAATGTAAGGAAAAAACACAAATGCAACCATGTTGCGTTTATTATTTATCTTTGCTGCGTGAACGGTACCGAATATATACGCGGTAAGGGCCTGAAAGTGACCCCGGTGCGCCTGAAAGTGCTGGAAGAGCTGCAGGATACGCACCTGGCCATGTCGCATACAGAGCTGGAGGCCACCTTCGGCAAGGTGGACAGGATAACCCTGTACCGGGCACTGAAAGACTTTGAAGAGGCCGGCATAGTACACAAGATAGTGGGTGCCGACGGCGTGACCCGCTTTGCGGTATGCAGCCACGACTGCCCCGATGTGACCCATACCGATGATCATGTACACTTCAACTGTACGCGCTGCCACAAGATGTTCTGCCTGGAGCATACACATGCCCCTGCCCTGAAGCTGCCTGCGGGCTTCACCCCCACCAGCGTACATACACTGGTACATGGGGTGTGCAAGCATTGCGCCTAGCCTGTTACAAATTATCCTTTGCTATCACCGTCCAGTCACTATTGCCATAGCCCCTGGCTATCCAGCGGTCCATTTCGGCAGCGGCGGCGGGTATTATGGCCAGCGGCCTGCCTGCTTTTTCGGCCTCGGCTATCATGAGCCCGGCATCTTTGCGGGCCATATCCAGCTCCCAAGATGGCTTGTCATATACCCCTCCGGCCATGCGCTTGAGCCTGGCGGGCAGCATAGCGCCGGGGTTCCATTCGTTGAAGAGGTCCATCAGGTCGGTAGCGGGTATGCCCAGCGAATGCGTGAGCGAGAGTGTATCGGATATACCTGCGGTAAAGGCTATAAGGAAGAGGTTTCCGGCCAGCTTCATACCGGCGGCCTTACCTGTTTCGGGCCCGAAGTTGATGACCTTGCCCGTCATGCGCTGCAGGGCGGGCATAAGGCCGGCTATCACATCCTGGTCGCCCGAAACGAGCATATAACCCGTACTTTCCAGCGCATTGGGAGGGCCCATGAAGACGGGCGCATGCACATAGGTAAAGCCCTGCTCCTTCCACAGTGCGGTACGCTCTATAGCACCCGCTACCGAGGTAGTAGTATGGTCGGCTATGACCACACCGGGAGCGAACCCGGGCAGTGCGGCCTGCAGCACCTCGTTCACGCTGGCATCGTCCTTCAGGGTCATGTGGATGCGCGATGCGCCCTGCACCGCCTCGGCGGGTGTGGCGCATACTATAGCCCCGTATTCTGCCAGCGCCTGCGCCTTTGCCGCGCTCCTGTTCCATACCCTTACCTGCTCGCCCTTTGCCAGCATGGCCCTCACAAAGCCCGAGCCCAGCAGGCCGGTACCCAAATATGCTATCATGTGTATGTGATTTTGCTGCTAAAGGTAATGACTTGGCACAAAAGAACAGGCACGATACAGGGCCCTGCGACCGGCCGGTATGCGCAAAATGCACCCGCCCGAAATAGTGATAACAATTGGCTAAAAAAAATTACTTTTGGCACTCAAAATACACCAAAGGATCATGGCTGAAGCTATACGCATGCCGCTGCTGAGCGACACAATGAAGGAAGGGATCATTGCTGAATGGCACAAAAAAGTAGGCGATACCGTTAAATCGGACGATATAATAGCAGAAGTAGAAACAGACAAGGCTACCATGGAAGTGATGCCGTATGTAGATGGCACACTGCTATATATAGGAGTAGAGAAAGGCAAGGGCGTACCCGTGAACGGTATAATGGCCATCATAGGCAAGCCGGGCGAAGACTTCCAGTCGATACTGGACGGAGAGGGCGGTGCAAGACCGGCGGCAGCGCCCGCACAGGAAGCACCGGCCGCACCTGCTGCAGCCCCACAGGCTCCGGCATCTGCACCAGCGCCACAGGCCGCTGCACCTCAGCAGGCGGCAGCACCCGCACCAGTGGCCCCGGCAGCGCAGGAAGCACCTGCAGCAGGCGGCGACGACAGAGTAAAGGCATCGCCCCTGGCAAAGAGGCTGGCCGAGGAAAAGGGCGTGGATATACAGGCCGTAAAAGGCAGCGGCGATAATGGCCGTATCATAAAACGCGATATAGACAATTATACACCGGCACCTGCCGCAGCCGCCGCACCGGCAGGCAAGGCAGCACCTGCCACCATACCTGTATTCAACGGGCAGGAAGGCCATACCGATACACCGCTGACACAGATGCGCCGCATAATAGCCCAGCGCCTGGCCGAAAGCAAGTTCAGCGCGCCGCACTTCTACCTGCGCATGACCATAAACATGGACAATGCCATGGAAGCACGCAAGGCCATCAATGCGGTGTCGCCAGAGAAGGTGTCGTTCAACGACATGGTGATAAAGGCATGCGCCATGGCGCTGCGCAAGCACCCGGCCGTGAACAGCTCGTGGATGGGCGATTTCATACGCCAGAACCACCATATACACATAGGTAGCGCCGTAGCTGTAGACGAGGGCCTTATAGTGCCCGTGGTACGATTTGCCGACCAGAAAGGCCTGGCGCAGATAGCCCAGGAGGCAGGCGTACTGATAGACAAGGCAAGGACCAAAAAGATACAGCCGCAGGAATTCACAGGCAATACCTTCACCATATCGAACCTTGGCATGATGGATATAGACGAGTTCACAGCCATCATAAACCCGCCTGATAGCTGCATACTGGCCGTGGGCAAGATAGCCGCTACCCCGGTAGTGGAAAATGGTGCGGTAGTGGTGCGCAACCTGATGAAGCTGACCCTGAGCTGCGACCACCGCGTGGTGGACGGCGCCGTGGGATCGCGCTTCCTGCAGACGCTGAAGACCTACCTGGAGAACCCTGTGACCATGCTGGTGTGATAGCCGCAGGGAAATGAATTGTCATTAGTTGTCAATATTTATTCACAGGAGAAGAAAAAAACGGTAATTCCGCCTATAAGGTCGTATCTTTGCACGCATAATTATTATTTGCTTTATATTATTCTTAAATTTTCGTACCAATGTCAATGCTCAATATTTTTCCGCAGATGCTAATGGGTATGCCTAATTCAGGCGAGTTGATGATACTGTTGCTGATAATCATTGTATTGTTCGGTGGAAAGAAAATACCTGAGCTCGCAAAGGGTCTTGGTAAAGGTATCCGTGAGTTCAACGATGCCAAGGACGGTATCAAGAACGAGATAGAGAGTGGCCTGAAAGAGAAGGACAATGTCCGCTCTAACACAGGCAACAACGCTTAATAAGAGCGTTCCGGTAATTCTCCTTATTTTTCATTTTTGCTTCCCTTTTATGGGTTGCATGCTTCACCGCCTCAAAAACGATAAAACATGCAATACAAGGCTCTTTTGCTCTCCGTGGTAACATTTTTCTTGGCTGGCCATACCTATGGTCAGCAGGGCCATGGTACAGCAAAAGGGCCTTCTGCTATTGCTACGGCCACCAAGGATACCACAGCAAAGCAGGTGAGACCTACCGGGCCCATGGCCGCAGCCACTACGCCCGATGGTAAGCCCATGTATGGCCCTGTGCCACTGGCGGGTACACGGTCGTACTTCGGCGAGAAGAACGATTTTGTGAACGACTACACCCGCCGTTACCTGGAACTGCATAACCGCACCCTATACAGCGTGCAGAACGCCAGCGCCAAACCTTTCTCGGTAATAGACACCGTACTACAGAAAAAACAGCTACCGAAGGAGTTAAAATACCTTGCGGTGATAGAGTCGGCCCTGAACCACAAAGCGGTATCGCGTGCGGGAGCCGTGGGACCATGGCAACTGATGGAGTCGACCGCCAAAATGATGGGCCTGTCTGTGACCCGCCGCAAGGACGAGCGTACGGATTGGTACAAATCGACCGCGGCGGCCACCAAATACCTGGAACTGCTCTATAGTCAGCTGAACGACTGGCTGCTGGTGATAGCAGCCTACAATAGCGGGCCTACACCTGTGCAGCGCGCCATAGAGCGTACCGGCAGCCACAACTTCTGGGACATAAAGGAGCACCTGCCCCGCGAAACGCAGGGCCATGTACTGGCATTCATAGCCACGGCCAGCATATTTGAGAACCTGAGCAAATTCATAGACCTGGGCAGCATACCTGTGGATTTCAGATTCGGCAAGGAAGAAGACCCCGGGCCTCTGAAACCCCTGACAGCAGGCAGCGGGCCATCTGTGAATGATATGATGGCACCTGCACCCGGTGCTACCGCGAATGCAAAGACACCTGCAACGAACGCTGCTACGGCCGAAAAGAAGCCAGTACAGTTCACCGAGGAAGAGCTGCACAACATGGCCATAGTGCGCATCAAGGCGCCCGTACACTTCGACCTCGTGGCCCAGGAGTTCGGAATAGACAAACGACTGCTGAACCGCTGGAACCCCGACTATGACCAGTTCATCTACAAGACCTACCCTACCCCGTTCTATAACCTGCGCCTGCCAAAGGACAAGGTGGACGCCTTCCTGGCCAAAAAGGACCAGTTGACCACAAAGTCGGCAGCGATATTCGCGCAGACCACCAAGTAGCCGAGGGTATGAGCCGCGCAGGCGGCATGTTAAATAGTCACCTTCTTCCTATTTATTATTTGCCTATATTCCTAAGTTGTCGTTATATTTGCTAACTTTGCACACTTTTAATCGATCTTCCCTTATATCTCTTTTTATATG
The DNA here is from genome assembly GCF_039540515.1 of Nemorincola caseinilytica. Classification (NCBI taxonomy): domain Bacteria; kingdom Pseudomonadati; phylum Bacteroidota; class Chitinophagia; order Chitinophagales; family Chitinophagaceae; genus Nemorincola; species Nemorincola caseinilytica. The sequence goes on along the minus strand of NZ_BAABFA010000024.1, from coordinate 109,339 downwards.
AAGTTGTCGCAATTCAAGTTTGATCTCCCATTAAATCTCATAGCGCAACACCCCGCCAAAAAACGTGACGAAAGCCGCCTGATGGTCATTCACCGTGACACGGGCAAGATAGAGCATAAGATATTCAAGGACATCCTGGGCTATTTTCACGACAAGGACGTGATGATAGTGAACAACACCAAGGTATTTCCCGCACGCCTGTATGGCCGCAAGGAAAAGACCGGTGCCAAGATAGAGGTGTTCCTGCTGCGCGAGCTGAACAAGCCAAACCACCTGTGGGACGTGATAGTGGACCCTGCGCGTAAGATACGCGTAGGCAACAAGCTCTACTTTGGCGACAACGACGAGCTGGTGGCAGAAGTGATAGACAACACCACATCGCGCGGGCGTACCATACGCTTCCTGTTCGATGGCAATGAGCAGGAGTTCCGCGGTATGCTGGACCTGCTGGGTGAGACCCCACTGCCCAAGTACATAAAGCGCAAACCCGAAGAAGAGGATAAAGAACGCTACCAGACAGTATATGCCAAATACGAGGGCGCTGTGGCCGCACCTACGGCCGGTATGCACTTCAGCCGCGAACTGATAAAGAGGCTGGAGATAGTGGGTGTGAAATTTGCAGAGGTGACCTTGCACACCGGCCTCGGCACCTTCCGCCCCATAGAGGTGGAAGACCTGTCGAAGCATAAGATGGATGCTGAATACTTCCGCGTGGACGACTATGCATCGAACCTGGTGAACAGGGCCATAACAGAGAAGAGGCACATCTGCTCTATAGGCACTACCACCATGCGCGCGCTGGAAAGCTCGGTGACCGCACAGGGCCTGCTGAAACCCGAAGAAGGCTGGACGAACGTGTTCATACACCCGCCCTACAACTTCTCCATAGCCAACTCGCTCATCACCAACTTCCACCTGCCAAAGACAAGCCTGATGATAATGGCCTGCGCCTTTGCCGGGTACGACCTGATGATGACCGCCTACGAAACGGCCATAAAGGAAAAATACCGCTTCTTCAGCTATGGCGATGCCATGCTGGTGATATAGTAGCGATACATAAGACACTCATACCGCAGGGCTTGTACATGTACAGGCCCTGTTCCTTTTTTATAGCATACCATATGCCCGTAACATACCTGAAAGTTATTCACACATACCGTTGAAAATATTTTTTCACACCCTCATTTTGGCATAGGTAAATGTGGTACGTTTGCAGCAGGTTCGTCTCTCAATATCTCCCTTATGTCTCTTGCGACAAACCCTCGCCGGTATGTCATCAGTTTCATCTTTATCGCGGTAGCATCGATAATGCTGCTGCGGCTGTTCTTTCTGCAAAATTTCGAGCCGAAGTACAAGATACTGGCCAATGACATAGCCATATACAAGAAGGTGGTGTACCCGCCACGCGGCGTGATAATAGACAGGAAAGGAAAGACCCTGCTCTCTAACACCCCCATCTACGACCTGATGATAACCCCGCGCAATGTGCCCAAGACACTGGACACTGCCGAGCTGTGCGCTGCGCTGGATATAGACATACCCACATACGAGGCCATACTGGGGCGTGTGCTGGTGCGCAACCTGGATGTGCGCCAGAGCCCATTTATGGACCTGCTGAACGAGGAACAGACGGCCCGCTTCCAGGAGAATGCGTATAAGTTCCCGGGCTTTGAGCTGGTAGAGCGCAATATACGCGTGTATGAAAAACCCATAGCGGGCCTGGTACTGGGGTACATAGGCGAGGTATCGCCGGAGATGCTGAAGAAGCCCAGGTACCAGAGCTACCGCCAGGGCGACTATACAGGCCTCAGCGGGCTGGAACTGCAATACGAGGAGGTACTGCGCGGGCAGCGCGGCGTACACTACCTGGAAAGGGATAAATTCAACCGGCCGCGCGACCCATACAGGAATGGCGAGCTGGACAGCATGGAAGTATCGGGCCGGCAACTGGACCTGTACCTGGACATGGAGCTGCAGGAATATGCCGAAAAGCTGATGGCCAATAAGATAGGCAGTGTAGTGGCCATAGACCCCAGGACCGGTGGTATACTGACCATGGTAAGCAGTCCCACCTTTGACCCGAACCTGCTGCGTGGCAAGGAACGCGCCCGCAACTATTCTACCCTGTACCGCGAACCTACGCGCCCCCTCTTTAACCGGGCTACGCAGGCCATGTACCCGCCGGGCTCTACCATAAAGCCATTCACAGGCCTGGTGGCGCTGAACGAGGGCGCCATTACCCCCAACTATGGCTACCCATGTGGTGGCAGCTATGGCGGCTGCAGCCGCCGCATAGCGTGCGAACACCACGATGCTGGCCACGCTGCCAACTTCAGGGCGGCGCTAGCACACTCGTGCAACTCTTACTTCTGCCACACCTTCCGCCTGATGGTGGACTACCGCAAATATGCCAGTGTGAAGGATGGCCTGCAGGCCTGGCACGACTATTACCTGAGTTTTGCCTATGGCCGCCAGACGGGCGTGGACATACCTTTTGAAGGAAAGGGCCTGGTACCGGATACTGCACTGTACAACAAGATGTACCGCGGGTCGTGGAACTCGTGTACCATAGTGTTCGTAGGTATGGGGCAGGGCGAGTTGCTGCTGACCCCGCTGCAAATGGCCAATGGCATGTGCATAATAGCCAACAAGGGCTATTACTATACGCCACACTTCGTAAGGGCGATAGGCAAGAACGAGAAAGATACCCTGCTGCGCAAATACCAGCAGAAACATGTGGTACTGAACATACCCGACAGCACCTTTACCATAGTGCAGCAGGCCATGCAGGATGTGGTGGACCACGGTACAGCGGCCGCAGCACGCATAGACAGCGTAACAGTATGCGCCAAAACAGGTACTGCCGAGAACAAGGCCATAGTGAACGGCGAGGTGATAAAGATGCAGAACCACTCTATGTTCGTGGCCTTTGCACCGAGGGAGAACCCCAGGATAGCCATAGCAGTGGCCATAGAGAATGCAGGCTTTGGCGCTACATGGGCCGCACCCATAGCCGCCCTGCTGATGGAGAAATACCTGAAAGACAGCATATCGGCCAAGCGTAAACCTGTGGAGGAAAAAATGCTGAAGGCGAACCTTATAAACAAATATGTATATACTATAGATTCTGTGAACCGCCTGCGCGACCTGCGTATATACAATGCCAAGGTGGAAAGGAAACGCATAGCTGACAGTACCGGCCGCGCACAGGACTCTATACTGTACAACCGCTGGATAAGACATCATTTAAGACCAAGAAGCAGTAAATAACCACACCGATGGGCGAACTGAGGAAAACGCTTTTCAACCGTATAGACGGCACACTGCTGCTACTGTACTTTATGCTGGTAACAGTGGGTATACTGGCCATATTCTCGGTAGAGCACCGCACTACCGATACCTCTATCATAATGATGAACAAAAGCTATATGAGGCAGGTGATATGGCTGGGCTATTCGCTGTTCATAGGGCTTATCATCATACTTACAGAAAGCAAGTTCTTCTCCTCGTTCGCCTTCCTGATATATACCGTGGGTATAGCCATACTCATCATTACCATATTTGCCGGGATAGATGTGAAGGGATCGCGAAGCTGGCTGGGCGTGGGCAGTTTCCGCTTTCAGCCCGGAGAAGTGGCCAAGATATTCACATCGCTGGCGCTGGCAAAGTTCTTCTCGCTGAACGAGACCAACTTCCGCAAGCTGAAAGAAAGGTTGATAGCCACGGCCATAGCCCTGTCGCCCGCGGTGCTGATACTGCTGCAGAAAGAGACCGGACTGGCGCTGGTATACTTTTCCTTCTTCCTGGTGATGTACCGCGAAGGACTGCCCAATGCCATACTGGTGATAGGGTTCGCGGCCATAGCGCTGGTGCTTACCAGCCTGCTCATAGACCGTACCACGCTGGCCATACTTATCACCGTGTTCACGGTATTGGTAGGGCTGCTCATACGCACTACCCTGCGGCGCAAGATGGCGGCAAGGGTCATACTCATCAGCGCATGGCTGTTCTCGCTGCTGTTCTCGCAACTGGCCGTGCCCTTTGTGTTCAAGAACGTACTGCAGAAGCACCAGATAGAGCGCATATACTCTATGATAGGCATAGATGTGCCTGATGAATACAACAAGGCACTGGCACCAGGCGAGGAGCGCAAGGAGCGTACCAACAGCTCGGAGTACAACGTACTGCAGTCTAAGATAGCCATAGGCTCTGGCGGAATGATGGGCAAGGGTTTTCTGAATGGCACTTCTACCAAGAACCAGTTCGTACCCGAGCAGAACACCGACTTCATATTCTGTGCCATTGGCGAGCAGTTCGGGTTCGCAGGCAGTGCGGTGCTCATCATATTGTACATATCGCTGATGCTGCGCATCATATACCTGGGCGAACGACAGCGGTCGGACTTTACGCGGGTATATGCCTACTGTGTGGCCTGTATACTGTTCTTCCACTTTGCGGTGAATATATCTATGACCATAGGCCTTGCCCCGGTGATAGGCATTACCCTACCCTTCCTTAGCTATGGGGGGTCGTCGCTGCTGTCGTTCAGTATACTCATCTTCATACTGGTAAGGCTGGATGCCGACAGGCAGGTGCTGATAAAGTAGGTCATTATCACAGCGTTGATATCCGCTTTGCTTTACACTTCCCAAGGAAGTGTATTTCCGCATCTTACCAACCATTTGCAGCGATCGAACGTCTATTAGGATAGTACCCAATATCTTAACCTAAAAAGAGACCTTATGAAAAAGACCTTTTACCTATGCCTGTTAGGCATGCTGATGCTTTTTGGCCGCAACGCCGCCAGGGCACAATCCATTACTACCGCACAGATGTTCGTGGATAGTTCCTGTATGTCTTCCAGCGGTGTGGTCAACATCACAGGCTGTATAAGCGGCCTGAAACTATTGTCCTATTACGGAGACGGCACCATGGATTCGCTCACCATCTTCTGTATGAGCGGCGGTGCCACGCTGACACCAGCACACGTCTATGCCACAGCGGGCACCTACACAGTAAAACATGTACTGAAGAACAATTTCACCCGTTTCGACTCGGCCATATACTCGCACGAATTCATACCATGCAGCCACATATGGCTGGAGGCGTGGGCCGACCTTAACAGCAACTGTGTACTGGATGCCGCAGACCACGGCATAGTGGCCCCCGGCCTAATAAGAGTGGACTCGGCAGGCGTACCTGTAGATACCATACCGGCATACTGCTCTTACGACTACAGGGCATATGGCCCTCCGGGCACCATATACAAATTCACGGCGGTGGTGCCGCCTGCAGGCATGGTATCCTGCCCGTCGATGGATGTGATATATGATACCATACCTATGTTCCCGTCCACGGTACACATACCCAAGTACTGGCTGCTGCAGTGCGGCTCAGCCTCAGGCTTCGACCTTGGCATATCGGCAACATTCAGGCCAGCCAATGCAGGTCCTCTTGCCAACAGGGCCGACATACTGGTGTACAACTCTGCCTGCACCGGCACAGCAACAACGGTAAAATTCGAGTTCGGGCCAAAGTTCAGCTACACTTCTATAACGCCGGCCGCCAGCCACACTGTAGTTGGCACAAGCGTTCTGTTCGATGCCGGTACGATCTCCTCTACTACTCCTAAAATGTTCACCGTGAAGGTGACACCTGTTGCCGCACTGACAATAGGCGATACCGTGAATACCAAATACACCGTACTACCTACCACCAGCGACACCTACCCTGCCAACAATATAGTGGTACGGTGCGATACGGTACGCGCAGCCTATGACCCGAACCAGAAATCGGTAACGCCTACAGGCAATATAACCGCCGGCCAAAGGCTGGAATATCTGCTGGAGTTCGAGAACACGGGTACCGACACTGCGTACAACATACACATAATGGACACCCTGTCGAATTACCTGGATGTGAGCACCATGGTGCGCGGCGCAAGCACTCACACCTATATGGTATCGACAATGACGAGCGGTGGCAGCAACATACTGAAATTCGACTTCCCGAACATACTGCTGCCCGATACCACCCATCATGCCGACGAGATATGCAGGGGCATGGTCACCTTCACGATAAATGCAAAGACCACGCTGACACCGGGCACCACCATAGCCAACCGTGTAGGCATATACTTTGATGTGAACCCTGTGGTGATGACCAATACGGTATACAGCAAGATACCGCTGCCTGTAACGGGTGTGCAGCATGCGGCCCTTACCCGGGTAGAGCTGTACCCCAACCCCGTAAGCGAGACCATGAACATAAGGACAGACGGTGTGGCCTATGCTACCCTTACCATCTACAACATGACCGGCCAGGCACTGAGCACACAAGACATAACTAAGGCCGAGACAACGGTAGCTACCGGCTCGCTGGCACCCGGTATATACTATGTGGTACTCAAGGGAATGGGCGGATCGAAGGCCATCAAGTTCGAGAAACAATAAACAATAACGAATGTCGATATAAGTATAGAACGCCGGTATCAGTGCCGGCGTTCTTCTTTTATACTATCGTTACGCAATATGCACTTTGAATAAGACCTCCATCGTTCTACTTTTGCAATATGGCAGCTATCTATCCATTATCGGAAGGCATTTTTACTATTGGTCATGATAAGGAATTCGTTCCCTTCGACCCTGATAAGGATGTGCTTACCGACCGCCCTACGGGATCGCTGCTGGTAGAGATACTGCCCTTCCTGGTGGTGACAGATAAGGATGTGATGGTGCTGGATACAGGCCTGGGCTTTAAAGGCGCTGATGGTGTACTGCAGATACATGCCAACCTGCGCGCCCATGGCTATGAACCCGGGCAGGTGACCAAAGTATTGCTGTCGCACCTGCACAAGGACCATGCCGGCTGCCTGACGTATACTGATGAGAACGGCCTTATAAAGACCACCTTTCCCAATGCGGAGTACTATATATACCGAGCCGAGGCAGACTTTGCGCTGGCCACAGGGCTGCCATCTTACCACCCCGAGGATATAGAACCCCTGCTGGCCACAGGTCAGGTACGCTGGCTGCAGGGCGAGGCCGGCACTATAAATGGCTACATACGTTACATGCACTCGGGCGGGCATTGCCCGCAGCACATAGTGTACCTGGTAGACGACGGTACAGACAAAGTGTTCTTTGGCGGAGACGAGGCCCCACAGCTAAAGCAGATGAAGATGAAGTATGTGGCCAAGTACGACTTTGACGGCAAAAAAGCCATGCGGCTACGCGAGCAGTATGCCGAACAAGGCCGTGCAGAGGGCTGGCAATTTCTCTTTTACCACGATGTAAAGATACCTGTGGCCAGGCTGTGATCAGACGGCTATAAGCATCAGCGCCAGCAGTATCACCACCACCCATACTACTAATGTATCTTTCTGGGCGAGAGCGCCCATAGACATTCGTTTTTTCATAGGACCAGATATTGTAGTTGCGATCGGGGCAAATTTCACAGTGAGCAAGCGATACATGACCGCCAATGATGATGAATGTATATTTTTTGAGTGGGAACGTCCTATATGCGGGGATGGCCCACCCCAAAGCTCACATAATAGCGAAAGCCACCGCATGGGTGGCTTTCGCTATATGAGATGTTATTATAGTACTATTAATTGCCCAGGTAGGTCTTCAGCAACTGGCACCTGCTGGCCGTGCGCAGCTTGGTGATGGCCTTGTCCTTTATCTGGCGTACACGCTCGCGGGTAAGGGAGAATTTCTCTCCTATATCCTCCAGGCTCATGGGGTTGGGAACACCTATACCGAAGTAGAGCTTTATCACATCGCGCTGGCGGTCGGTGAGGGTACTGAGGGAGCGCTCTATCTCACAACGGAGCGATTCGCCATGGTAGAGCTCTGCATCGGCCGAGTCTGAATTGGGGTTCTCCAGTATATCCAGCAGTGTATTGTCCTCGCTATCTACGAAGGGTGCATCCACCGATACATGCCTTGCGGCCACGCCCAGTGTGGTCTCTACCTCTTCGGTGCCTATATCCAGCAGTTCGGCCAGCTCTTCGGTAGATGGCTCGCGCTCGTACTCCTGCTCCAGCTGTGAATATGCCTTGCTGATCTTGTTGCTGAGGCCCACCTTATTGAGCGGCAGCCTTACGATACGCGACTGCTCGGCAAGGGCCTGCAGTATAGACTGGCGGATCCACCATACGGCATAGGATATGAACTTGAAACCACGGGTCTCATCGAAACGCTGGGCGGCCTTTATGAGACCGAGGTTGCCCTCGTTTATAAGGTCGCTGAGCGAAAGGCCCTGGTTCTGGTACTGCTTTGCTACCGATACCACAAAACGCAAATTGGCCTTTGTGAGTTTTTCGAGGGCGTATTGGTCGCCTTGTTTTATACGAATGGCGAGCTGAACTTCTTCTTCAGGGGTAATGAGATCGACCTTGCCTATTTCCTGCAGGTATTTTTCTAATGATTGGCTTTCCCGGTTGGTGATCGACTTCGTGATCTTTAACTGACGCATTGACATAGGCGGTACATTGAGTGTGTGTTTGGAAAAATTTAACTCGCAACTAGTAAAAGCAATAAAAGCTGATCGTATCACAAAGCTAAGTGTCTTAACAATGCGACCCAAAAAAAATTATGATGGCATTAACAATACATCATAGTATCCTACAGATATAGTTATGCACCTGCGTAGTACTGTGTAAGACCGTATCCTGCTTATAGCGAACCTTGTATATCAGCCCTATGTAACTATATACTATAAGGTATGCGGTGCAATGTGGCAAACGTGTGCCGGTAGTGGCATAGGCAGGGCAATAAAGTATTGATAACTGACAACTTTTGCTATTTTTGTCGCTCTCTAAAAATGTATCATGAACTATCGTAAAGTCAATAACCTTACGGGATGGGTAGTGTGCGCTATCGCAACAGCGGTGTACCTGATGACCATGGAACGCGTTACCAGCTTCTGGGATTGCGGCGAGTTCCTGTCCTGTGCCTATAAGCTGGAGGTGGGTCACTCTCCCGGCGCCCCCTTCTTCATGTTGCTGCAGCGCATTTTCGCGCTCTTCTCGGGCCCCGCCGCATGGACGGGCGCACCCTCTACCAATGCTGCTTTCTTCATCAACTCACTTTCGGTATTCGCCAGCTCTTTCAGCATACTGTTCCTGTTCTGGACCATCACCCACTTTGGCAAAAAGCTGGTGGCCGGCAGCAATACCGAGCCCGATAACGCACAGACAGTAGCCATTATGGGTGCCGGCCTTGTAGGCGCACTGGCATGTACCTTCTCCGATACTTTCTGGTTCTCGGCCGTAGAGGGCGAAGTTTATGCTACCTCATCACTGTTCACGGCCTTCACCTTCTGGGCCATGCTGAAGTGGGAAGAGATAGCCGACAATAAGTATGCCGACAGGTGGCTGGTGCTGCTGTCGTTCCTGGTGGGCCTGTCGGTGTGTGTGCACCTGCTGAACCTGCTGACCATACCTGCCCTTGCCATGATCTACTACTTCAAGCGGTACAAGCCCACCACTATGGGTACTATCATAGCATTCCTGGTAGGCTGCGTGATACTTGGTTTCATACAGTTCGGCGTCATACAGTACATACCCCGCATAGCATCGGTATTCGACAGGGTATTCACTAACGACCTTGGTATGCCGTTCGATACAGGCGCTATAGTGTTCCTGCTGCTGCTTTCGGCACTGCTGGTCTTCCTGCTGCTGTTCGCAAAGAAAAAGGGCTATTACCTGATGCATACAGGTATGCTGTGCATCATATTCATCATCATCGGTTATTCGTGCTACTTCACGGCCATCATCCGCTCCCGTGCCGATGTGCCTATAGACATGACCAACCCCGATAACCCTATGAGCTTCCTGGACTATGTGAACCGCGAACAGTTCGGCCAGCAGCCGCTGTTCTTCGGCCCATACTTTACCAGCGTATGGACAGATGTAGACGCCACTAAGAAGACCTATGCACCTATGAAGAAGGATGGCAAGGACGTGTACGAGGTAGTAGGCAGCAAAACGGATCCTGTATTCGGTATAGACCCAAGGACGGGTGAAAGCCAGAGCCACTTCTTCCCGCGTATATGGGATTACAACAGCCCCAGCCACATATCCTTCTACCGCAGCTACCTGGGCCTGGACGAGAACGAGACACCTACGGCCCGCGACAACTTCAGCTTCTTCTTCCGCTACCAGATGAACTGGATGTGGTGGCGCTTCTTCATGTGGAACTTTGCCGGCAGGCAGAACGACGTAGAAGGCCAGGGCGCCCCCGACCACGGCAACTGGATATCGGGCATATCGTTCATAGACGGTATGCGCGGCCTGGGCAATACGGACAATATGGGCGACCTGAGCCGCAACCAAGCACACAACAAGCTGTATTTCCTGCCCTTTATACTGGGTATACTCGGGTTCATCTACCAGTTCGACCGCAACAAGCGCGATGGCATAGCAGTGCTCACACTGTTCTTCTTCACGGGTGCGGCCATAGGTATATTCCTGAACATGACGCCGCTACAGCCGCGTGAGCGTGACTATGCCTTTGCCGGTTGTACCTATACGTTCACCATATGGATAGGCCTGGGCGCACTGATGATATATGATATGTTGCGCAAACGCATAGGCAATGGCGCAGGCGCCGCCTATGGCGCTGTGGCCGTGAGCCTGCTGGCAGCACCTGTGCTGATGGCCGCCGAAGAGTGGGACGACCACGACCGCTCGCGCAAGACACTGGCCAATGCTACAGCATACAACACCTTGTCTTGCTGCGCACCCAATGCCATACTCTTTACCTATGGCGACAACCAGACCTACCCACTGTGGTACATACAGGAAATAGAAGGCTTCCGCAGGGATGTGCGCATCATCAACACCAGCCTGCTGGGTATAGACTGGTATATAGACCAGCTGAACAACAGGGCCAACGATGGCATGCCGGTGCCCATGATATGGAAAAAGCAGGACTACATAGGCGACAAGCATAACTATGTACAGTTCTACGAGCCGCCAACAGTGAAGATACCCAAGGACAGGTACTTCAACCTGGAGGACATATGCAATTTCATGAACAGCACCGACCCCGACAAGACAGCACGCCGTGGCGATGAGATAGTGAACTACATGCCTGTGAAGAACTTCATGACGCCTACCCCATCTAAAGAAGAGCTGGTGGCGCGTGGCCTCATAGGCGCAGAAGATACTGTACGCGTGGTAACGGATATGCGATTCTCCTTCCCCAAGAACGCCGCTACCAAAAGCGACCTGGCCGTGCTGAACATAATAGCCGGCGTGGCACGCGACGGCTGGAAACGCCCCATATACTTTGACGCAGGCCTGCGCCAGAGCGACTATGTAGGCACCGGCGAATACATGCGCATGGAAGGTATGGTATACCGCCTGATGCCGTTCAAAGTGATGGACTCTGTAAGGGTGAACCCAAGTGTGCTTGGTACCATCAATACGGCCAAGAGCTACGATATGTTCATGAACAAATTCGTATGGGGTGGCGCAGAAAGGGAGGACGTATACTTTGACGAGCCCAACCGTCACGAGCTGATATCTTACCGCATGAACGCGGCCTTCCTGGCCAACCAGCTGATAGCCGAAGGACAGAGGGACAAGGCCGTACAGATACTGGATAAGGTGAACAAGAACATCACCGAGCATTCTTACCCTTATGGCTACGACTATTCGGGCTACCTGCTGGCAGCGGCATACTACCATGCGGGCGAGAAAGAGAAAGGAGCCAGGATAGCCAACAAGATAATGAGCAGCACAGAGAAGAACCTGCAGTGGATAGCATCTCTGAACAACGACAGCCGCTTTGCGATGGCCGATGGCGCTGCACAGCACTACAGCATAATGCAGGGCCTGGGACAGGCAGCATACGAGGGCAGGGATTCTGTGACCATGAAGGCCATAGTAGACAAGATGCAAGGCCTCTTTGAGCGCAACCCTAAACTGAGGGAGATACTGGAAGCCCGCCAGAATGCCAGCCGCCAGAGCGCACCCGCCGGCGACGAGTAATGGCTGCTAACGATACGAAGATGATAAAAGGCGACCACTTGGTCGCCTTTTATCTTTCTATTGGTCGTACTGCAATTCGTACCAGGTAGTAGGTTCATGAGGCTGTCGCCAGGTGGGCTCGCCATCGTAGGCGAAGGTGTGGGTATACCTGAAGCCCAGCTTTTCCAGCACATGCCGCGATGCTGTATTGTTCACATCGGTAGTGGCAAAAATATCTCTGAACATGAGGTGGCGGATACCGTAGTGCAGGGCCGCACGGCCGGTCTCGGTAGCATATCCCCTGCCCCAGGCCTTCTTTACGAAACGATAGCCGAAGTCGATATAATTGGCGTGGCCATTCACTGGCCCGGCAATGAATTTAAAACCCGTCCAACCTATGAATCTGCCGGTGGCCTTTTCTTCTACGGCCCAGCGGCCTATACCCAGGTCGCGGTACTGCTGCATGATGGAGGCTATCATTTCTCCCGATTGCTCTATAGAGGTCACAGGTTTCTTACCTACATACATATGCACCCCGGGGTCGCTGTCCATTTCGTACATACCTGCAATGTCATTCATTGTAATGGGCCTTATGATGCACCTTTCGGTCTCTAGAAGTACCTGCATGAGCTATGTATGGGTATCGGGTGATAATATCGCTCTTAATAACGTACCTGTGGCGGCAGGAAGAGGCGGGCGTTGCCACCATTGCGTATCACATCGCGCACAAGAGTGGACGATATAGTGGAATATGCCGGTGAGCATGTAAGGAAGACCGTCTCTACATCGGGCGCCAGCATACGGTTCATATCGGCTATGGCCTTCTCGTACTCGAAGTCGGCAATATAGCGTATGCCGCGCAATATGTATTGCGCTTTTAGCTTGTGGCATATGTCTACAGTGAGGCCTTCATAGCCCATCACCTCTATGCGCTTATCGTGGCTGAATATCTCCCCTATCCACCCTACGCGCTGCTCTACCGAGAACATAGGCTGCTTGGTAGAATTGATACCTACGCCTATTATCAGCTTATCGAACATGGACACTGCGCGCTCTACCACATCGATATGCCCCAGGGTAATGGGGTCGAAGGTTCCGGGGAAAAGGCAGATACGTTCCATATCATTCATCGGGTCGGGTGAAGAAGGTAAAAACTGTGGTGCCGTAATTTTTTATGCGTGCAAAACGGGGATGGTTCTGGTAATCGTTGCGCGGGGTATGCTCCAGTACGAAGGTGCCGCCGGGCAGCAGCATCTGCAGGTCGAAGACCAGCTTTGGCAGGTCGTCTATGGTATCGAGGGCATAGGGCGGCCCTGCGAAAATAAGGTCGTACTTCTCAGTGTTCTGCTTCATGAACTTGAACACGTCGTTGCGAATAAGGTCCATCTTGTCTTTGATACCCAGCTCCTGTATGGTCTTTTTAATGAAATCGACCGTCACAGGATCGCGCTCTACGATGGTGAGATGGCCTGCCCCGCGCGATGCCAGCTCATAAGAGATACTACCTGTACCGCCGAAGAGGTCCAGCGTTTTTATACCTTCCAGGTCCATGCTGTTGTTCAGCATATTGAACAGTCCTTCCTTGGCCACCTCGGTGGTAGGCCTTGCAGGTATGCGCGCAGGTGGCGAGAACCGCCTGCCGCCGAATATACCACCTACGATACGCATTCTAAAAGTTGATTTGCCAATGTTATAGCAGGATCCCAGCGGGCATGTATGGTAAGGCCATTACCGGCTTTCACTACCTGGAAATATGCAGAAAGCTCGTTGATGACATCGTACTCTGCAGCCGAAAGGGCATTGCAGGTGATGGTGAGCTTTGCCGGGTCTATATAATTCTCCCTGCAATGGGCCCTTATAGCAAAGGCCACATCTTCGGCAGAGGTGTATTCGATGTATCTGTGCCACAGTAGCTGGCTGTAGTTGTGCAGGGTAACTGCCACCTGGCCATTGCCGAAGCAGAGCTGCAGATGCAGGCTTTGCGCGGGACGCTCGCCAAAGTGGTATGCAGGCAGCGGCAGTACCGCCGCTTTCTTGAAATTGATCTTTATAAGCTCTGCTATATTTAGGGGCACGGCCAGCATATAGGTGGCCTTATCGTTCTCCAGCGGGTGAGACCGTATCACATCGTTCTGCTCTATGAAGTGCAGGCGGTGCAGCCAGCGTATGGCCTCGGCCTCGTTGTATAGCTCGTCGGGCACTATAAGCTCGCGGTCGCTGGCTATGAATATCCCTTTTACCTTCTCCCTTACCAACAGCAGCGGCTCGTTGGCAAAAAGCTGCTCGAAGAAGCCGGTCTCCCATACGGGCTTATTGGCGTTGTATGCGTAATAATGTATGGTGAGCAGCTCTTTGGTGATGCTGAGACCTGCAATGTAAAGCTCGCGCCGGGTGAGTACGCATACCACCAGCGCCACGCGGGATAGTAACTGCTCATCTTCCCGAATGTTATATACCTGTTCGTTCTTATTCGTGTTCGCTGCCGCCATAGCTTGACCGCACAATGATAAGAAATTGTAGTGGTAAATGGCTGAATATCTTTTGCCTGCCCCCTGTACCGGGAAATGATGCGCGCCTTGCCGCTTTTTCTATTTCACGCATTATCAAAACTACCCTATTTTTACATCACAGAGGGGATGATACCCTATACGGCATCCATAGCAGCACGATGATAGAAATAAGGAATATCAAGAAAAGTTTCGGCGAAAAGGTAGTGATACACGATGTGTCGTCAAAGATGGAGTCGGGCAAGACGAACCTGATAATAGGCAGCAGCGGCAGCGGCAAAACGGTGCTGATGAAGATAATGATAGGCCTGATGGATGTAGACTCGGGATCGGTGCTGTATGAGGGGCAGGACATAACCAAAATGGACGAAAAACAACTGAAAGAGCTGCGTATGCAGATAGGTATGCTCTTCCAGGGCAGCGCCCTTTTCGACAGTAAGACGGTAGAGGCCAATGTAATGTTTCCGCTGGATATGTTCACGAAATTGCGCTACAAAGAAAAGCTGGCCCGTGTGAACGAGGTGCTGGAACGTGTGAACCTGAAGGATGCCAACAAAAAATTCCCGGCAGAGATAAGCGGTGGTATGAAAAAACGTGTGGCCCTGGCACGCGCCATAGTACAGAACCCCAAATACCTTTTCTGCGACGAGCCCAACTCGGGCCTGGACCCGCAGACCTCGCTGGTGATAGATAAGCTGATAAAGGAGATAACCACCGAATACAAGATAACCACGGTGATAAACACGCACGATATGAACACCGTGATGGAAAGCGGCGACCATATACTGTATATGTACCAGGGGCACAAGCAGTGGGAGGGATCGAACAAGGACATCATATTCAGCAAGGACGAAAAACTGAACTCGTTCATATTCGCATCGGACTTCCTGGCCAAGGCCAAGGAAGCCATGCAGGAAGCAAAAAACACACCTGCAAATAAATAATGCACTTTATCGCATCGGCTTTTTTTCTACTTTTAACCCTGACGATAAATAACGGATAATGCACTTCAAGATAAACCTTACACTCATAGCTGTTCTGGCAATAGTGCTGTTCTTCAACATACCATTCTATAAGAACTGGCTGGACACCAACATATTCAACCAATCTATCAGCTACTTTACGGTAAAGGACCAACTGAGCGTAGAGCAGCGCAAGGCAGCGCGCTATGGCTCTTCCTACGTCATATATAACGAATTCGTTAGTATGTATCCGAAACTGAAGCTGGATTCTCCCCTGTTGCTGCTGCCACCCGAGAAATTTCTGAAAGAAAGAGGTGTGAACGGGCTGAACGTAGTGGAGCCAACGGTATACTACTACCTCACCGGTAAAAAGGCAGTATGGTACGACAGCCCTGATGTGGAAAAGGCCAACTGCGCCCTGCTGCCCGATAATAACGGCAAGGTGATGATACAGAGAATACCCAACCAAGAGGAACTGCACAAACTACTGGATATATATAAAAAATATAAGCTAGACCTATGAACCTCACCGGACTCATATTCCTATTGTTCGCACACTATTTCACCGGTCGCGGCATCGTACGCCTGTTCAGGGTAGAGATGACGGCCGTGGCACTTTTCTGTTTTTCCCTCATCTGCGGTGTCACCGTACACTCTATGGTGCCCTGTATCATGGAACTGCTGCATGTGCCCATTACCGTGCCTAATATGTACGCATGGCTGGCCGGCTCGGCAGTATTGTTCTCCATACCACTGCTACTGAACATAAAGCAGACCAAAATGCCCCGGCTGGAGCTGCCACAACTGTATGAGCTGCCGTTCATCCTCATTTTCCTGGGCCTGGCAGCAGTGAGCGTATGGCGCTGCTGGTACTTCCCCCCTACCCCGCGCGATGTGCTTACGGGTACAGAGCTGATAGCAGAATTCACAGTAAAGGAGCATACCATGCGCAACTCGGTATTCTCGGTAGACTACAGGCTGAATGGCGCTGCCAACAACATGTTCAAATCGCCCTTCATCACCGGTCTGCAGGTGATATACAAGATGCTGGTGCTACCCTTCGGGCAGCTATGGCTCAGTGTGTTGTTCATAGCATTCACCACATGGCTGTATACGCTCATACGCAGCATTGTACACCCATTGCTGGCGGGTATACTGATGCTGATATACTTTGCCATACCCGACCTTTTTGCCTATACCTACATCATACTGTACGACTACAGTAATATGATATTCTTCTTCGCCGGTTTCTACTTTATGATGCGATACCTGGATAACGACCGTATGAACGAACTGCTGTGGGTAACCTTCCTTTTTGGCATGGCCACCTATATACGATCGGAAACGCTGGTGCTGGCCGCCGTGGTAGTGGTGCTGATGGCATGGTACCAGTACAGGGCCAAAATGCCGCTGAAAAAGATAGCCATAAGGGCCGCGGTGTTCATGGCAGGGCCTCTGCTGTTCAACTTCATACTCAGCAATGTGTTCATCAGGAACCTGGTACCTGCAGAGTTCAAGCTGGGAGACCTGCTGAACCATGATATGACCAATGTATCGGAGCTTTTTGCCAGGTACAAAGAACTGCTGATGGACCTTATGTTCTCATCGAAGGGAGAACAGGTGTTCGCACATTTCTACATTTTCTTCCTGGCGGTGCTGGGTATAGATATAGTGGCGACACGCAAATTCAGTAAAGATGGCGGGCTGGCCCTTTGGGGTGTGCTGGTAGTGTTCCTGACGCTGGGCCTGCTGTGTTTCCTTATACCCAGCCATACGGTCATCAACTCTGCCAAGCGCGGCCTTTTCAAGCTCATTCCCCTGATGGTGCTGTATATGGCGCATAGCGGCATTCTGCAGAAATTATCGGCCTACCTGAGGAGAAAAGAAGAAGCAGCTACCCAAAAAGGTACAGTGGCCGCCGCACCTGCAGAAAGGGCCACACCTGCACCAAAGCAGGTAAAAGGGAAAAAATAACCGGGCAGTGCGCTACCAAAGATAAAGGGCAGATCTTCAGATCTGCCCTTACTTTATGTCTTATACCAAAAAGAAATTATTTGAGGGTACACTTGGCAAAACTGCCGAACGTATCTAAATAGCCCGTCTGGGCGCTGGTGCAGAACGATGTAGCTGAATTCTTATCCATATTATCGGCCTTAAGCGTCACGGTATCGAAGAAGGTCTTTTTGACAGTATCGATATAATAGAACTGGGTAACGAAGCAGGTACATTTCCAATTCTTATACGGATTATCATCGCCCTTGTTGCATGATGCAAGGTACAGTATGCCCGACAACAGTATGGCCGTAATGGCGAACGATCTTTTCATATTCAGATACACGGTTAGTGGTGTAAATGTAGTATTTATTTCAAATAATAAAAAGGGTGTAGCATAACAAAATGCTACATAACAGGCGGTTGCCAGCTAGCAGGGTCTTTGCGCCACATGGCCAGCACCTCTTTATCTTCGGGGCGCACCAGTTGCTGCTCTTCGGCCACTTCCATCAGTGCGGTATAGTTGCTGATGGTGTAAAGTGGCAGCCCTGCCTGTGCAAAAGCATCGTCGGCCACGGGAAAGCCATAGGTGAACAGGCCACACATGCCTACCACATCGGCGCCATGTGCCCTGAGGGCATCTACCACCTGCAAGCTGCTCTTGCCGGTAGATATGAGGTCCTCTACCACTACTACCTTCTTGCCCGGGGCCAGCTCACCCTCTATCTGGTTGCCCATGCCATGCTCCTTGGGCTTGGCGCGTACATATACGAAAGGTAGTTTCAGCAGGTCGGCGGCCATAACGCCATGCGCTATACCTGCAGTGGCCACACCGGCTATCACATCAGCATCGGGAAATTTGTCGAGTATCATGTTGGCCAGCTCGCTCTTCACGAAGTCGCGCACATATGGGTGAGACAGCACCTTGCGGTTGTCGCAATAAACGGGCGAACGCCAGCCGGAGGCCCATGTGTATGGTTTTTGCAGGTTGACCTGTAATGCCTTAATTTGCAATAATTTTTCAGCGAATTGTTTTGGTGTGCTCATACGGTGCAAACCTACACCAGATCGGCAAGCCTTCAAAAAAACAGCACAATGATCTTTTTCCGGAAGATATATTATAATGACAAACCGCTTGTGCTCACCACCGACCATGAAGCATACCTGGAGGCCTACCCGGTAGCCGAGATGTACCAGTATTTCAGTGGGGCCACACCGCGCAGCTTTTTGCAGGCGCTACAGGTGATGGACCGCCCCGGAAGTCCGGGGGCCATAATAGAGGATATATCGGAGACCGCGCTCATAGACCAGCTACAGGCCATGTACCAGCCCATACAGGCAGGCGGTGGGCTGGTGTTCAACGAACAGGGAGCACTGCTGATGATATTCAGGCGCGGCAAATGGGACCTGCCCAAAGGCAAGCTGGACGATGGCGAGGACATAGCCGAGTGCGCCCTGCGAGAGGTGAGCGAAGAGACCGGCCTGCACCGGCTGACCCTGCGCGCCCACCTGTGCGACAGCTACCACATATATAGCCAGGATGGTGACCAATACCTGAAACAAACAGTATGGTATACCATGAGCGGCTCATCGGAAGAAAAGCTGCGGCCACAGAAGGAAGAGAACATACTGGAGGCTCGCTGGGTGGCCGAAAAGGAAATGAGCCTTTTTGCCGGGCGCGCGTACGAGGCTATAAGAGAAGTGTTAAAAACGGCCGGGTGCAAGTGGTAAGCTGCGCTATATTACTTACTTTGCCTGCTCAACATACCTAATGCACGCAAGGGTACTGATATCCATATTGTTGAGCACACTGCTGTGCAACGCCTGCCTGGCGCAACTGATACATGGCGAGGTGCTGGAAATGGAAAGCAAAAAGCCCCTGCCCGGCGTGTCTATAAACAATATACATAACGACATACACACCAGCGCGGGCATAGATGGCACCTTTGTGATAGCGGGTGCATCGGGCGAGCTGCTGGAATTTCGTATACCCGGCTATAAGGTGACGCGTGTGCGCATACCGCATGGGTATGTACCTACTTTCTTCCGAATAATAATGGAGCGCCCTGCAACACCTGTAATGGACGACCATATGCTGGCCGGCACCGGCGACTACCGCAGAGACAGCATACGATCGCGGGAGCTGTATGGCCATGTGCTGGCGTTTCCGCGCATGTCTGCGATAGAGAAGATAAAGTCACCTTTCTCTGCCCTGAGCGCCCGCAACAAGGCGATGTGGGAGTTCCAGGACATGTATGCGGAAAAAGAGCGGGAAAAGTATGTGGACCACAGGTTCTCCCCGGAGATGGTGAGCCGCGTGACGGGGCTGAAGAACGATAGCCTGGCGAAATTCATGATACGCTTCAGGCCCACATATGAGCAGGTGAGCAGCATGAACGAGTATACGTTCTTTACCTATATCAAGAACAGCGCTTACCGCTTCCGCAGCAGAGACAGGGCGATAAGCCCCAGGTAACGGAATGCCGGACATTCCCTACGGTACCTCATTTATTCTTCCACACTCACCATCAGCTCGTAGAGCCTGTAGCAGTCTTCGTAAGTGTTGTATAATGGCACCGGGGCTATGCGTATCACATTGGGTTCACGCCAGTCGGCCACTACACCGTTCTCGGTAAGGGTATCGAACACCTGGCGGCCATTGGCACCGAAGAGCAGCGATAGCTGGCAGCCGCGCCTCTCGGGGTCGGTGGGCGTGATGACCTCGAAATCGAGGTGGGCCACCTGGCGCAGCAGGTACTCCATATAGCCTGTAAGGTGTACACTCTTGCGGCGCAGCGCGTCCATACCTGCCTTATCGAAGATATCGAGCGCGGCATTATGGGCCACCATATTGAAGACGGGCGCATTGCTCATTTGCCATCCGGCCGCGCCGGGCTGGGGGTGAAAGCCCTTCTGCATCTTGAAGCGGTTCTCCTCGCCATTGCCCCACCAGCCTGCCAGGCGGAACATAGCAGGATCGTTGCCATGGCGCTGGTGAACAAAGGCACCGCCTACCCCACCGGGCCCGGAATTGAGGTATTTGTAAGAGCACCAGCAGGCAAAATCCACATCCCAATCGTGGAGGCTAAGGGAGACATTGCCTACGGCATGTGCCAGATCGAAACCGCAATAAGCGCCTACGGCATGTGCAGCGGCCGTGATACCTGCCAGGTCGAAGAACTGGCCGGTGTAATAGTTGACACCGCCTATCATAACGAGGGCAAGTGTTTCGCCGGAATCGGCTATACCCTTTAGTATATCCTCATGCTCTATGAGGTGAGCGCCCTCGCGCGGGGCTATCTCTACGATAGCATCGGCGGGGTCGTAGCCATACATGCGCACCTGGGTCTCTATAGCATACTGATCGGAGGGGAAGGCGCCGGCCTCCATGAGTATCTTGTACCTACCCGGTGTGGGCCTGTAGAACGATAGCATGAGCAGGTGCAGGTTCACCGTAAGGGCATTCATGGCCACTACTTCATCCTTCTGCGCGCCCACTAGCTTTGCAAGGCGCTCGGTAAAAAAGTGGTGGTAAGAGAACCATGGATAACCTGCACGGAAGTGCCCTTCTACCCCATAGCGGGCCCAGTCGCGCAACTCGCGGGTCATGAGGTATTCTACACTTTTGGGCTGCAGGCCCAGTGAGTTGCCGCAGAAATAACGAACATCCTCATCATTATGCTGTGGGAAGAGGAACCGCTCCCGGAAGGGGAAAAGCGTGTCTACCTGGTCTTGCGACCGTGCATAGTCGAGCGTGGCTTCGTATACTGCAGGCATGTGTATGTGCTATTTGGCTGCAAAAGTAGTGTGCCGTAGTGAGAAACGGTGTGCGAATGGTTGTTTTTCGTTAGTAGAAAGACGAAAGTAGAAAGTCATTAGTATGTGAGTGAACTCTAGAACACCTCCATTCATACTCCCCCAGTTTACAATTACCGATATTTTAACCGCATTCACCTACTAGGGGTTGGGCGGTGCGGTATGTGTGGCGTACTTTTGACATCAAATTCTAAAACACATGAACAAAGGTTTAATTATTTTCGGTGTTATCGTTGCCATACTGCTGATGGGCGGTTGCAGCAGCTACAATGGTATGAACACTGCCCAGAAAGAGGCCCAGCAGAAATGGGCCGATGTACAGAGCAGCTACCAGCGCCGTGCCGACCTGATACCCAACCTGGTGGCTACAGTGAAGGGTGTGGCCAACTTTGAGCAGACCACACTGACGCAGGTGATACAGGCAAGGGCCAGCGCTACGGCCATAAAGATAGACCCGAAGGATATGACGCCTGAGAAGCTGCAGCAGTTCCAGCAGTCGCAGGGGCAACTGAGCCAGGCGCTGGGCAGGCTGATGGTGGTATCGGAGCAGTACCCCGAGCTAAAGGCCAACGAGAGCTTCCGCGACCTGCAGAGCCAGTTGGAGGGTACCGAGAACCGCATAAAAGTATCGCGCGATGCCTTTAACGAGGCCGTAAAGGAGTATAACGTGAAGATCACCAACTTTCCCGGTGTGATGATGGCAGGTATGTTCCACTTCAAGGAAATGACCATGTACCAGGCCGAGGCAGGCAGCGAAAAAGCGCCTGAAGTGAAATTCTAAGATAGGATATACTGTTGCCGGGGCCGTATGATACGGCCCCGGTGAACTTTCACCAATAGCCATTCACCATTAAAACCGTAAAAAGATGTTCTCACTATCGCCACGCAAGGACTTCCTGGATGAGGGGTCGCAAAAAAAGGTGGTGGCCTGCATAGCCAATGCTGAAAGCAGGACCACGGGAGAGATAAGGGTATTCATGGAGCCGCAGTGTACCTATGTGGACGCCATGGACCGTGCGAAGGAGCTCTTTGTGCAGATGGGCATGGAAAAGACGGTGATGCGCAATGCAGTGATAGTGTATGTGGCGTACGACGACAGGCAGTTCGCCCTGTTCGGCGACAAGGCCATATATGAGCTGGCCGGCGGACCCGAATTCTGGCAAAAGGCGGCGGCCACACTGAGCGGGCATATGCGCAATGGCGAGTATACGCTGGGGCTGTGCAACTGCATAGACGAACTGGGCAATGCCCTGGCCACGCATTTCCCGGCCGACCCGAACATTACGAAAAACGAATTGCCTGACGAAATAGTATTTGGAAAATGATGCACAGGACAACATATGGCAGGCTGCTAAGGACATGGGCGCTGGCACTGCTGGTGATGCTGGCAGGCACAGGTGCCTGGGCAAAGGAAAGCCTCTTTCCACCGAGGCCTACGCCACCACGCCTGGTGAACGACCTGGCGGGTATACTGGACCCGGCCCAGGAAGAAAGGCTGGAGCATAAGCTGGAGGGCTTTGACAGAACGACATCGACCCAGATAACGGTGCTGACGGTACCTACCCTGAACGACTATGATGTGTCGGACTATGCAGTGAAGGTGTTCAACGCCTGGGGCATAGGGCAGAAAGGCAAGAACAATGGCGTGCTGCTGCTGGTGGCGCCCAACGACCGCAAGGCATGGATAACCACAGGCAAGGGGCTGGAAGGCGTACTGACAGATGCAAAGACATCGCGCATTTTCCGCAATGAGCTAAGGCCGGCCTTTAAAGAAAAGGACTACTATACCGGGCTGGACAATGCTACGGATGCCATAATAGCCGTGACCCGCGACGAGTACAAGAGCGATGGCATAAGGGGTGAGGGGAAACGCTTCCCTACCGGGGCCATAATAGTGATAATAGTGGTGGTGATAGCGAGCATCATTAAAAAAGGCGGCGGTGGCGGCGGCCGCAGGCAATACCGCAGAACAGGTATAGACGACCTGGCCACCGGCTGGATACTGGGCAATATGCTGGGTGGCGGTGGCCGCAGCAGTGGCTGGGGCGGCGGTGGCTTTGGTGGTGGAGGAGGTGGTTTTGGTGGCTTTGGTGGCGGCAGCAGCGGAGGCGGCGGTGCCGGCGGCAGCTGGTAAGAGGACACCTTCGGGATTTTGGCCTTTGATAAAGAAATCTTAATACAGCTAATGCACCGTTATAAGTACGAAAGAAATGCGTATCTTGTGAACCCTTTCACAGGCTGCGCCTGAGCTAAAAAATGGTGCAGAGAACTTTTAAATACAACTCACACGGTCATGAATTTATTCGTAAGCAATCTGCACCCTGACACACGAGCCGATAACCTGAGGACCCTGTTCGCAACATTTGGCGAGGTGACCTCTTCAAAAGTGATATTCGACAATGCTACAGGCGCATCGCGCTGCTTTGGCTTTGTGGAGATGGCCGATAAGGGCCATAGCTATGATGCCATAGACAACCTGGACATGAGCTACTTTGAAGGCAACATCATAAATGTAAAAGAGGCCAAGCAGAGCAATACCGGCACCGGCGGCGGCGGCAACAGCAGGCCGGGTGGCTACAATAACAACAGGCAAGGCGGTGGCGGCGGCTACAACAAAAGGCCGGGTGGCTATAACAACGACCGCCAGGGCGGTGGTGGCTACAACAGGCAAGGCGGCGGCGGTTATAACAACAACAGGCCGTACAACAACGACAGGCCATATAATAACGACAGGCAGTACAATAATGACCGTCCATCGTACAATAACGACAGGTCTTACAATAATGACAGGTCTTATAACAACGACAGGCCATCGTACAATAACGACAGGCCGCGCTATGGCAATGCCGACAGCAATATAAGCAATACGAACAGCGACGATTTCAACAAGCTGTAAGTAAGGCCATACCGAATATACTGATCATGTAGCGTTCAGCTTATCCCTAACCCTCATTGGAGGAGTGAGGCGATGCGCTGAGCGCTATTTGCATTAAGCCCCTCCCGGCCTCCCCCGCGGGGAGGTGGGAAGGAGTTAACATGTTTTGAGGTCTCTTGTAATAGATGGCTGTTCGACCATCGGTAAAAAGTACATTTTAGTATAGAAAGCAGCGGATCACCATTTACGGAAGATAACATATACAGCTATCACAATGAGTGCGAATCCTACTATGTGGTTCCACTCGAAGCGTTGTTTGAAGACAACGGCAGAGAATATCATGAATATGATGAGGGTGATGGCCTCTTGTATGGTCTTCAGCTCTACCAGGCTGAACGGCCCACCCTGCCCTTTGAAGCCGATGCGGTTGGCAGGTACCTGGAAAACATATTCGAAGAAAGCCATGCCCCAGCTCATGAGTATGACCGTGAAAAGGCCTGGGTTGCGGAACCATTCTATATCCTTCAGCTTCAGGTGGCCATACCAGGCGAACGTCATGAATATATTGGATATGACCAGTAGAACGATGGTGGTAACTGCCTTCATGGGCATAAAGTTACCCTTTGGGGGCGAGGTTTCATAAGTGCCCTATTTTAATGGGCAAACAACTACCTTTGCACAGTTTTTCCCAAAATATAACAGATGCCAGAAATAAGACCTTTTTTGAGACTGAGCGGACTGGAACCCCTTGTAGTGCGCCCGGAGACCAACTTTGTGAATGTAGGCGAACGAACGAATGTGACAGGATCGAAGAAATTCGCGAGGCTGATACGCGAGGGAAAGTATGAGGAGGCACTGTCTGTAGCACGCCAGCAGGTAGAGAACGGCGCACAGATACTTGACATAAACATGGACGATGCGCTGCTGGACGGCGTGCAGGCAATGGTGACCTATGTGAACCTGCTGCAAGCCGAACCTGATATAGCCCGCATACCTATAATGCTGGACTCGTCGAAATTCGCTATAATAGAGGCAGGGCTGAAGTGTATACAGGGCAAATGCATAGTGAACTCGATATCGCTGAAGGAAGGGGAAGAGAAATTCGTGGAGCAGGCCGAGGCATGCCTGAACTATGGGGCATCGGTGATAGTGATGGCCTTTGACGAGCATGGCCAGGCCGATACCCTGCAACGCAGGGTGGACATATGTGAACGTGCATATGGCATACTGGTGAACAAGGTGGGCTTCAGGCCGCAGGACATCATCTTCGACCTGAACATTTTTGCGATAGCTACCGGTATAGAAGAGCATAACAACTACGGCGTGGACTTCATAGAGGCTACGCGTATAGTAAAACAAAAAATGCCACTGACGCGCGTAAGCGGTGGTGTGAGCAATATATCGTTCTCGTTCCGCGGGAACGATGTGGTGCGTGAGGCCATGCATAGCGTATTCCTGTACTACGCCATAAAAGCGGGTATGGATATGGGTATAGTGAACGCCGGCGCGCTGGTGGTATATGACGAGATAGAGCCAGCGCTGCGCGAACTGTGCGAGGATGTGATACTGAACCGCAACCCCGAAGCCACAGAAAAACTGATAACATTTGCAGAGACGGTAAAGGCCAAAGGCAAGGAAGAGAAGAAGGATGATGTGTGGCGCGCCACTACGGTAGAAGAACGCCTGAAACATGCGCTGGTGAACGGTATAACCGACCATATAGACAATGATACGGAAGAGGCGCGGCAGAAATACCCACGTCCGCTGGATGTGATAGAAGGCCCGCTGATGGACGGCATGAACGTAGTAGGCGACCTCTTTGGCAGTGGCAAGATGTTCTTGCCGCAGGTGGTAAAGAGTGCCCGCGTGATGAAGAAGAGCGTAGCCTACCTTTTCCCATTCATAGAGGCAGAGAAAGAAGAAAAACGCCTTGCACACCTTGCGGCAGGCACTACGGCCGAAGAGGCCGCAGGCGCGGCCAGGATACTGATGGCCACCGTGAAGGGCGATGTGCATGATATAGGCAAGAACATAGTAGGCGTAGTGCTGGGCTGTAATGGCTACGAAGTGCTGGACCTGGGTGTGATGGTGCCCGCCGACAAGATACTGGACACGGCACAGCGCGAGAAAGTGGATATAATAGGCCTGAGCGGACTGATAACCCCATCGCTCGACGAGATGGTGCATGTGGCCAAGGAGATGAAACGCCGCGGCATGAAACAGCCGCTGATGATAGGCGGTGCCACTACCAGCCGTATGCATACGGCAGTGAAGATCGCTCCGCAATATAGCGAGGGCGTGGTGCATGTGCTGGATGCCAGCCGCAGCGTGACGGTGGCAGGCAGCCTGCTGAACAAAGACCAGAAAGGGACCTTCCTGCAAGGGCTGGATACCGAGTACGGCAAACTGCGCGAGGACTTTGAGAACAAGAAGACGGTGAAGCAGTACCTGTCGTTCGCCGATGCGCAGGCCAACCCCGTGAAGATAGACTGGAGCAACTATACCCCACCCAGACCCAAGAAGATGGGTGTAACGGTATTTGAAGCCTATGACCTGGCAGAGATACGCCAGTATATAGACTGGGGGCCATTCTTTATATCGTGGGAGATGAGGGGCAAATTCCCCGACATACTGAGCGACGCCAATGTAGGCGCAGAGGCCACCAAACTATACAATGATGCCAATGCCCTGCTGGACAAGATAGTGACCGAAAAGTGGCTGACAGCTCGCGGTGTGGTGGGCTTCTGGGAGGCGCATAAGAAGAGCGCCGATACGATATCGGTACGCGACGAGGCGGGCAATAAACTGGCAACACTGGAAATGCTGCGCCAGCAGATAAAGAAGGCTGCAGGACAACCCAACTATTCGCTGGCAGACTTTATAAAGCCCTGCGCGCACACGCAAGATGGCAAACATGAGGCGGACTTCATAGGCGCATTCGCGGTGAGCATACATGGCATAGAGCCACACTTGAAACGCTTTATGGCCGACCACGACGACTATAACAAGATAATGCTGCAGGCACTGGCCGACCGACTGGCAGAGGCGTTTGCAGAGGTACTGCACAAGCGTACACGCACCGAATGGTGGGGCTATGTGCCGGATGAGCAGATAAGCACCGAGGACCTGGTAAAAGAGAAATACCAGGGCATACGCCCGGCACCGGGCTACCCTGCCTGCCCGGACCATACCGAGAAACACAAACTCTTTGCCCTGCTGAACGCACATGAGACGGCAGGTATAGAACTAACAGAATCGCTGGCCATGTACCCTGCGGCATCGGTATGCGGCTGGTACTTCAGCCACCCGGAAAGCACCTACTTCGGTATCAACAAGATAACCGACGATCAGCTACAGGACTATGCCCGCCGCAAGAATATGAGCATAGACGAACTGAGCCGCTGGCTATCGCCCGTGCTGGAATAATAGATAGATAACAGAACGAAGTGGAAGAAAGAACAGCTACGAACACCGTGAATGAGCAAGCCGTGCAGCCAAAAGCCACGGCCATGCAGACAGTTGCCAATTTGATATCGGTGATATTTCACCCGGTGTTCATGCCGCTGGCTATGGCGCTGGTGATATACAAGCTGGCACCTGCGGGCTTTGCAGGTATGCAGCCAAAACAGGTGGTACTGCTATTTGCCAGTATAGGCATATCTACCCTGTTCTTCCCGCTGTTCGCCATAGGGCTTATGAAGCCGTTGGGCTTCATAGGCAGCTTCAGGATGCCTGCAGCGCGCGACCGCATCATACCCCTGCTGGCCACCATGATCTTCTACTTCTGGATAAGCCATGTATTCAACAACCTGCCTGCGATGCCGCTGGCGCTGCGTGTGCTGCTACGGGGCAATTTCTGGGGTATCATACTTGTTTTTCTTGCCAATATCTTCACGAAGGTGAGCATGCATACTGCGGCAGCCGGTGGCATGATAGGCATACTGATAGTGCTGCTGATGACCAGTCCTGCCAACATGATATTGCCGCTGTTCGTAGGCCTTATAGTAGCGGGCATCATAGGGTCGGCAAGACTGGCACTGGGCGCCCACCAGCGGGGCGATGTATGGCTGGGCTACATAATAGGCATAATAGCACAACTGGGCGCCTACGTTTATGTGAGCAGTTAGTATTTATTGCCTGTCTTTGCTTACTTTTCCATTGAACTGATATATATCTGCATCATGAAAGCCATGATATTTGCCGCAGGCCTGGGTACAAGGCTGAAGCCATTCACAGACCATGCACCGAAGGCGCTGGCCGAGGTGAACGGCAGATCGCTGCTGGAGCATAATGTGCGCTACCTGCAGCGTGTGGGTATATACGAGGTCGTCATCAATGTGCATCACTTTGCCGACCAGATAGAGGAAGCTATAGCCGATAATGATGCCTATGGCAGCGAAATAGCCATATCGGACGAGACGGATATGCTGCTGGAAACAGGAGGCGGATTGAAGAAGGCAGCACACTACTTTGCCGGTGAGACCGACCTGGTGGTGATGAATGTAGATATACTGACCAACCTGGACCTGGGCAAGATGATAGATGCCCACAAGGCCAGCGATGTCATGGCCACACTGGCTGTGATGCAGCGCGAATCGTCGCGGCAACTGCTATTCGACGGAGGTATGCAGCTATGCGGGTGGCAGAACAATGCCAATGGACAACAGAAAATAGCCAGAGACATAGCGGGCACTACACCCTACTCCTTCAGCGGTATACAGGTGGTATCGGGCCAGTTGCTGGAGGATATGCCCTTCGAGGGGAAATTCTCTATGATAGATGTGTATCTGTACCATGCCGCAAAGAACACGGTAAAAGGTTATGACCACACAGGCAACCTCTTTATAGATGTGGGCAAGCCGGGTAGTGTGGAGCAGGCAGAATATCTTTTTTCCTAGAACAAACGTATTTTTCTATTTTTTTACAGCCTTAATAGATCTTATGCGTACCCGAAAAACATTATCATTACTACCTATATTTCTCCTCATCGGAATGATATGTGCATGTAAAAAGGAAGAAGAAAACCCACCGATAATTTTTATACATCACAATTCTCACCTGTTCACCGGTGATGTCAACTCGTTCTACTATTCTGATACCATTGATAAAGACCCATCATCGATAACCTGGGATTTTGGTGATGGCACACCTAATGTGAGCGGGTTCATCGTAGAGCATACTTATTCTTCACCGGGTGAATACCAGATGAACGCCAGAGGCTTCTCCACGAGCTTGAGAGTTGAAGCCCCTATCTCATCGCCTCATACGGCTGCGCTTGCCGGCAGCAGACGCTGGGCGGGCTCAGTGGCAGGAGCAGCTAAGGAACTAGGCTATGAAGCGACCGATACATATGTTACCATTGACACCCAATTATCAATAAATGTGCAAGATGCACGCACGATAATAATGCCGAACACGGCAACGGAAAATGTTTTGAGACTGACGAAAATAGACACCGCGGCAAAGGTCCTCACCTTCTCCATGGATGTTTTTGCCCGTACATACCTATACTACTACTACGCAAGCGATAGCGCCGTTTATGAGAGCAAATGGTCAGGAAAAAAATCGGACCATTACGATATCAACATCCATACACAGTGACCTTGACAGGTGCCTTTAGAACAGGCCCGGCTGAGTATAGAGTACAGGGAGAGGTATATCAGTACCATTGTGCCTGTTCATCTGCTCTATGAAGTATTTTATGAGCTCGGGAGAGTGCAATTCATCGTGCTGGTGCATAAAGAAGTAGCAGGTATCGAGCCCCTGCTTCATCCACAGGCCTATACGGGCCACCCATTCATCTATACGCGTGTAGTCTGTAGGATGCAGGGCATTGCCTACGAAGCGAATGAAACATTCGGTGGTGGTGAGGTGCATATGCACTATATCGCGGCGGCCGGCCACATCGGTGATCACTGTGCCGCGCTTATGCTGCATAAGGTAAAAGAGCAGGTCTTTGTCGTAACCATCGGGGTCTTTGTACCAGTCCTCATGCCGAAGCTCCAGGAATACTTTTACATCGGTAGGGAGCGCATTTATGAAATCGGCGATAACGGGGAACTGTTTTTTGCCCATGCCGGGATGCGGCATGAGAAATATGGGGCCAAGGTGATGGCCGAAAGCAGTGATGGCCTCGAGAAAGGCAGTGACCTCCTGCTCTGTACCTTTGAGCCGCTGGCGGTGCGTAATGGACTCTGTGAACTTGGGACAGAAGAGAAAATCTTTGGGCACCTGCTCTACCCATTTCAGTACCTGCTCTGGCGGGTATAACTTGTAGTAAAACCCATTGAACTCAATGCTATTGAACTGGCGGGCATAGTACCGCAGGAAATCCTTCTCTTTGGTGCCGGGCGGGTATAGCTTTCCTATCCAGTCCTTACGGCCCCATTTTGCGCAGCCTATATAGAATTTAGTATGGCCCTTCCCCTTGTGCAGGATGGACGCATTGGAGGCGGGTTCCGGCCGCAGGTGCAGGTCGGTAGCCTCTAGTTCTTGTACAGGTATCTTGCCGAATTCCATAGCAGGGTCTTTTCACTCATCACATGCAACACTCATCCCTTCTCAACTGCCGGAAGAGCCGTTTAGTTGGCTATGGCGTTGAAATACTGGTTCTTGGTCATAGGCAGGCTCAGCGTATCGAACGACCAGCGGTATGGCGTTTTCTCGAGACGCACCTTCGACCTCAGGGTAGCATTGTAATAGCCTATGTAATGGGGAGCGCCGGTATTGTTGATAACGGTGATATCGAGCACAGAATCGGCATCGTTGAAAACATGCACCTGGGTGATGTAGGGAACAGGGCTATTGTTGGTAGCCATGAGGAAGAACGTATTATCAGGCGCATCCAGATCGTGATAGAGGGTATTGCGCACAGGGAAAACTATTTTGAACGCGGGCAGATCGACATTGAGGCCGTACTGGCCATGTGTTTTGGCTGTACCCTTGAGGGTATCGCCGTGTGAACCGGTGAATGTGAGCACGCTGCCGGTGTCTACCCTATATTCGGCACCATTTACGGTGATGGTAACGGGAGTGAAAGTATTGTTGCGGAAGCCGATAGAAGATACATTAGGCGTTTGGCAATAGGTACCGGTAAAACCCTGCGGGCATATGCAGGCGCCATCGTTGCAGGTGCCGCCGTGCTGGCACACCATGTTCTTACAATAGTCCTTTCTGCAGGCAGTGTATACAACGCTGCCAAATGCCAGCAATGTGAGTATAACTGTATAAACTATCGCCTTTGTTTGTTTCATCATCGGTTGTGTTTTGTAGATAACAGCAGGGGAAATGGATATAACTGCCACTACCCTTAACGCTGTACGGCTAAGATATGGTATACTTTTGGTAAGAGCATAAAATTAATAGTTTCTTTGAAAAAAACCCTCCCGACCTCCCTAAAGGGAGGAGAAAAATATAAACTAACAGAGGCCGGTGATACCGGCCTCTGCATATGATACTATTTGTATAATGTTCTTTGTTGTCTTTTAGCCCTTCAGCACAGTGCGGCTGATGACAATGCGCTGTACCTCGCTGGTACCTTCGTAGATCTGTGTGATCTTGGCATCGCGCATGAGGCGCTCTACATGGAACTCCTTCACATAACCATAGCCGCCGTGTACCTGTACGGCCTCGTTGGTAACGCGCTGGGCGATATCGGAAGCGAACAGCTTGGCCATAGAGGCAGACAGTGTGTAGTCGAGGCCCTGGTCTTTGGTCCAGGCGGCCTTGAGGCAGAGCAGGCGGGCAGCTTCTATCTCGGTGGCCATATCGGCCAGCTTGAAGGCTACGGCCTGGTGGTTGGATATCTCGGTACCGAAAGCCTTGCGCTCCTTAGAATATTTGAGGGCCAGCTCGTAAGCGCCACTGGCTATACCCAGCGCCTGCGATGCGATGCCTATACGGCCACCTGCCAGCACCTTCATAGCGAATGTGAAGCCGAAGCCATCATCGCCTATGCGGTTCTCCTTAGGCACCTTCACATCCTGGAACAT
The DNA here is from genome assembly GCF_039540515.1 of Nemorincola caseinilytica. Taxonomy (NCBI): domain Bacteria; kingdom Pseudomonadati; phylum Bacteroidota; class Chitinophagia; order Chitinophagales; family Chitinophagaceae; genus Nemorincola; species Nemorincola caseinilytica. Next base: position 77,213 of record NZ_BAABFA010000024.1, on the reverse strand, counting down.
GATGCTGTGCGTATCACTGCCGCGGATACCGAGCTTGTTCTCCTTGGCACCTACGGTAACACCGGCCCATGCCTTCTCTACTATGAAGGCATTGATGCCCCTGTGGCCCTTTTCGGGGTATGTCTGTGCTATAACGAGGTAATAAGAGGCAGAGCTACCATTGGTGATCCAGTTCTTGGTGCCATTAAGTATGTAGTGATCGCCCTTGTCTTCGGCTGTAGTACGCTGAGAGGTGGCATCAGAGCCGGCCTCGGGCTCGCTGAGGAGGAATGCACCTATCTTCTGGCCTGACGCCAGGGGAACGAGGTATTTTTCGCGCTGTGCATCGTTGCCATATTTTTCGAGGCCCCAGCATACCAGCGAGTTGTTCACGCTCATACATACCGAAACAGAGGCATCTATCTTGGATATCTCTTCCATGGCCAGTACATAGGATATGGTATCCATGCCCGAGCCACCCCATTTAGGGTCTACCATCATGCCCATGAAGCCCAGCTCACCCAGTTTCTGTACCTGTTCGGCAGGGAATTTCTGCTTTTCATCGCGCTCTATAACGCCGGGAAGCAGTTCGTTCCTTGCAAAATCTCTTGCGGCCATCTGTACCGCTTTTTGTTCTTCTGTAAGCTGGAAATTCATTTCGTTACTCGTTTTATTGCTTGCGTGAATATTTTAGAAAAAGTACGGGCCGCAAAATACATCAAAGATCTGACAAGTGGAACACCCTAAGAGCCTGCGGTACAATAAATGATGAATAGCATTGGATGCATATAGGCATTTGTGAATAAGGCATGTATAAAACGGTTATGCGGTTCCCGTTCATTTAAGTAATTTTGCCTCTGCAAATATCATAATATGAAGTTTTTTATCGACACAGCAGACCTGGCCCAGATACAGGAGGCGCATGACCTGGGTATACTTGACGGCGTGACCACCAACCCATCGCTGATGGCCAAGGTGGGCATAAAAGGCACCGATGCCATAAACGCCCACTACAAAGCCATATGCGACATAGTGGATGGTCCCGTAAGCGCCGAAGTAGTGAGCACTACCTTTGCCGAGATGGTGGAAGAGGGCAAGAAACTAGCCGAGATACACCCCAATATAGTGGTGAAAGTGCCTATGATAAAGGACGGCATAAAAGCCATAAAATGGTTCACCGACAATGGCATAAAGACCAACTGTACCCTGGTATTCTCTGCAGGGCAGGCCATACTGGCCGCCAAGGCAGGCGCTACCTTCGTATCGCCCTTCATAGGCCGTATAGACGACGGTAGCTGGGATGGCGTGCAACTGATAGAGCAGATAGTGGGCATATACAACGCACAAGGCTATATGACAGAGGTACTGGCGGCATCGATACGCAACCCGCTGCATATAGTACGCTGTGCCGAGGCCGGCGCCGATGTATGTACCTGCCCATTGTCATCGATACTGGGCCTGCTGAAGCACCCGCTGACGGATATAGGCCTGCAGCAGTTCCTGAACGATGCGAAGGTGTTCCAGTAGGGAATTAGGTATTGGGTATTGGGTATTGGGAATTGGTACGATAGTAATTAAGAAGGGCTGACGTGGTATCGTCAGCCCTTCTTCTATGTGAGCATTTGATCTGCTTAGTTAATCTATCCTTTTGATATGTCTACTTTCTGGGTGTGCGCTACCTTGTAGGGCAGGCCCATGTTCCAGAGGAGGAAAGACCATTTGTCGGCCTGCTCGCCTATAAGCATGTCTGTGGGCTTGCCTGCACCGTGGCCTGCCTTGGTCTCTATGCGTATCAATGTGGGGTTGGCGCCCGTTTGCCCGGCCTGCAGGGCCGATGCGAACTTGAAAGAGTGGGCAGGTACCACGCGGTCGTCATGGTCGCCGGTGGTGACCATGGTGGCGGGATATGCCTGCTTCTTTACATTGTGTACGGGAGAGTACTTGTACAGGTACTGGAACATTTCCTTGCTGTCCTCGGCAGTACCGTAGTCGTAAGACCAGCCTGCACCTGCGGTGAACTTGTTGTAACGCAGCATATCCATAACGCCTACTGCCGGGAAGCATACCTTATATAGGTCGGGGCGCTGTGTCATACAGGCGCCTACCAGCAGGCCACCATTAGAGCCCCCTGCTATGGCCAGGTGGTCTTTGGACGTGTACTTCTCTTTTATGAGGTATTCGGCGGCGGCTATGAAGTCGTTGAAGACGTTCTGCTTCTGCTGCTTGGTGCCTGCCACATGCCATTTATCGCCATACTCGCCACCACCGCGCAGGTTGGCCACGGCATATATGCCTCCGGCCTCCATGAACACAAGGTTGCTGACACTGAACGATGGTGTGAGGCTGACGTTGAAGCCGCCATAGCCATAGAGCAGTAATGGGTTCTTGCCGGTGAGCTTCATGCCCTTTTTGTAAGTAACGATCATGGGAATGCGTTCACCATCGGCAGAGTTGTAGAAGACCTGCTTGCTTTCGTACTGCGAGGGGTCGAATTTGACCTGCGACCTCTTGTAGACCTCAGACCTGCCTGAAGCTATATCGTACCGGAAGATGGTGGAGGGATAGACGTAGGAGGTGAAGGAATAGTAGAGTTCTGTCTCATTCATTTTGCCACCGAAGCCACCTGCCGTACCCAGGCCGGGCAGCACTATCTCGCGTTCTTTTTTGCCATTCAGGTCGTACTGGTAGACCTTTGAAACTGCATCTTCCAGGTATTGGGCGAAGAGCTTGCGGCCGCAGGCCGATACACTGAGGGGGAACTTGCCCTCGGGTATGATGGTCTTCCAGTTCTCCATACCGGGCTTGTCGGCACTGGCCATTACCAGCTTGCGGTTGGGGGCGCCATGGTTGGTAAGGATGTACATGGTCTTGCCTTCGGCATATACCACATCCTGCTCGTTGTCGAAGCCTGTGACCACGGGCACTATGGGAGCATCGGGCATGGTGAGGTCGCGTATATACATCTCGTTGCCATAGGTGGCATTGGCGGCCGATATGATGAGCAGCTTGCCATCTTCGGTAACATAGCCGCCCACATACCTGCGGGGTGTGGCCTCGCCGCCGAATACGAGCTTGTCCTGGCTTTGGGGTGTACCCAGCTTGTGGTAGTAGAGCTTGTGTATCTGAGTCTTTTCAGATAGCTGGCTACCCTTGGGCTTGTCGTAGCTGCTGTAGTAAAAGCCATCGTTCATGAACCATGATGTACCGCTGAACTTGACATCGTGCAGGGTATCATCCACCTTTTTGCCGGTGCGGGTGTCTACCACTATCACCTTGCGCCAGTCGCTGCCACCCTCGCTCACCTGGTAGGCGGCCAGTGAGCCATCTTTAGAGAAATCTATACCCTGCAGCGATGATGTGCCATCGGCGGAGAAGGTATTGGGATCGAGGAATACCTCCGGGGTATTGTCGCCCTTTTGCCTGTAGAGCACGCTCTGGTTCTGCAGCCCATTGTTCTTGTAGAAGTAGGTATAACCACCTTCTTTGAAGGGCGCGCTGTATTTCTCGTAGTTCCACAGCTCGGTGAGGCGCTTCTTTATATCGGAACGGAAGGGTATGCGGTCGAGGTAAGCATCTGTGACCTTGTTCTGCTCTACTACCCATGCCTTGGTATCATCGGCCATATCGTTCTCCAGCCAGCGGTAGGGGTCTGCTACCTTAGTGCCGAAATAATCATCTGCCTGATCTACTTTCTTCGTTGCGGGATACTGCCCCGTGAATGCGTTCATTTGTGCATGCGCCATGATACCTGTAAATAATAATGTGCTGCAAACTGCGATCGTCCTCATATGAATTTGCATTAAAATGTTGATGAACTAAACTGTGGCAAATGTAACGATATAAGCAATGGCACAGCCTACCACCAACAGGGGGAGACCTATATGCTATGTGTGAACTATATAACATGTCCCAGGCAGATCGTCACGGTGGGGACGGAGGGCAGGGCTATTTTTGTTGTTAGGGAAATACCCTGACACCATTCTATTCACCACATAACCCATACCCATGGCAAAGTATTCGAAAGGCGCACAGGAGAAGGTTCGTGAAGAGATGCACGAAATGAAAAAAGGGCGGCTAAAGAGCGGATCGGGGAAAAAAGTGACCGACCCGAAACAGGCTGTGGCCATAGCCCTGTCGGAAGCGCGGGAAGAGGGAGAAAAAGTGCCGAAGAAAAAGAGCGCGACCAGGAAAAGCGCGACAGCTAAAAAGGCTGCACCCAAAAAGACCGCTACAAAAAAGAGCGCATCCGCCCCAAAGGCAGCGCCCAAGAAGGCAGCCACAAAAAAAAGCCCAACGAAAAAAGCCGCTACCCAAAAGAGCATACCGGCTAAAAAAGCGGCCCCAAAGAAACGTGCCACCAGGAAGGCATGACCTGACAGACAAAACCCCATCGCATCTATGCCCGAAGGCCCATCGATAGTGATCCTCAAGGAGGAGGCAGCGAAATTCGCAGGAAGGAAGGTAACGGCCGTGAGTGGCAACAGCAAAATAGACCTGGCCCGCCTAAAGGGCAAAAAAGTGCTGCGCCTGCAAAGCTGGGGCAAACATTTCCTTATTTGTTTCAATGGTTTTATAGTGAGGGTACACTTCCTGCTCTTTGGGTCGTACAGGATAAACGACCGCAAGCCACAGGCCCCGAGAATGAGCCTGACATTCACGAACGGGGAAATAAACTTCTATTCCTGCTCTATAAAGATGCTGGAGGGCGATGTGAGCGACCACTACGACATGAGCATAGACGTGATGAACGATGCGTGGGATAAAAAGAAAGCAATGGAGAAACTACAACTGGTACCCGCCGAACTGGTATGCGATGCACTACTGGAGCAGGACATATTTGCAGGGGTGGGCAACATAATAAAGAACGAAGTGCTGTACCGCATACAGGTACACCCGGAATCGACGGTGGGTGCACTACCCGTGGCAAAGGCACGAAAGATGGTAGATGAGGCACGCAACTATAGTTTCGACTTCCTGGAGTGGAAGAAGAAATATGAGCTGAAAAAGCACTGGCTGGCCCACACGAAGACCATATGCGGCAAGTGCAATGGCCCCATCACCCGGAAGATAACAGGTACCAAGAAGCGGCGCAGTTTTTTCTGCAACGAATGCCAGCGCCTGTATCAATAGAATAACAGGAAGATGGGGAGACCCATCGGCCGAAAGACCTAAAAATATAGCCCTGATGGATGTACCGTGGGGTTATTTCTCGTTCATGAGGCTGTGATGTGCCGGATCGACCATCTGCAGGGCCAGTGTTTTTATAGAAGGGTACAGCATGTCGTATACGGCCTTTTTTTCGGGCGATACATCTGTATCTTCTATAGCAACAAGGTATATGATGGACTGTGGTATGTCCAATGCCGCACAGATACTATCCAGTGTTTTCTGTGCAGGCCTTTTCTTACCTGTCTCTATTTGCGAGAGGGCGGTCTGTGTGATGCCGCTTCTTTCCGCAAGCTCCAATTGACTGATGGCCAAACGCGTGCGGATGGTCTTGATGGCAAAGCCGATATTCATAGGTCATAGTTTTTGCGTATCCGGTATTATGTTCTTACAATACTGGTACGGTATGCAATGCCCCTGGGGAGGGAATAACAACTGCAAGCTACGATAACTATTAATAACCGGGAATATTACAACAGGTTAATGTTATGTGAAATATTAAAAAATGACGTAAAAAGTACAAAAATGAGTAAAAGCGCGGTAAATATGACACAGAAATAGTTATCCGCCCCACCCTTCCCTATCGAGGCTGCGGTACTGGATGGCCTCGGCAAGGTGCTCGGGGCGGATATCGGGGCTATCGGCGAGGTCGGCAATGGTGCGGCTGACCTTGAGAATACGGTCGTAAGCGCGGGCACTGAGGTTGAGGCGCTCCATGGCGGTCTTCAGCAGGTTCTGCCCTATGGTATTGATGGTGCAGATCTCTTTGAGCTGCTTGCTGCTCATTTGTGCATTGGCATAGGTACCCGGGCTGTCCTCATAGCGTTTTGCCTGTATCTCGCGGGCGTTTATGACACGGGCACGCACATCGTCACTGGCCTCGCTGGTGCGCTGCGATGATAGCTCGGAAAAGGGTACGGGCGTGACCTCGACATGAAGGTCGATACGATCGAGCAGGGGGCCGCTGATCTTGTTGAGGTAGCGCTGCACCATGATGGGAGAGCAGGTACACTCCTTCTCGGGATGATTGAAGAACCCGCAGGGGCATGGGTTCATGGAGGCTATGAGCATGAAGGATGCCGGGAAATCGATGCTGACCTTCGCACGCGATATGGATACCCTTCGCTCTTCCATAGGCTGGCGCATTACCTCGAGCACGGTACGCTTGAACTCGGGCAACTCATCGAGGAAGAGGACGCCATTGTGGGCCAGCGATATCTCGCCGGGCTGGGGATTGCCACCGCCGCCTACAAGGGCCACATCGCTGATGGTATGATGGGGACTGCGGAAGGGGCGCTGTGCTACCAGCGATGTATTGCCGGGCAGCTTGCCGGCCACGCTGTGTATCTTGGTGGTCTCCAGTGCCTCGTGCAGGGTGAGGGGCGGCAATATGGTAGGCAGCCTTTTGGCCAGCATGGTCTTGCCGGCGCCGGGCGGACCTATGAGTATGGCATTGTGGCCACCGGCTGCGGCTATCTCCAGCGCGCGCTTCACATTTTCCTGGCCCTTTACATCATTGAAATCGAGCTCGAAGTGGGATTGCGCATCGAAGAACTCTTCGCGGGTGTTCACCTTCAGCGGCTTTAGCTCCACATCGCCGCGAAAGAAGCCTATGACCTCGCTGATGTGCTCTACCCCGTATACCTCCAGGTTGTTCACCAGGGCGGCCTCTCGGGCGTTCTCTTTGGGCACTATAAGGCCTTTGTACTTCTCGGCACGGGTCTTTATGGCTATGGGCAGGGCTCCCTTTATGGGCTTTACGCTGCCATCGAGCGAGAGCTCGCCCATCATCACATATTCGTGCAGTTGCGGGTGCGGCACCTGCGCGGTGGCGGCCAGTATGCCCATGGCTATGGGCAGGTCGTAGGCGGCGCCTGCTTTCTTGATATCGGCAGGGGCCATATTGATGACGATGCGGCCACGCGGCCTGTCGTAACCCGTATTCTGTATGGCCGATATGACACGGTCGGTACTTTCCTTGACCGCGTTATCGGGAAGGCCTACTATGTATACTCCTATAGGGCCGCCGGGCGTATCTACCTCTACCGTTATCGTAATAGCGTCTACGCCATATACCGCGCTGCCGAATAGTTTTACGAGCATTTGCCTGTGCTGATATTTAGCCGGTAAATTTAAGCATAACGAAATTGTATACAAGGATATGCCCCGCTATATATGCATGAACATATCCACAAAGCAAAGGTCCTGCGCTGTTGCGCAGGACCTGAATATCTATCTGGAACAATAAAAGCAGCTACGATCACTTCAGTGTGAGGTGAGCGAAATTGGACGACTGCGGCTCGCCTGCAGCATGCCTGATGGCATTGTATGTAGGTATGATGTAGCGCGCGCTATAGTCGTTATCGGATATGAACTTGAGCACATACTCTACCGAGAAGGCAGGGTCGTTCTTCTTGCCTACAAGCAGGTACTCGAGGTAGAAGAGACATATACCGGAATCGAAGGAACCGCCATTGTCCTTGCCTATCCATTTTTCGGCAAAGGCCACAACATCGTCCTTATTGTCAGCTATCCTTTCGTGAAGCTGCTTCAGGGTGAACACTTTCAGGAAACGCAGGCGCTCTACATCGCCTTCTATGTCCACATCGTCATTTATCTTGGCACCTGCCCTTTCGGCTATCATGCGGTCCACTTCCTTCACCAGCGGGCTGGTCATAACGAATTCTTTCAGAGATGCGTCGTTCATGTTCGCATTCTCATCCATATCGGCTTCTTCCTCCTTCTTCACACTACCGGCTATGGCAGGTGTGGCGGCACCATTTGCACCTGCGCCTACTTCGCGTATTATCTCGGTAGTGCGCTCTATCATGCCGCTCACATTCATATTGAACGTGTCGATCTTATCTATGTTCAGGGCCACGCCTTCGGACGGAGCGAAACCTGCCTTGGGGGTCTCCTGTACCTCGGGGGTAGTAGCGGCAGGTGTTTCGGCCACAGGTGCAGGAGCTGGCTCAGGCACTACATTCTCTACGGGCTTTATTTCTTCAATGACCTCTGCCACTACAGGAGTGTTCTTCTCAGAAGACACAAGGTCGTAACTATCGGTCTGCTTCTGCGAAGAAGAGGAGGTGAGCATATCGAAATAGTCGTTGCCGGAAGCGCTGTTCCTGCTATCGACATTACCGATGCTGACAGCCAGCGAGTCGAAGCTGTCTACCGACATATCCATCGACTGTATATGCTCTATATGGTTGTCCTTAGCGGCAGGTATCTGCTCGGCTATAGTGGCCTGTACAGGTGTCTCTGCTACCTGCTGCGGAGCAGCGGTAACGGGCTCGGCCACTTGCTGCCCGGAAACAGGTGTAAAGCCCTGGCGGTCGGCAGTGGGCAGATGCGGCATAGCACTGTACGCCATACCGTCATCGGCACTACCTACTTTATTGCGTATCTTGATGAACTCGATATCGGCCATTTCCAGGAAGGCACCTATGCGGTTGAAATCCCTGCGGATATGGTCTTGCATGGACGTACCATTGTTGCCTGTGAGGCTGAGGTACATAGCACTGTACACATCCTGCAATATGGAAGATACATGTACTTCGAACTTGTATGGGCGCAGTATGTTGTATTCGGGAAGGTCTATGCGGTTTTCCCTGAGGCTGGCCTGGTATACTTTGGAAGAGGCGGCGAAGGCATCGGCACCGGTAACATTGACCTGGTACAGCTCGAACTCGCTATTGAGCACGCCGGTGATGGTACTGATGGTATCTTCGAAAAAGCCCACTACCCTTACCACCGGTACGGCCACATGCTCTCCATTAGCGTTCACATGGTTCTCTATAGCAGAAGCGACCCTGTAACACGGTATGTTGTGATATGCAACTACCTGCCTTACAAGGTCTTCCATCTTCCCCAAGAATGCACTACTCCTTTCCATAAAAATATTATCAATTAGTAATAGGCAGAGACATACTAAAATCCTTACAATATTACGCCCGATCTGCAGATATGCAGTTATTATCGGCCCTGTTTAACGGGTGATTAGTTGCGCGATAACCAGTGATTAACAAGTGATCTTACCATATTATTTGCCGCAGAAAATGGTAGAGGGGTCAGGGCTCCGGTACACCCATATCGGGCCCGGTAGCGGTATCTTTCCAGTATTCCTTCCAGGCAGGAGGGGTCAGGGCATCCTCGGCCTTGAAATTGCCTATTTTGGTACGGCGCAGCTCTTGCAGGTAGCCTCCGCAACCCAGCTCTTGCCCTATATCGTGCGCAAGGGAACGTATATATGTACCTGTGCTGCAAAGTACCCTGAAATGTAGCTCGGGCAGGGCCACTTTGGTGATCTCCAGCTCGCCTATGGTAACGGGGCGGGCATCGAGCACTACTTCCTTGCCAGCACGGGCGAGGTCGTAGGCTCGCTTGCCATCTTTTTTGATGGCAGAATGAATGGGCGGTGTTTGCATGATATCGCCGGTGAACTTTGCCACGGCGGCATCTATGGCCTCCTGCGTGATGTGCTCATACGGCATGGGTGTGTGCGGCTGGCTTTCGAGGTCGTAGGTATCGGTAATGGCACCCAGGTGAATGATGCCTGTATACTCCTTTGGCAACTGCTGGTAGTCTGATATGCGTTTGGTCATTTCGCCGGTGCAGCATATGAGCAGGCCGGTGGCCAGGGGATCGAGGGTGCCGCAATGACCTATCTTGGCACGCAGGGCTATCTTTATCTGGTTTATGGCATCGAACGATGTCCATTTGTATGGTTTGTCCACAAGTATCACCCCGCCCTTCTTCAGATCGGCGGGTAAAGGTCGTTTCTGCATGTCGGGCGCAAAGGTAAGCCTATTGGGGGTAGATAGGAAACGCCTAGGACATCTGGCTGATGATGGCGGCTATCTGGTCGAAGGCGTCCTCGCTCTTGTATATATGATGATCGGCGCGGCTGGTGAGGGGATCGGCCGTGCCGGTACCTGCCTCGCCCGAGAACATGATGACATGTATGCCGGGAGCATAGTCTTTGATAGCGGCCAATATCTCTACCCCGTTCTTTGCGTTCTTGTCCTCGGAATCGAGATTGCGGTCGAGAATGACGACATCGGGCATATCGCCTATCTGCTCCATACATTCCTCGCCGGTGGTGAAGGTAGATACTTCATGATCGACACGGCGGGTAAGATGGTCTTCGAGCGCCATGGACAGCATCTCGTTGTCATCTACTATGAATATCTTTTTTTCTGTGGCCATATTATAAAGATAGGGAAGTTTGAATTATGAATTAGGAATTATGAGTTATGAATTAGGGAATTAGGTATTAGGTATTAGGTATTAGGTATTAGGTATTAGGTATTAGGTATTAGGTATTAGGTATTAGGGAGATCCCAAATTTCAAATTCCAAATTCCAGATCCCAAATCCCAAATTCCAGATCCCAAATTCCTAATACCTAATTCCCAGATCACAGATCCCCATGGCCTAATACCTAATACCTGATCTTCCTAAAAACAACGATCCCATGATCTGTGAGATCATGGGATCGTTAATGATCGTGTATCGCTGATACCTAAGTGGTACTATGATGAGCGCTTGCGGCCTTTGTAGCCTCCGCCACCACCGCCAGAATTGCGGTCGCCATAGGAACGTATATCGTTGCTATAGCGGGGACCGGGCTTGGGCCTGTCGCCACCGCGGTAGCCACCGCCGCCACCAGCATAGCCGCGGGCCTGGTTCTGGTCGGTCTCTTCGAGCCTTACCTTGCGACCTTTGAATTTCTTGGACGACAACTGCTCTATGATGTAAGGAGCAGCATCGCCGGGCACATTGAAGAAGCTGCTGAGCTCGCGCACGGTAACACGCTCTATGACGTTAGACTCTATATCGGTAGACTCTGTGATGAACTGTACGAGCTTCTGGGCACTGAGGCCATCTTTTTCGCCCAGGTTTATGAATATGCGGGCAAAACGGCCACCCCTGCCACTGCGTTCCTTGCTCTCGTAACCTGCATTAAGGTCGTCGGAGTCCTGATATACATCTATGGTATCGCGCAGTTGCAGCCATATGAGCTTGCGTATGAGCTCGTCCTTGTCCACATCGGCGAACTGCTCGTGTATGCTATCGCGGTACAGCTTGGCAAAGTCGGCACGGGGCTCTGCACTGGCTATCTGCTCCATGTAGAAGAACAGGCGTTTGCGCACTACCTCTGCACCGTCGGGTATATCGCTCTTGTGGAACTTCTGCTTCACCATACGCTCTATCTGGCGTATGTTGGATATCTGCTTGGGCGATACTATGCTCATGCATATACCGCTTTTGCCTGCGCGGGCCGTACGGCCGCTGCGGTGTGTATATACTTCGGGGTCGTCAGGCAGTTCGTAGTTTATAACGTGTGTGATATCGTTCACGTCTATACCACGCGCGGCCACGTCTGTGGCCACCAGGCACTGCAGGCTCTTGTTCTTGAAGCGCTCCATTACCTTGCTGCGCATCTTCTGGTCCATATCGCCATGCAGGGGGCTTACATGGTAGCCCATTTTCATCAGTTTTTCGGCTATCTCCTGGCAGTCCTGCTTGGTACGGGTGAATATGATACCATATATACCCGGTGTGAAATCGAGCAGGCGGCGCAGGGTCTCGAACCTGTTGTGGTGCTGGGTAACGTAGTACTGGTGATCGATGTTCTCGTTGGTGGTATTGGCCGCCGCCGAAGCGAATTCCTTCCAGTCCTTCATGAAGCGCTTGGCTATGCCGCGCACCTCGTTGCTCATAGTGGCGCTGAAGAGCCATGTATGCTCGCGCGAAGGGGTATTCTTCAGTATGAGGTCTATATCCTCGCGGAAGCCCATGTTCAGCATCTCGTCGGCCTCGTCGAGCACTACATACTTTACATCATCAAGGCTGATCGCCTTGCGTTCCAGCAGGTCTATAAGGCGGCCGGGTGTGGCCACTACCACCTGCGGATGGCCTTTCAGTTCGCGTATCTGCCCACCTATGGGCATGCCGCCATAAACGGCAGTAATGCGCAGTCCGCGCATGTATGCGCCATACTTGCCCATTTCTTCCTGTATCTGCATACAGAGTTCGCGTGTGGGGCTAAGCACCAGGCACTGTACATGCCTTTCCGATACATCAACGTGGTGAAGTAAGGGCAGCCCGAATGCGGCAGTTTTGCCGGTACCGGTTTGCGCAAGCCCTATTATGTCCTGGGGATCTGTTAGGAGAGTTGGTATTACTTTTTGCTGGATAGGAGTAGGAGTCTCAAAGCCAAGGTCAGAAATAGCCTGCGTCAGTTCTTCCCTGAGGGAGAACGATGAAAATGAAGTCATTAAAAGAACTTTTATGATAAAAATGCACTACCTGTATGGTAAATGCGGGTGCAAAGGTACGGATCATCGATATAAAAAAGGTTAAAATGATCAAAAAATATTGGAAAGGCAACATAAGAGAAGACATAAGAACGATGCTAAACGCTGTAGCACAACGAACTACCACCCAATAATAAGTGCCGGTGATGTGCGGGCGGTTCCTTACCTTGCGAATAAATATACCCCCTGATGAGATCTTTAAAGCTACTGCTTTTACCCGTGCTACTGTGCGCATGCGAGGATACCGCACATGAAAGCAATGAAGAAAAACTAAAGCGCTTCTATACCTACTACATAACCGAGAACGACAGGAGGGAACCGAACGAGCAATTCAGCCGTGATACGCTGATGAAATACTGCACACGGGGTTTCCTGGCACGCTCTTATGACGATACGGACATAGACTACGACCCTGTGATATCGGGGCAGGGCTATGATACAAAATGGACCAGGACCCTTACTGTGACCAAAGCCACCCAGGGCCGCGAGAAAGAATACCGTGTGAGCTACCAGACCGATGCACAGCACAACAGCCACAACATAGTAGTGACCATGGCCAAGGAAGATGGCGAATGGAAAATAGACGATGTGGTGGACAATAAGAAATAGGCAGCCCGAGGGGTTGATACCTAATCGGTATCGCTGACCTTGTCGGCATTGCGGGTATCGGCTATCTTCTTGTTTATGAGGTACACTTTCAGTTGGTTGTTCACATTCGTCTTATCCAGCGGCTCTTCGTACATACCAGAGGCATCGTCATCGCTGTCTATGGTAAGGGAGACATTGTCTTTGTAAGGCCCGGCCACACCCAGGTAGTGCTTACCGCTTTCTATCTCCTCTATATCGTAGAGGTAGAACTTCTGCTTTTTGCCCTTATACATTTCCATCCGGGTGCCTATAGGTGTGTAATTGCTGTAATATCCTTCGTAGTCCATTTCCGATATACTGCTTTCGGCAAAGTGCTCCTGCTTTAGAAAACGCCGTGGGAAGAGGGAGATGCGGCCATGCTTGTCCAGCATATCGTACAGGCCCTTCCTGAGGTCTCTATCGGCAGCTATGCTGTCCAGCACGGCGGGTGCCGGCGTACGCTGGCTATCTACAAGCACCACTACGGCCGCGTAGCGCAAGCCGTTCTTGTTTATATACTGATACTGTTCTATTTCCTTCCAGGCATCTGCGGAACCGATACGGGCCAGCAGGTGAAGCAGGCTTTTATCGGGCATGGCGCCATTGTGCTGCCTTTGCTGCCTGCTCTTTTCTATGATGGTGGCGGCGTATGGGAATATCTCGTTCATGGAGATGCGACCACTGTCCAAGAGGTCGTGTGCAAGCTCACAAACAAGGTAGCTGATGGTACTATCGGCACAGTGCTGCAACAGCTCGGGATAAAGTGTACGCACCAATGGCAGATGCCTCCTGAGCCTGTAATAGGACAGGTAGGAACTGCCGTGGGCAGGCGGAGAGGTGAGCAATAGCTCTTTGATGATACTATATGCGGCCACGGTATCTTCCTTGTCGGATATCATATTCAGTACATTGAACTGGCGGCCTTTCCGGGCTATAACAGGATCATTGTACAACGCCTTTAGCTGTGGCAATGTGATGCTATCTGCATAGCGTACCACCAGGTCGAAAAGCCTTGAGCTGATGTCCTCATAAGTGGTGGACGAGGTATCGTATGGAAAAGGACGACATGCCTCTCTGAGCAAAATAGGCAGATCGTTCGTGGAAAAGAACACCTCGTCTATAGACTTGTTGGCACGGGCATTGGTGGCAGAGTCGGCACTATGCAGATCGGCAAGCAGAGCATCGGAAGACCGGCGCAGGGACTGGAGGTCTCTCTTTAATACCCTGAATGCTGAGTAGAAGGAATCTATACGCCTGTCGTCCTTCAGCGATATGGGGTAGGTGCAGTCGAGCATATAACGGGTGCGACCATCGCTTATGGCAACTATGCGGTGTATCTTATCGGAATAGGTCTTGTAAGCGCGGGCCTCGCCATACAGCATGCCGTCTTTTGTGCGGTATGTATAGACGGGGGTAGAATCGGTAGGAAGTATGACCATACTGATCCATGTACGGAGCATGAGGGTATCGTCGGTATTCCAGTAGTAGGGGCTCAGCCGCTTCACGCGTATATCGTAGGTAAGCAGTGTACCGGTATCGAAGCACTGGTAGGTAAGCGTATAGGGCATGGTGGTATCTACACCTGGTCCATCGGCGGTATCTTCGCGGAAAGGAAGAGGTGCAAAAGTGCTGAACGCCCCTGTAGATGGCATCTGCAGGTGCATAGATGCTGGATATGAAGGTATGACACGCAAAGAGCGCAGGAACTCATCGGCACCGGCGCTGTTCTTCTCATTATCGGGGTATTGTACCAGTGCATTGTACTCCCTGTTGCCGCAGAACAGGAGCCTGCTCTTTATACGCATATTGCTGAACAGATCGGTCTCTATATCATATCCGTTATAGCCATCGTGGCTTATCTTGCTGAAGGTGCTCCCCAGCTTTTGCCCTGCCAGCTTGTCTTTCATACCGCGTACGAACACAGTATCGTTGTTGAAATTGTAACCGACACCTACCTCGTTGCATACTATGAAATAATAGACCCCCAATGCAGGATCGACTATGGTATATACCGTCTGCTTGCCCGATGAATCTTCGGAATGCTCTACGGCGCGTACCGGCTTATTGTCGGGTACAGAGGCTGTGAGGCGTATATCATCGAACGTGCGGGTGATGAGGGCTGCGCTGGATTTGGGTATGCGCCTGAACGAATTGAAAAAGGCATCGGCATTGCGCACTGTGGGCCCCTGGGCATATACGCCCAGCATGTATATATCGGTATTGTTCACCAGTATCTGCATATGGTAATGCAGGTCGGCCTTGCCCTTGAAAAAATACTCCTTGCCGGTAAGGCCACCGTTCTTAACGGGCCGCGATTCTATATCATCGGCAACGGCAGACATGCTCTTTGCCATGATGTCGGCCAGCTCATCGGGCGAGGTGGAAGTATCGGGCCGGTTGGTATGATTGACGATATAGCACTTGGAAGATACGAGATCGAAATACATCTTCATGACCACTGTACCGTTGCCTGCATTGATGTCGTTGGGCTGGCCGGGCATGGCTATGCTGTACCCATCTTTTTCGCTGGTGACGGTGACCCAATTGGCCCCTTCGGCCCTGAACTTGTAATCGGCACCATTCTTATAAGTATTGCACATGACCGGCCGTACGGTATAACCCTTTGCACGCAGCAGGCTGATAAGGCCATGAGCGCCGGGCAAGTGCAGCGCTCCCACAGCGCTGAACAGGGAATGTAACTGCATAATGCTATCCATGCTGTGCAGCATTGTCTTGTTGCGCTCGGTGAGCAGGAGGTCCTCCTGTTTTTCCGACATCAGGTTGGTGAGCTTCAGCAGCGCATCCAGGTCCTTATCGAGGTACATCTCTATCATCTGGTCCTCTATAGATGTGCTGCTGCTGATGTAATTGGCCATTTTCTTGGGGTCCACAGAACTCATATCGGTCTCCAGCAGCAGGTTCAACTGGTCTTCCATACGTTCCAGGCCAGATATGATCTTGTCCTTGTCTTTGGCTATAGAATAGAGGTAAGCATCTACAAAGGTGGACATGTCGTCTTTGTGGGTACGGTGGCGGGTCAGTTTATCTTTCATAAGATAGGCCTGCTTCACGGTCAGTTCTTCGGGATCTATGTCGCTGCCGGCGGGCAGGTTCTCGCGCAGGGTCCTCAGTTCTGAGGGTGTAAGTATATCCCTGAGTTTTTTCTCCTTCTTGTGGTCCTCATCTTTTTCCTTCTTGTTTATGAGTTTATCGGCATAGTCGGTAACAAGGTTGTTGAGGCTGTCGGGATTGACCTCTAGCGCAAAGACCTCGGTATTGTCGAGGGCGGCATAGAGGGAATCGGGGAAATCGAAAAGCTTGCGGGCCTTCAGGTGCATGGTGCCATAGAGATAAGATGGCTTTTGCAGCCCGTTGCCGGTGATACGCCACAATAGGGTCTTGCCGGTCTCCTGCGCATGAGCAGGCATATGCAGGGCGAACAACAGTATAAGAAAGGGTATGAAGGATCTCATAAGGATATGTATTAAAATACAAAGACCAAAAGTCGTGTATTATTGGTAAGCATCATAATATAAGCAGCAGAACTTATGCCCAAAGAACGGACCAGGGCACTACCTGAACCGCGGAGCCCTCTGCTGCTGTGCCGCATGGGTCACTATCTCTTTTATACGCTTGTGCTTTGTCTCGGGCAGTTTGGCCATGGTCACCCAGTGCAGCATCTGTTTTCTCACAGACCTGCTAAGGCCCAGGAAAAAGTCTTTGGAACCGGGGTGCAACTTGAATTCCTTCTCCATTTCTTTGGGTATGGCCAGATCCTCTACCTGGTCCAGCAACTCCCACGATCCGTTCTTTTTCGCCTTTTCTATCACTTCCTGGCCTGCAGGGGTCATACGGCCTTCTGCCGTCAGGCGGTCTACCTTCTCCTTATTGATCCTGGACCATGTGCTAGTAGGTTTGCGCCGGGTAAAGAACTGTATGAAGCTGCCGCTATCTACAGACCTGCGCGTACTGTCGATCCAGCCGAAACAGAGCGCCTCGTCTACAGCCTCGCTCCATGTTATGGTAGGTATGCCGGTCTCCTTTTTGTAGCAAACGATCCATATAGATGGTTTCTTATCGTGATGCTGCTGCAGCCACAAGCGCCACTCCTGTACGCTTGCAGGGTAAAAGGTCTCTATCTGTTTTTCTTTGGGGGTCATGCAAGATCGAATGTACGAACAGTTTGGACCAGTGTGATGTGCGAATTCTGTAACATGTACAGGTGTACTTTGTAAAGCTGCGGCCTGTTATGGCTTATACCTTTACAATAAGGTATATTCCCATCCAATAGGCGGAATATTCGCGAAAGATATGCTTCTGATAGACAATGCCATAAGGACCAACCTAATGGAACAGTACGCCGCAGCAAAGAGCAGGCTGTTCCTGCTGGACTATGATGGCTGCCTGGTGCCATTTGCCGATCTGCCAACGAATGCCACACCCGATACCGAGCTGATGCAACTACTGGAACAACTGGGAACACTACAGGGGAACGATGTGTACATAATAAGCGGCCGCGACAGCTATACGCTGGATAACTGGCTGGGACAACTACCGCTGGGACTGATAACGGACCATGGCGCGAGGTTCAAAAAAAAGGATAGTGTATGGCAGACAGCAGCAGCAGATGACATAAGCTGGATGCCGGAAATAGAAGAAATGATGAACCGGTATG
The DNA here is from genome assembly GCF_039540515.1 of Nemorincola caseinilytica. Classification (NCBI taxonomy): domain Bacteria; kingdom Pseudomonadati; phylum Bacteroidota; class Chitinophagia; order Chitinophagales; family Chitinophagaceae; genus Nemorincola; species Nemorincola caseinilytica. The sequence continues at coordinate 59,442 of NZ_BAABFA010000024.1, read as the reverse complement.
CGCTGGGATGCCCAGGCTCGTTCGTAGAGAAGAAAGACCTTTCCCTGGCATGGCATTACAGGAACGCAGAAGAACATACAGGAAGCGAAAATGCAGAGACATTGTACCAAGAACTGCAAAATAAGGAGCAGGCATTGACACTGGCAGTGCTGAACGGTAATAAAGTGATAGAAGCAAAAGGCCGTGGATACAACAAAGGGTCGGCAGTGAGGGCATTGATAGAAGGGAACAACTATGAGTTCGTACTGGCGATAGGTGACGATATGACAGACGAGGACATGTTCGCCGCGCTGGCAGAGGAACAGAACGCCGCCACCATAAAAGTGGGCATGAGCGATACTGTGGCCAAGTACAGGCTACAGGATATCAACACTGTACGCGCATTCCTGCACGACCTGGCCGTGCATACTCACTAGAAGGAAATTAGATATTAAGATAGGTACGACATGTGAAATGTACAATTATCCAACAAGTTCGTGTAAAGCGTAGGCCACAGCATTCCAATACCTTTACGACAGAAGCACACACAAAGGCAGTATAGCATACCGACAGACCAAACGACCAGACCTATGGAACAGAAACGGATCATCAATGTATCGAACCGGTTACCGGTGAAACTATGCCGGGTGGCAGACGAACTTATACTACAGCAGAGCGAAGGAGGCCTGGCAACAGGACTCAGCAGCGTTTTCAATAATTATTGCAGCCAGTGGATAGGCTGGCCGGGTGCGGTAGTGGTACCTGAGCATCAGAATAGCACTACAATGGAACTGAACGAACGCAACCTGACACCCGTTTACCTGAGCGAAGAAGAGATAGCCAATTTCTACGAAGGCTTTTCTAACGATACCTTATGGCCACTGTTCCATTACTTTCCATCGTACAGCAATTACAATGAGCAATACTGGAGGTCATATGTAGCAGTGAATAAAAAATTTGCAGATGCGGTGGTAAACGTGGCCAGACCGGGCGATATGGTATGGGTACACGACTACCAACTGATGCTGGTGCCATCTATGGTACGCGCAATGGCGCCTGATATCACCATTGGATACTTTCAGCATATCCCTTTTCCCGACTATGAGATATTCCGTGCACTGCCCTGGAAGGCAGAGCTACTGAAAGGACTGCTGGGTGCGGACATAATAGGCTTCCAGACAAAGGCAGATGTGCGGCATTTCCTGAGCACGGTAAGAACTGTGCTGTCGATGACGCCTAATGGAAATAAGGAGTTGGTGATGGGTGGCAGAAAAATAGTGATAGAAGCATTCCCGATAAGCATAGACCATAAGAAGTTCCACGACCTGGCCAAAGAAAAGGCAACAGATGAACATGTGCAGAAAGTAAAAGCCATGGGCGATACCAAGATAATGCTATCGATAGACAGGCTGGACTACAGCAAAGGCATACTGCAACGCCTGCAGGCATATGAGCTGTTCCTGAAAAAGCATCCTGAATGGCGCCAGAAGGTGACACTGGTACACCTCATAGTACCATCGCGCGATAATGTGCCCAACTACAAGAAGCTGAAGGAGGAAATGAACCGGCAGATAAGCCAGATAAACGGAACATACTCAGTATTCGGCTGGCAGCCTATACAACACTTTTACCAGTCGTTCGAACCGCATATGCTGGCTGCACTGTACAAGATCGCAGATGTGGCCATAGTGACACCGCTGCGTGACGGGATGAACCTGGTGAGCAAAGAATATGTGGCCTGTAATGTGGACCAGAACGGCGTACTGCTGCTGAGCGAGGCCGCAGGGGCCGCAGCCGAACTGACGGACGCCATACTGCTGAACCCGAACGATACCAAGGACTTTGCGAACAAGATATACGAAGGCCTGACAATGCCTGCCAAAGAGAAGAAGGAAAGAATGCAAAGGATGCAGCAGGTGGTAGCAGAAGCGGACATCTTCCAGTGGGCGGAACGGTTCAATGAGCGAATGACGGAGACGGATAACGAAAAAAAGCGCCCGCAGCAGACCAGCATCTCCTTTAAGCAAAAGGACAATACGGTGGTCTTCCCGAACAATATACCCCTGGCCTCTTAGGGATGATAGAGAATAGAAAAGACGGACGTTGAAGAATGATCAGCAGATACGGAAAAAGAAGGGTCGTAATAGATGATGTGCGGCCATCTGTGAACCGTGGCAGGTATGCCGCGAAAGCTACTGTAGGGCACCCGGTAACGATATCGGCCAGCATATTCGCGGACGGGCATGACGAGATATATGCGGAAGCGCTGCTAAAGCACAGCACCGACAAGCAATGGAAGACCGTACAACTGGAACTTGTGAACAATGACCACTGGACGGCAACATTTGTGCCGGATAAACTGGGGCGATATCAACTGCAGGTGCAGGCCTGGATAGACCATTTCGCCTCGTGGCAAAAAGCACTAAAAAAGAAACATGGCGCAAGCCAGGACATAACCGTAGAGATACAAGCCGGCATAATGCAGGTATCGCAATATATGGCCACCATTGCAGGCAAAGAAAAGAACATACTGCAACAGTGGACGACCCGCATGCAAGCTGCTGCCACCGCCGACGAGCAGGCGGCCATAGCAGCAGAGACAGAAGCAGCAGGCATCATGTGCCGCCACAGGGAGAAGGATAGCATTACCACTACCGCACCTACCGTTCATGAAATAGAGGTAGATGTACAGAGAGCACAGTTCAGCACATGGTATGAATTGTTCCCACGGTCGGCAGCAAGTGCGGAAGGTATGCATGGCACATTCAAAGATGTAAAGAAGCTGCTGCCAAGAATAAGCGAGATGGGGTTCGATGTGCTATACCTACCGCCCATACACCCTATAGGCGAGGAAAAACGAAAGGGGCGAAATAATGCGGCCGTGGCAGCGATAGGCGATCCCGGATCGCCATGGGCCATTGGCAACAGTACGGGTGGACACAAGGCCATCCACCCGCAACTGGGTACACTGCGCGATCTGAAAGAGCTTATAACATCGGCAAAGAAACACGGCATAGAGCTGGCCATGGACATAGCCTTTCAGTGTGCGCCGGACCATCCGTATGTAGCACAGCACCCTGAATGGTTCAAGTGGCGACCCGACGGCACGGTGCAGCATGCAGAGAACCCGCCCAAAAAGTATGAAGATATATTGCCACTGAACTTTGAGAGCGTTGCATGGGAAAGCCTATGGCAGGAACTGAGAAGCATTTTCCTGTACTGGATAGAACAGGGCGTAAGTATCTTTCGTGTGGATAATCCGCATACCAAGGCACTACCCTTTTGGGAATGGGCGATAAGAGAAATAAAAACACAGCATCCGCAGGTGATATTCCTTGCCGAGGCCTTTACACGGCCACGCATCATGGAACACCTGGCCAAGATAGGGTTCTCGCAGTCATATACATACTTCACCTGGCGTCATACAAAGCAGGACATAGAGGAATATATGACGGAGCTGACAAAGACACCGTTGCAGTACTATTTCCGGCCCAATTTCTGGCCCAACACTCCCGATATACTCACCCCAGAACTGGCACGCAGCGGTGAGGCAGGACACATCATAAGGGCTATTCTCGCCGCCACTCTATCTTCTTCCTGGGGCATGTATGGGCCGGTGTATGAGTTCGGGCTGAATGAAATGGCACATGGGAAGGATGAATATGCCGATAGCGAAAAATACGAGATAAAGCACTGGGAGTGGGGCCGGTATACCAGGACAAAGGAAGTGGTGAGCTATCTGAACCGTATAAGGCGCGAGAATGCAGCACTGCAGCAAACGAACGCCATAGAATTCCTGCCCACGGATAATGAGCAGGTGATAGCCTATTTGAAATGGGCAGAAGGAAGCAAGCTGATAGTAGTGGTGAACCTGGACCCCTTCCATACACAGAGCGCAATGGTGAATGTATCGGCAGAGAAAATGGGGAAAGATATGCCGGGCACCTTCAAAGTATACGACATGCTGAGTGGCGACCGCTACGAATGGCAGATGGGGAACAACTACATATCACTGTCGCCATGGGACATGCCGGCCCACATACTGAGACCAGAACCTTAAAGAACATACTGTGGCAAAGAAAGTGAACAATACGAAAATAGATGACGACCTGCACTGGTATAAGGATGCGGTGATCTATGAGCTGCACATCAAAGCATTCTGCGATGGCAACTGTGATGGCATAGGCGACCTGGAAGGCCTGATGACCAAGCTGGACCACCTGCAGAACCTGGGCATCACTACCATTTGGCTGCTACCCTTCTACCCCTCGCCACTAAAGGATGATGGTTATGACATAGCCGACTACTACACCATAAACCCTGCATATGGCAACCTGAAACAATTCAAGAAGCTACTGAAAGAGGCGCATAACAGGGGACTTAAAGTGATAACAGAACTGGTGATAAACCATACATCAGACCAGCACCCGTGGTTCCAGAAGGCACGCAGGGCGCCAAGGGGATCGAAGATGAGGGAGTATTATGTATGGACCGATGACCCGCAGCAATACAAAGATACCCGCATCATCTTCCAGGATTTCGAAAGCTCTAACTGGACATGGGACCCCGTGGCAGGACAGTACTACTGGCACAGGTTCTTTTATCACCAGCCCGACCTGAAATATGACAACCCGGCTGTGCAGGCAGAGGTATTCAAGATGATAGACTTCTGGTGCGGCATGGGTGTGGATGGCTTCAGGCTGGATGCGGTGCCCTACCTATTTGAACGGGAAGGCACCAACTGTGAGAACCTGCCCGAGACACATGCGTTTCTGAAAAAGCTGCGCCGGCATGTGGATAAGAACTATCCCGGCACGCTGTTGCTGGCAGAGGCCAATATGTGGCCGGAGGATTCGGCAAATTATTTTGGCAATGGGGATGAATGCCACATGAACTATCATTTCCCGGTGATGCCCCGCATGTATATGGCACTGCAGATGGAGGACCGTTACCCGATAACAGACATCTTTGACCAGACACCCGCTATACCCGAGACATGCCAGTGGGCGATGTTCCTGCGCAACCATGACGAGCTGACACTGGAAATGGTGACGGACGAGGAACGCGACTACATGTACAAAGTATATGTAAAAGACCCAAAGGCAAGGATAAACCTGGGTATAAGACACAGGCTGGCGCCACTGATGGGCAACGACCGCAAGAAGATAGAACTGCTGAACTACCTGCTGTTCTCGTTCCAGGGTACACCGGTGATATACTATGGCGACGAGATAGGCATGGGCGACAACTACTACCTGGGCGACAGGGATGGGGTGCGCACACCCATGCAATGGACCATGGACCGCAATGCGGGTTTTTCGCAGGCCAACCCACAGAAACTGTACCTGCCCATAATAACAGACCCACTGTACCACTATGAATATGTGAACGTAGAGATAGAGAACAGGAACACAACATCGCTGCTGTGGTTCATGAAACGACTGATAAACACCCGTAAGAAATACAAGGCCTTCAGTCGTGGTGATATGAAATTCATAAGTAGTGAGAATGCAAAGGTGCTGGCCTTTACCCGCACCTATGAAGATGAGACCATACTGATAGTGGTAAACCTATCGCGCTTTGCGCAGCCGGTAGAACTGGACCTGGCGGAGTACCGCGACCACACGCTGAAAGAGATATTCAGCGGCAACCGCTTCCCGGCTATAAAAGGAGATGCACCTTATTTCTTCACCCTCTCGCAATATGAATGCCTGTGGTTCGTGGTAGAGAAGAACAAACAAGCCCCTGTACGTTCGCAAGACCTGTTCACGCTGCATGTGAACGACCGGATGGAGATAACAGAACCCGCAGTAGCAGAGGATATGGCACAATATGTATTACCCGCCTATATGGCGAATATGCGATGGTTCGGGGGAAAGGCGCGTACCATACAGGCCATACAGGTGATGGACCATGTGTCTATACCTGTACATGGCGACGATGATGTGCTGCTACTGCTGATAGAAGTGAGCTATACATCGGGCCTGCCGGATATCTATCAATTGCCTGTAGCGTTCGCATGGGGCAGGAATGCAACGGCGATAAAAGAGGGATCGCCGCAGGCAGTGATATGCCAGGTGCGAACGGAGACGAAGAACGGCATACTGTACGACGCTATCTATAGCAACAAATACCGCAATGCGCTGTTCGCCTATATGTCGAAAGATGTGGTGCACAACATAGATACAGGAGAGGAACTATACTTCATGGGCTCCAAAGGGTTGCGACAGCATGCGCGCAACAGGCGCACTATATCATCGAAAGTGCTTTCTGCAGAGCAGAGCAATTCTTCGGTGATATATGACAAGGCATACTTCTTCAAGCTGTACCGCAAGGTGGACAGGAGCATCAACCCTGACCTGGAGATAACCCGTTTCCTTTCTGAGAAGACCACATTCGGTCATATACCTGCGTTCGCGGGCGCCATACAGTGGTCATCACCAAAAGGCGATATGGTACTGGGCATGATGCAGGAGGTAGTGGAGGAAAATACGGACGGATGGGCATACATGCTGGATAAGCTGGATAAATACAACGAACGCATACTATCGAACATCAAGGCCGGCTATATAGAGAAGTACAGAACGCTGGCACCTGTACCGGACCAGTATGAACAATTGCCTACAGAGATACAGGAACTGCTGGACACATCGGTGATAGAACGCGTACGCACACTAGGCATAAGGACAGCAGAAATGCACCTGGCGCTGGCCTCTTCCCAGGACGCCCCTGCATTCGTACCGGAGCGGTTCTCGCAGCACTATCAGCGCTCGCTGTATTCTTCCTTCCAGTCGCTGACGCGGAGGTCGTTCCAAACCCTGGCGCGTGCGCTGAAAAAACTGCCAGATAGTGTACGCGCAGAAGCGGAAGAACTGATGGGCATGAAGAACGCCATACTGGAAAGATTCAAACTGATATACCAGAAGAAGTTCGATGTGGCGAAGATCCGCATACATGGAGACTACCACCTGGGACAGACCCTGTTCACGGGGAAGGATGTGATGATAATAGATTTTGAAGGAGAGCCGGCACGCAGCTATAGCGAACGCAGGCTGAAACGATCAGCACTGCGCGATGTGGCGGGCATGATGCGCTCGTTCCACTATGCGGCATATGGCAGCCTGCTGCTGGACAGCAATATGAGCAAGGATGACATAGGTCACCTTGTGCCATTTGCAGAGCAGTGGCAGCGACACATGAACACTCTTTACCTGCAGGCATACCTGAACACAGTAAGAGACACCATACTGATACCACCCAACATGAACGAGCTGCGTATACTGCTGGACACCTATATACTGGAGAAAGCTGTTTATGAACTGAACTATGAACTGAACAACCGGCCGGACTGGGTGATAATACCCATAAGAGGTATAAAAGCGATAATGGGCAATGGCTAAGAAGAGTTCCGATACAGAAAAATTGGATACGCGGGAAATGCAACAACATATAACGCGGTTCAGCGAGTATGACATAGCGCTATTTAAAGCGGGTGTACACTATGAGCTGTACAATAAACTCGGCGCATACATAATGGACGCGAACGGCACTACAGGTACCTACTTTGCAGTATGGGCGCCTAATGCGAAGAACGTATCGCTGACAGGGAACTTCAATGGATGGAACAAGGACAGCCATAGAATGAATGTACGCTGGGACAGCTCGGGTATATGGGAGCTATTCGTGCCGGGCATAGGACAGGGTGAATACTATAAATATGCCATAACCGGCCCTGATGGCCGTGTGGTGGAAAAAAGCGACCCCTATGCCACACATTGCGAAACATCGCCTGGCACAGCATCGGTGGTATGGGACAGACAATATAAATGGACGGACAAAAAATGGATGAACGAGCGCCAGCGAAAACCACAGATGCAGAAGCCCGTCACCATTTACGAAGTACACCTGGGCTCATGGCGGCGTAAGGATGGTCGGTCTCTCAGCTATAGAGAGCTGTCGGAAGAACTGCCTGCATACTGTGTGTACATGGGTTTCACGCATGTAGAGCTGATGCCCATAATGGAACATCCGTTCTACGGATCGTGGGGGTACCAGGCAACAGGCTATTATGCACCTACCAGCCGCTATGGTGTGCCTCAAGACCTGATGCACCTCATCAATGAGCTGCACAAGGCCGGTATAGGTGTACTGCTGGATTGGGTACCATCGCATTTCCCCGATGATGAACATGGGCTGGGAAACTTTGATGGCACACATCTTTACGAGCATGAAGATCCGCAAAAAGGTTTCCACCCTGACTGGCACAGCTATATATTCAACATGGCGAGAAACGAGGTACGCAGTTTCCTTATCTCGAGTGCATTGTATTGGCTGCGCGAATACCACATGGATGGTCTAAGAGTAGATGCAGTGGCATCTATGCTTTACCTGGACTATTCCAGGCGACCCGGCGAGTGGAGCCCGAACGAATACGGAGGCCGGGAGAACCTGGAGGCGGTAGCATATATAAAACAGTTCAACGATGCTGTGCATACACACTGCCCTGATGTGATAACGATAGCGGAAGAGTCTACCGCATGGCCGGGTGTAACGAGGCCGACCAATGAAGGCGGACTGGGCTTTGATATGAAGTGGATGATGGGATGGATGAACGATACGCTTACCTACATGCAAAAAGCACCGATATACAGAAGCCACCACCATGATGCGCTTACCTTCAACATATACTATGCTTATTCTGAAAAATTCCTACTGCCTCTGTCGCATGATGAGGTGGTGCATGGCAAATACTCGCTACTAAAGAAGATGCCGGGCGATGAGTGGCAGCAATTTGCCAACCTGAGGCTGCTGTATGGCTATATGTATGGCCACCCAGGCAGTAAACTGATATTCATGGGCGGGGAATTTGCTCAGGCACACGAATGGCGACACGACCACAGCCTGGACTGGCACGAGAACGAACACCCTATGAACAGGGGCGTACAAGCGCTGGTGCGCGACCTGAACGCACTGTGCAGGCTGCCTGAGATGTATGAGCAGAACTTCTCGCCGACAGGGTATGAATGGCTGCACTTCGACGACAGGGAGAACAGCGTGATAAGCTGGATGCGAAAAACAAGTAATGGTAGCATCATAATATTTGTTTGCAACTTTACGCCTGTAGTACGGCGCAATTACCGCATAGGCATACCGATGCCCGGCCACTATAAAGAAGTACTGAATACGGACGACATAAGATATGGCGGCAGTGGTATACGCAACAGCGACCTGGAGGCATTCCCCATAGCACGACACGGGCGTACACATTCGTTATCGCTCGTACTGCCGCCGCTGGGGGTGATAGTGCTGCGACCAACAGGCAGCAACTTCTGATCAGTATCTATTGTAGCGAACGGCCATCTGCCTGAGCATTTTCCTCACCTTTGCAGTAAGCATACCGGGCATCAGGCGGAAGACCCAATTGCCCTCCGAGGACCCGGGCGTATTGATGCGGGCCTTACTGCCTAGCCCCAAAATATCCTGTATGGGGATGATGGCCATCTTTGCCACGCTGGCATATGCAATGCGCATCATCGCAGTATGCACATTATTCTCCTTTATTTTCAGGCCGGCGTATTCACGCAAGCGTTCCTTGTCTTCTTTGGTGGCATCGTCGGCCCACCAGCCGCGGGTGGTATTGTTATCATGCGTGCCGGTATATACTATGCAGTTCCTGGTGTAGTTGTGCGGCGCATCTACTGCTGTGGCCATATTCTCTCCCCATGCGAACTGCAACACCTTCATACCCGGCAGGCCTGTTTTGTCGCGCAGCACATATACATCCTGCATTTCCTCGCCGAGGTCTTCCGCTATCAAAGGTAATTGCCCCAGTTGCTTGCGGGCAGCATCAAAAAAGTGCATACCGGGTCCCTTCAACCATTTACCATTTTCTGCAGTGAACGCCCCGGCAGGCACCTGCCAGTATGCCTCGAAAGCGCGGAAATGGTCTATCCGCACCAGATCGAATATCTGCAGGTTCCTCTTTAGTCGCTCTATCCACCATTTGTAGCCAGTGCGCTGCATTGTGTGCCAGTTGTAGGTAGGCATGTTCCACAATTGTCCTGTATCGCTGAAAAGATCGGGCGGAACACCTGCTATACCTGTCATGTGGCCCTTATGGTCAAGGCAGAACAGTTCGGGGTGGGCCCATACATCTACAGAGTCGTAACTCATGTAAAAAGGCATATCGCCGAAAAGTGTGACACCCTTTACCCTGGCATACTGTCTTACCTCGCCCCATTGTTTACATACAAGATATTGGAACCACTTGACCTTCGTGATCTCTTCTCTATGCGCAGTGACGAATGTATCTAAAGTATCCTGTTCGCGTTCACGGTATCGTGTGGGCCATTTATGCCAGGGTTCATAACCTTGTTCGTGCTTTATACAAACGTAGAGTGCAAAGTCGTTCAGCCATTCGTCATGTTCGCTGCAGAATGCCTCGAACTCATGCCGCATCTTTTCAAAGCTTCCATTCGAGTATCGTTTCCACGCTGTATGCAGCATATTTTCTTTCATTTCCCTGCATAGCTCGTAGTCTATGGCATCAGAATATGGCAATTGCCATTGCGGCAATTCTTCTTGCAGCAGCAGACCATACTTTACCAACACATCGGCGGCTATGAAAAGTGTATTCATAGCCATACCGGATATACTGCTGTAGGGAGAATGGGCCTCGCCGGCCACTGTGGGGTTGAGGGGTAGCAGTTGCCATACCTTTTGATGTGCGCTTTCAAGGAGATCGATGAACCTATATGTGCCCTCTCCGAGGTCGCCGATCCCATAGAAGGAAGGCAGGGAGAACACAGGCATGAGTATGCCACTGCTGCGCTCATTAGGTCTATTAATGCACTTTAGAATAGCGAACGGCAGTGTATGGAATAACTGACCCACCTTGCAACTGCGCCCTAGCTCAAATGTTTCGCTCGTCAGTACATCTTGCCATGTATGTGTATTCGCCCCCGGCAACTCTACAACGGTATCATGCCGGTCTTCCTGTGTTCTGCCATAAATATTCAGTGCAACTACCACTATATATAGGGCATACCCATGCCGCCGCGCAAAGGCAAGTACCTGTTCCTTATGTTCTCCTTTCACTATGAGCGGTATATACGCTCCTTCTGAAAACACCTGCTGCGCAAGGGCACGCTCTTGCAATAGCTTGTGCGTGAGCGCCAGCTTGATGCGGCCATCGGCAGAGCTGTTCCATAATTGCTGCCACCATTGGGCAGGGGTATGCGCGGGAATATCCTTCAGCCAACTTTCGCGCAGCATGAGGTCTACAGGCCTTCTGTTATCAGGGTCTACCAGGGAAAGGTCCCACAACTCGCATCCCTGGTAGATATCGGGTATGCCGGGGCAGGTCATTTTCAGCAGTAACTGACCAAGAGCGATAGCTATACTGCCATCGTGTATAGATGCAAGCAACTCTTCCATAGAGCTCCGGAACTTGCCAGAATCCAGAAGCTGCTCTGCAAAGGATGCCACACGTTGTTCGTACTCATCGGCCGGCTTGTGCCAATTGCTATGTTCCTTGCCTTCACGCAATGCCTTTACTATATATTCCCTGAATCGGTCTTTCAGGTTTTGCAATTCACCGGGCATCATGGGCCATGCCGCCAGCAATGCCTGGTATATAAGGTATTCATCGTTGGGTGTTATAGCATATTGTTCCTGCATGAATGTCTCGTGCCAGTGTGCTACATACTTTGCCCATTCACCGGGTATGACGGTGAGCATATTCAGGCGGGCCCGTGCATCCTCTCCCCTCTTCGTATCGTGCGTGGCGGTGGCGTTCAGTGCCAATGGCCAGTTGTGTTGCCTGTCCTGCATGAACGCATGAAAGCGCTCTATGCTGCAACCCCAGCTACCGGGCCTGTCTCCTACCTCGTTGTGACCAATAAAGCAGTTCCATGTGTACATCAGCGTATCTTCTACACCTTTGGCCATGAGCGGACCTGCGACCTGCATACAACGGCGATAAAAATGTGTAGCGCGATCGTTGTATGCGCTATCACCTTCGGCAGGCCTGTTCAGCAGCAGATACCGAAGTAAACGTACTTCTTCAGCATGCTTATCGCGTTCAAGCGTCTGCAGTACATTCTCTACTGCTGTAGCCTCTTCCTGCCCGAGAGGCAAGGAACCATAATACCTATAAACGGGGCAATGTGCGAGAAAACGGCCTATGGCAGCTCTGAGTGTGCTGGCCGGGACAGGGGTATCGTACTTATCGAGCAGGCCCTCTGCGAGTCGGCAGAGGTTATCGAGGTCGCCTGCCATGTACTCATGCAGTACGAGAAGCTTTTTCTGGTATGTCATGCCCCACAGATCAGCCCCCATACCCGTCATACCCCTGTAGAGTTTTGTAAGCGGTCTGGCAGCAGCGCGTACCGTGAATACATTGTTGACCACACCAAGAAGATCGTAGCCGGTAGAGCCTGCTACAGGCCAGCCGGGAAGCTCCTCATCCTGTGCCAGTATCTTCTCTACTGCGATATACACGTCTTTACCTGCCAGCCTTCTGAGGCGATACAGGTATTCCGCGGGGTCGTACAGACCGTCTATGTGGTCTACCCTCAGACCCTGGAATATACCATCATCGCACAGTTGCTTTATGAGGCGGTGGTGATCATCGAACACCTCCTGCCGCTGTATATTCAGGCTTATAAGCCCATTGATGGTAAAGAAACGCCTGTAACCTACCTTCTTATTGGCCTCTTCGTTATGATAAAGTGTATAGTACTGCTTTGCCAGCAATGTAGAAAGCAGCTCCTTATCCGCCAGTAGTTTTTCGGCATCATGTTGGGACAACATGGCTAAGGAGTCCTCATTCAGCGGGAGGGTCATGCCATTGCATACCAGCCCGGGTGCGCCTTGTGCATACTCCAGCCGTATATCGCCTTTGTCCAGCGCATCCTGCACCGAAGCGGTAAGTATGGGCAGCATCATCTTTCCTTCGAATGCAGGATGTTGCAGGTCTATATCGAAATAGGAGATGTAAGGCGAATGGGCGCCGTTCTTCAATACATCCATCAGCCATGCATTATCGTGGTGCAGGGCCATGTGATTGGGCACTATATCCTGCAGCCAGGATATATGGTATTCTTTCAGCATTGCGCTTATGCTGTACAACTGTTCCAATGTACCTACCTCCGGGTCGATGCTGTTGGGGTCGGTGATATCATAGCCATGCGTACTGCCGGGAACGGCCTTAAATATCGGTGAGGCATAAATGGTCTTTATGCCCAACTGATGCAGGTAGGGTATTATAGTTTCAAGATCATCGAAGTTGAAGCCATTGCGGAACTGTATACGATATGTAGAAACAGGATCAAACATTCTGGTCGTTGTATATGCCTATGGAATGTGGTCTGATGACAATACTTCCTCCATCGAGGTCACTTTCTCCCGGTCCACCCCACTCTATAGATGCAGAGTCGAACATGCTGCTGAGGGCGGGAAGTTGCCATGGCACCTGTATAAGCTGCGGCATGTCTGAGAAGTTCATAACGCATATCACATGCTGCATATCGTGCCAGCGGTGCAGCATGAGCGTCTGTGTCCTTTCATCTACCACTACATTCACATTGTCCCTGTTCAGCACATAGAGGGCAGGTGTGTTCATGCGTACCGATAGGAGCATACGGTAATATCGCATCAGCAATGCATGTTGCGGCTGCTGCAGTTCTTCCCATGGCACCTTGCACGCCATAAATGTTTCCTCAGCCTGCGGGTCGGGGCAATTCTCCTCGCTGAAAAAATGCTCGAATTCTTTTCTTCTTCCTTCGCGCACGGCATTTATCAATTCTTTGTCGCCATGATGTATGAAATACTGAAAGGGCGTGGTACAGCCCCACTCCTCTCCCATGAAGAGCAGAGGCAGATACGGCGCCACCATTACAGCGCCCGCCAATAGTTTCTGCATCTCGAAAGGCACCAGCATGCCGGTACGCTCTCCCAACATGCGGTTGCCCACCTGATCGTGGTTCTGAGAGAACACTATGAATCTATTGCCGGGCACACCGGAAGCATCACTGCCAAAGGTCTTCCGGCGATAGCGGGAGAATATACCATCGTAGACATATGCATTGGTGTAGGCCTTTGCGAGGTCCCTTATGCCGGAAATATCGCTATAGTAGCCATTCCGCTCGTTGCCCGCGCATACCCGCAACGCATGGTGGAACTCATCGTTCCACTGGGCATCCATGCCATATCCGCCCCGCCGGGTATCTTCTACGAAACGGGTATCGTTAAGAACGCACTCCACTATGAGGTAGTGCGTTCTGCCGGTATATTTCATCAATTCATCAGTATACTCTCTTATCTCTCTCAATATGTGTTTTGCGCTAAGGTCTTTGATAGCATGCACGGCATCGAACCGCAGGGCATCGATATGAAAGTCGCGGAACCACATCAGGGCATTCTCTATGAAATAGTCGCGCACACCATCGCACCATGCATCGTCGAAATTGATGGCATCGCCCCATGGGGTCTTGTATCTATCAGTAAAATATGGTCCGTAAGATGGCAGGCAGTTGCCCTCAGGGCCCAGGTGGTTGTATACCACATCCAGCACTACGGCCAGCCCCTTTTCGTGGCATTTGTTCACCAGTTGCTGTAGTTGCTCCGGGCCACCATATGAGTCTTGTACCGCAAAAGGGAACACACCATCATAGCCCCAATTGCGCTCGCCGGGGAACTGTGCCACCGGCATCAGTTCTACAGCAGTGATGCCCAATTCACACAAGTGATCGAGCTTGCTTTCTATAGCACTAAGAGTGCCTTCGGGCGTGAAGACACCGGTGTGCAATTCATAGAACACATATTTATCGAGAGCGGGGTTCACCCAGTTATCATCTGCCCATGTAAAGGCAGTGGTATCGAATACCTGCGAAGGGCCATGAACTCCTTCGGGTTGCGACAGCGATGCAGGATCGGGCAACAACTTGTCGTCTACCATGAAACGATACTTGATCCCGGGCTGTGCAGCCACTTCTCCTGTCCAATAACCGAACTCATCCTTCTCAAGGTCATGCACAGTTTCTCGCCCTATCATGAGCGACACTTTCCCTGCCATTGGCGCCCATACGCGTACAAAGGCATTTTCATCTTTGTATACCAGTCCTATCCTTCGTTCGCTAGCCTTTACTCTTCTCATTTTTACGCTGCTTATTTACCAATACCACCACCGACCTGCCAATGGCCTCTACAGTACCACCGGCCTTCAATACCTGTTCGTGGGCGTCGTCATCGGCAGTGTCCATTACTTTCACCCATTCTTTGCCATATCTCTCCGCCGGCAATGTGAACGTGATATTCTCGTGGTAGGTGTTGAATATCATGTAAACATTATCATTGGTCCCAGGCACATCCTTCACATTGCCCGATGAAATGGCAGCCTTTGCGCCCAGGTATATCCCCAGCGACCGTGTATAACCATTGTTCCAGTCTTCCTCTGTCATATCGGCGCCATCGGGTCTGAACCAGGCGATGTCTTCGGTAGAGGAGCCTCTTATCTTCTTACCCAAGAACCAGCCTTTGTGGTGAAAAACGGAAAGGCCGGATGTAAGGCGTATGAGCTTTTGTGTGAACGCAAGCAGCTTTTCGTCCTTGTGCTGCCAGTCTATCCACGATATCTCGTTGTCCTGGCAATAGGCATTGTTGTTACCTTTTTGTGTTCTGCCCATTTCATCGCCTGCCACCAGCATGGGCACACCCAGAGACAGGAAGAGCGTAGCCAGCAGATTGCGCTGCTGCCTGCTTCGCAGCCTTAGTATCTCTGCATCATCTGTGGGGCCTTCTGCACCACAATTCCATGAGCGGTTATTGCTTTCGCCATCCTTATTGTCCTCACCATTAGCCTCATTGTGTTTGTCATTATAAGACACGAGATCAGCCAATGTGAAGCCATCATGCGCAGTGATAAAATTGACGCTGGCATAAGGTCTGCGCCCATTCTCCTGGTAAAGATCGGGGCTACCTGCGAACCGCTCTGCGAACTCTGCGATAGAGCTATCGGCGCCACGCCATATATCGCGCATCAGGTCGCGGTACTTGCCATTCCATTCCGACCAGCCGGGCGGGAAGTTGCCCACCTGGTAGCCGCCCTCGCCAATGTCCCATGGCTCGGCAATAAGCTTCACCTGCGAAATGACGGGATCCTGGTAAATGATATTGAAGAAAGAGCTGAGCGCATTGACCTCATGCAGCTCCCGTGCTAAGGTAGACGCAAGGTCGAACCGGAAACCATCTATATGCATCTCTACTATCCAGTATCGCAGGCTATCCATTATCAGCCTCAGTACGGCAGGCAATCGCGTGTTAAGTGTATTGCCGGTTCCGGTATAGTCATTATAATAACGCCTGTCATCGGCAAGGCGGTAATACATCGCATTATCTATACCCTTGAAAGATAAGGTAGGGCCCATTTGGTTGCCCTCGCCTGTGTGATTGAACACCACATCCAGTATCACCTCTATGCCTGCCTCATGCAGGGCCTTCACCATGTTCTTGAATTCGCGCACGGGCGCTCCATCCTTCAGGTCATGGCTGTACCTGTTGGCCGGGGCGAAGAAGCCGATGGTATTGTACCCCCAGTAGTTGCAAAGCCCTTTCTCTGCCAGCCACGGATAGTCTACGAAGTAGTGAACAGGCATTAGCTCTACGGCGGTAATGCCGAGATCGGTAAGATGTTCTATAGCTGCAGGGTGCGCAAGACCTGCATAGGTGCCGCGTATATGCTCTGGAATATCGGGGTGTAATTGAGTGAAGCCTTTTACATGCAGCTCGTAAATGATGGTCTTATGCCACGGGGTCTTCAGCAGGGTATCGCCCTCCCAGTCGAAAGAGGGATTGATAACGGTGCATTTAGGTATGGCATGCGCACTGTTCTCTTCATTGAAGGAGAGGTCATCACTACCCGCCTGGTAACCGTACAGAGAGCTATCCCATTTTATGTGGCCCGAAAGCACTTTCGCATTCGGGTCTATAAGCAGTTTATTAGCATTGAACCTATGACCATTGGCGGGATCATGGGGGCCATCCACATAATAGCCGTATAGCTGACCGGGGCCTATGCCGGGCAGGTATATATGCCATATATACCCTGTGTGCTCTGTTATCTTCACCCGTTCCGTCTCTTTCTCGTTCCCGTCAAAAAGGCATAGCGTAACGGTGGTGGCATTCTCGGTATACAGGGCAAAATTCACTCCCTTGCCATCCCATGTGGCGCCTAACGGGAACGGGACCCCGGGATATGTTCTTCTGCTCATTCTGTGTAATGGGTCTTGTTAATGGTATCGCAGCACGAGGCGCGGTATAGCTACAAAGCTCCTACCAAAGCCCTGCATGCACCTTATACGCTTATGACAGTAGCTTATAAAAAGGTCACATAAGCATATGGTCAATGTCGTTTCCTGAAGTCCTCGTCTTTGAAAATGATGATATAAATGAGGTAGAAACCAGCCGCAGCCGCAGTAATGAAGAAAAGCATAGCAAGGCCCGGATAACCAAGGATAGAGAATGTGGAAGGTACACGCATCAGCATGGCGGCGCCTATGATGATGGAGGCTATTATCAGCCCCAGCGTTATGCGGTTGGCCACTTTCTGGAATCCATCGGTAAAACGTTTCTCATCTATTGCGTTCACCCTTATCTCCAGCTCGTTGTTCGCTATCTTTTCGGTGATGGCATTGATGCGGGCAGGCAAGTTCTTGCCCAGGTTCTTCAGCTCTACTATGGCCTCCAGCATATTCTCGGGTCGCAGCTCTTTGAGTAGTTTCCTTCGCAACAGGTCCTCAAGGTGCTCCCTGATGGATGACCGCAGATCGAAATGGGGCGAGAGCACAGCCACTATGCGGTCCAGATTGCCCAGTATCTTACCCACCACATTCAGTTCTGCCCCTATCTTGATGCCTTCCTCTGCGGCCAGCTGGTTTATCTGTATCAGCAGCTTGCCTGTCTGCATCTCTTTTGCCGAATACCTGCTATTATCCAGCACCAGCCGGTTCACATTCCTGCGAAAATGGTCGGTATCGACCTCCCTGTCGTGCGCGCTCAGTTGCAGCAAGGTACTGGCGACCGCATCACCATCGGCATTGCCTATGGCTATCAGCAGTTTCAGCATCTTGTCGCGCACCGCATTACTGAACCTGGCCACCATGCCCAGGTCCATCAGCACTATCATATTATCATCGGTAAGGTGCACATTGCCGGGATGAGGATCGGCATGGGCAAAACCATCGATAATGATCTGTTTCAGGTAACACTCCACCAAGGTATCTACAAGCGGCCGCAGGTCTACCTCGGTCCTTATCAAAGGGCTTATCTCTGTTACCTTTCGGCCTTTTATATACTCCATCGTCAGTACACGCGATGTACAATAGTCCGGCACCGGCATAGGAACGATAATACCCCTGAACTCTCTGAGGTTCTCGCCGAGTGTTACCAGGTTCTGCGCCTCTTTATTATAATCCAGCTCGTTGAGCAAGATATGACGCAGTTCTTCCAGTATTTCCCCAAGGGCATACTTCCTTGCAGAGCGGCTGTACTTCATGGCAAGGTCTACGATCTCCTGTATCGTATCGAGGTCTTCAACGAACTTTTGCCTGATGCCGGGCCTCTGTATCTTCACCACCACCTCTTTGCCCGACCGTAGGATAGCCTTATGCACCTGGCCTATAGAGGCGGATGCAAGAGGCATCTCATCGAAAGAGGCGAACCCCTTGGATATACGCACACCCAACTCCTCTTCCACTATAGGCAATATCTCGGAGTAAGACACCTGCTCTACATTGTCCTGCAAGGTGCTGAGTGCCTGCAGGTATTCTTCGGGCAGCAGGTCGGGCCGGGTAGAGAGCAACTGGCCCAGCTTCACCCAGGTAGGCCCCATATCTTTCAGGTCCTCAATAAGTTCTTCCGGCTTTTCGTAACTTTTATGAGATTGGTCGTCGTGTACTACATCGCTGTTCAGCGTGCTGGCGGCATGTCCCATCACATCGCTGTTCCAGTATTTGACCAGGAAGCCGATGAATTTGACATAGCGCTGGAATTTTGTGGGGATAGAAGACATGGGTAGCGTTTCTTGACAGGTCTATTCAAAAGTACTTTTCAATGTGCGTACTATCGTTTCGAGCTTTTGGCCGGCAGTTGCAAAATTCCCACTACGGCATGCGATAGCGGGATGTGATATTTATATAATATCCTGTTAAAAGTGCGTATCGGTGTGCCTGTGGCCGGGGTCTAACTTTGCTGTAGAAAAACACATCAACTATGAAAACCAACGAAGAGAACAAGGACCCCAACACCAGCAGCACCCAGAGCGACAAGAAAAAAAGTGCCCCTGCCAGCCACCTTGAAGGGCAATATGAGAAGCAGGGCGACAAACCCGAAATGGAGCCCGGGTACATAGCCGATGCGGAAGACACGCAGCAGGATAGCGACTCACAAAATAGTAATGTGGACATAGACCCTAAACAAGACCACAACTCGCCGGGACCTGTGAACCCCGGCGAAGTACACGGCAGTGGCGACAAAAAAGAATGACCTACAACCGGAACAGCTACACACTAAGGCATTTTTCTGTGTTCCATAGTTGTAGGAATATAGGGCTACCAATTGGTAGCCCTATATGTTGATGTAAGGAGGATGTACCCTATCTGTTCGTCTTATAGCGCTCAAGGCCTTCTTCCTGTTTATCTGCCTTCTCTTCTTTCTCTTTCTTCTTGCCACCGAACAGGCGCCTGAAAAAGCCCGGCCTTTCTTCTTTGGCCTCGTCTACCGAACCAATGTTTATCTCGTTGTCCACGGCAGGCATCAGCGCCTCTATGAATGCATTGCGCAGCAGTTCCCATATGGCCTCCCAGTTGTTGATGCTTGGGTCGTCGAAACGTCCCTCTATAGGCACTTTGGTGCCCAGTTGCTTCTTCCCCGGATTGGTCACAGCCTTTCCTACTATGTTCAGTGCGCTCTCCTTTACCTTCTGCAGGAATTTATCATGCTCATCCTCGGGGCCACGAATTTTCAGGTCCTTGGCTATAGGTTTCACATAGCCTGTGAAACGCCCCTCCTTGGCAGCGAACTCTGTATACAGGCCCATTGTGCCATGGCTCACATCGAATTTGCCGTATACCTTGAAAAAGTCGTTCAGCGATGCCAGGTTCGCACCCTTCATATCAGCCATCATATCGAATGTGGGGTCATCCGCAAGAGCATCCAGCTTCATGTTCATTTCCAATGTACCGCCATATACACCGGCCGTGGCTACAACGGTAGATGGAAGGAGTTCCCTGCTATCGGTAGTGTTCTTCAGATTCTGTGCCAGTACATATACATCATCCAGAGACACATCTACTTTAGGTATTGCAGTACTGTCTACATAGTGAATGCTGCCATGCTGTATCTCGAACCTGTTCACCTTTAGCGGCATAAGGTCCTTAAGTATCTTTCTGAAGTCGTTGGTGTCCTTTGCTACTTCTCCCAGTTCGGCCTTATCCTTTGTAAAGACCAGCCTGGGATACAGGAACCCGATATTTCCTACTACCGATCCATGCAACAATGGCTGCCATTCTATGGCTAGGTCTATCTTACGCGCGCTGAAGAAATCTACCTGTTGCCCACTGGCAGAGTCTACCTTGTTGATGTAGATACTATCCAACTGGTATGCACTACGATACAGCGATATGTCTATATCGTGTACATGCCCATAGTAGCCTTTCATCTCTGCCAGCGACCTGTTGGCATATTTCAATACGAAATAAGGCAATAGCAGCCGTGCTATGATAAGCAGCAACAGAATGCTGCCAATGATAATGTATCGCCTGCGCTTCTTTTGTTGCATAGGACATGTTTTAGAGGTATGGCCTATTCGTTCTTCAGAAAACCCTTGATAAGGCTCATCCATTGCATCTCTGAAAGGCTGGCCAATGCGCCCGATGCTACAATGGCATTCCGTATATTGTCCACTGTCCTAGTGGTCTTTATATTGGGCATTTCGTTGCGGCCGTGATACTGTGCAACGACCTTATTACCATTGCGTGTAATAACGAAAGTAGAGCTGGCCTGCCCTGTAAAGAAATGCGCAGTATCGGTATCCTTACCGGTAGGGTCGCTGCAGGGCGACAGCCTCATGCCTACCCGCTCGCTCGGGGCGATGGCATCTGTTTCGTCCTTTATCAGTTCTATCAATACCCAGTCGTACCCCTTGCCCGAAGAGGGCCCCGGGCCGGGTATATCTATCTTTATATGATCGTGTGTCTGTGCCCACTGATGCGGTGGAGTACCGGTCTGTGGTACCAGTATGAACTCGGCGCTCAATGCACCGGAGAGCTCGTGCCATGTGCCGGGATCCAGCATGCGCATGCGGGCACGGGCAAAGCATGCTGCGGCCTCTTCCTGCGTGGCTAGCTCAGCGGTATGCGACAGATCTACTTTCTTGCCACTTATCTGTTCGGGAATCAGTTCGGTCATAGTGAGGGTATTCATTAGGGTAACTATTATGCACAAAAATAAATACAGCTACAGGCGGCACTCTGACAAGCTTCTTGAAATAGTTTATAAAAAGGCCACAAGGTGTTCTGCAGCTATTTGCCGGTCTGGCTGTGCGGTGCATCCACCGGCTTCGATTCGGGCGAACCCTTTTGTCGCAGCCATACCGACAGCAGCACTATAGATGCCACGGCAAGGAATTCGCTCTGCCAGTTCTGGAAAGATTCGAACCAGAAATGTGCATCGCCCAGGTATTCGGTCACCGTCTTTTCTGGCTTGCCTTTCAGGCGCAGTTCATCGTTCTGGTCGCGAAGACTACCACAAAGATGCAGGTAGAACGAACCGAGGAACAACAACACGAAAACAATGGACAGCGAATTCTGGTAAAGCTTTAACCATATGCCGCCTCTGCGCACCGGCCATGGCGCATCTGCCTTGGGCTGCGGTTCCTTGTCTATGTCCTCCTCTCCTGCTCCCTCTTCGTCCATGGTCTTCTTCGACTCTGCAGAACCCTTCTGCCGCAGGCATACGGTGAGTATGACATAAAGCGCCATCTGCAGAAATTCGCTCTCCCAGTTCTCAAAGGTAGCAGAAGCAAAATGGCCACTGCCAAGGTACTGGCCCAGAGTGAGGGCGGGTGCACCAAGTTCGGTGAGGGTCTCGTTATGGTCCAGCCACCCGGCTATGGCCTGCGATGTCCAGAAAACGACCATAAGCAGCAAAAGCACTATACTCAGGCCGTTGCGATAAAGAAAAGTGGTCTTCTGTTTCAAGCGCAAATACTGCCGGGTTGTAAGCAGTGGCACAAAGTTCGTATGCGGTATGTGCCGTGGCTTTATAAACTTGGGTAGGGAAATTATGTTTATCCTAGCTCAAGACATATATACTCTTGGCCCTGAAAGCTATCTGCCTTTCTTGTAGATCACATTTGCCGTTACATCGGGGTCTACCCTGCCCTCGCAAAGGATGAAGCCATTTCTTTCCAGCAGTTGCCGGGAGGCTGTATTGGCGTGGTGGGTAAATGCCTCGATAGCAGTAAGCCCTAAGGTATTGAAACAGTATTGGCTTATGGCGGCCAGCGCTTCGTGCATATAGCCCTTGCCGTGATGCATGGGCAGCATTTCGTAGCCTACCTCGGCAACTGTTCCATCGGCAGAGAAGTTCCACAGGCAAATGGTACCTATCAGATCCTGCCCCTCTTTAGGGGTAAGCGCCCAGTAATAAATATCATTGTTGGCATACCCATTCACGATCCTTTCAATGAACGCAGCGGCCTCATCTGCATGCTGTATCACAGGCCTGTCTATATACCTGCATACGGCCTCATCAGAGCGCAACGCAAATATGGCCTGCAGGTCATCGGTCCTTAACCTGCGAAGTGCGAGACGGGATGTTGACAATTCTTCGTACGAATACATGGTATGAAGATAGGGCATTAGAACAAGATGATGAGATCACTGACCACTGCCACTCATCTTTATTATCCTGCTTGAGAACTTTCGTGCCTCGAAGTAGTCCAAGTAACTAAGGCGGATATTGGCATTAGGTATGTAGTGCGCTGCAAGCATATGTGTGATGTCGGGAAACAACAACCAAAAGACATCGGTCTTACCGGTAGTCACGGGAGCTATGGCCACAATGCGAACGGTCATTTCCCCCTTCGACCGTAGGAATAACCAATCTTCAATGATCTTTATACCTGCTATAGCAGTGTCTTGCAATGGTATAGTGGTCGGTATATCTTTCACAGGCATTTGCTTGCCTGGCAATATGCTGTCCAATGCGTTCTCCTGTATATGGTATGCCTTGTAATCGCCCCGCTGCAGACCATTGAAAAGCAGCACTACGAAATTACTATCATGCGGAATAGAGGCATCGTACAGGAGGGGTGCATTTGTGCGCTCCCTGAGGTCTATGTACCTTAATACCCGCTTTTTCCAAAGCGTATCGGCGCCACTTACCTCATCAGAATATACCCACTCGCCCGGGTCTCTAACAGCTTTCCTGTTCTTTCGCTTTTGGGCATGTGCGGTACCAGGGGTGGCCAGCAGTAAAATGATACCGATAGCTATGGGTATTTTCATGAAGTTCATCAATTGCCGGTACAACATAAGACGTGCAATATAAAGATCACTATTATTTAGTGGTCTTCTTTTCTATTATGAAAGTATTCCCAGGCATATGCTTCTATGTCGCCTCCCGCCAAGGATCGAGAAGGAAGATCTGTGGGACAAGGAGATCTAAAGTTGAAAAAAGTAGCTATTTTCAAGAAACTAAAAATCTATGCGAAAGCTGATCTTTGGAATAAACCTGACCTTGGATGGTTGCTGCGATCATACCAAAGGGGATAGCAATGAGGAGGTACATGAGTATTTCACACAACTGATGCAGGACTCGGATACGCTGCTGTATGGCCGAAAGACCTACGAACTGATGGTGCCCTTCTGGCCTGATATCGCAAAAAATGGTTCGGGAAGTACAAAAGCAATGAATGACTTTGCCACTGCCTTTGCTGCAGTGAACAATATGGTCGTTTGTTCGCGCACGCTGGATAAGGTGGAAGGAAAGAATACAAGCATCATTCGTGGGAACCTAAGGGACGAGGTACTAAAGCTGAAACAGCAGCCGGGCGGAAATATCTCTACCGGCGGCGTAGATATCCCCTCGCAGCTAATAGCACTGGGCCTGGTAGATGAATTTCATATAGTGGTGCAGCCAATAATAGCAGGAGCCGGCAGACGCATCTTAGATACCACGAACCTGGAGGAAAGCCTGTATCTAAAGCTTGTGGGTTCAAAGATATTCGACTCAGGACATGTTGCGCTAAAGTATGCAAAGCAGTGACCGGTCGGGCGTAATTCGGCAAACTTAAAAGTAGTTCGGCGAAGTTTCTAGACTTCGTCATGGCGGTACGCGGTCTCCAGACCAGTGTGTATGGGGTTGCCCTTGGGGAGTTTGTAGATCTGTCGTAGCGGTAATATGTTCGTCGATCTGGAGATCGACAGCCAGCATGACGTAGTCGGAGACTACGCCAAACAGGGTAAATATAGAGAAATAGCGACCGCGAATTTCGATATTGGTATAAAAGCAAAGACCCGCTCATTGAGCGGGTCTTTGCTTTTATGTGCCCAGAACTGGATTCGAACCAGCACACCCGTGAAGGCGCTGCGACCTGAACACAGTGCGTCTACCAATTTCGCCATCTGGGCATCATTGACTTGTGTGTCAGGGAGTGCAAAAGTAAGCAAGTTTTTGGTTCTGCCAAATGTGTACTCAGAGAATTATTTTACTGATACGTTCGGCGCTTATTCGAATATCCTCCTTAGGTTTATATCGGACGTGGCCGATACGATGATGGGATATTTCTCCAGCGTCACATCCGAAGAGTCGAGACCGAAACCACGCTCTTCCGACAGGCTGAATTTTTTGAGTATAAAGTAACCCCTCATTATCAGGCGCTCCCACAGCGGCAGGGAGTTGTCGCGCGACAGGAACTTTTCCATCACTATGAAGCGGAAATCTCCCATCACCTTGTTCTTGCTCAGCGACTCGTAGCGGCTCACCACGTTCACCTCCTTATTGGCCACCATCTCTTCCACCACCTTCTTGAACATGTACTGTATCTTATGCTCCATACGGAACCCCAGGCGGAACTCGACCCTTATTATCTCGTTGGGCACTATGGTCTGCACCACATATTCGGTAGTATAGGGGTCGTCCAATACATCTACATGCACGAACCAGTATATGTCGGCACGTTTGGGCTTGCGGTACAGTATAGAGTAAAGTATCTTATGCTCTATTTCCTTGGGGTTATTGGCGCTGGTAAGGTATACCAGGTGGGTGGCGTACTTGGGTATGCTCACATCGTTGCTCAGTTCCTGCAGTATGGGTATGTAGTTCTCCAGCCGCACGAATTCAACATAGCGGTTCTTTATCTTGCGCGCCTTGAACCAAGTGATCATTGCTGCGAATATGGCGCCAGCTATCAGTACGGTGATAGCGCCGCCTTCGGCAAATTTCTCTACAAGGTTGGCAGTGATGAAGGACAGCTCTATGGTAAGGTACACCAGCAGGTATATACCCACCCACACCAGCGATACCCGCTTGATGAACATATAGTACGAAAAGAGTACCGACGTCATGATGAAGGTAGTGGCTATGGCCAGGCCATAAGCGGCCTCCATGCTGGATGAGCGCTGGAAATAGAGCGTAATGATGACACAGCCCACAAAAAGCAGTGTATTGATGCCGGGTATGAACAACTGGCCACGTTCCATAGTGGGATAGTTGATCTTCATCTTGGGCCACAGGTTCAGCTTTATGGCCACGCTGATGAGGGTGAACGAGCCCGATATCATGGCCTGGCTGGCTATGATGGCCGCTACCGTAGCTATGAGTATGCCGGGTATGATGAACCAGTCGGGCATTATCTCGTAGAAGGGGTTCTTGGCAAGGGCATTCCATGCAGCATCACTATGCACATTGAGCAGGAAGGCGCCCTGGCCCAGGTAGTTGAGGATAAGGCATGCCTTTACAAAAGGCCAGGAGATGCGGATGTTCTGCCGGCCGCAGTGACCAAGGTCGGAATAGAGGGCCTCGGCACCCGTAGTGCAAAGGAACACAGCGCCCAGTATCCAGAAACCTTTGGGGTATTGGGTAAGGAGCTTTATGGCATAATAGGGATTGAACGCCTTGAACACGCCCCAGTCGTTGGCCATATATAGCTGGTATATGCCCAATACTGCCAGCATCAGGAACCAGACCGTCATGATAGGGCCGAAGGCCTTGCCTATGGATGATGTGCCGAACTGCTGAAAAAAGAACAGCAGCGCGATGATAGCCAGTACGATAGATACGATGGTATGCGTGCCTATGCCATGCATACCGGGTATATTGCGCAACCCCTCTATGGCCGATGTGACCGATATGGGCGGTGTTATCATACCATCGGCCAGCAGGGCGGCGCCACCCACCATGGCCGGGAAGACCGTCCATTTGCCATGCCGTCGCACCAGGGCAAAGAGCGAGAATATACCACCCTCGCCCTTGTTATCGGCCCGCAGGGTGAACATCACATACTTGACGGTGGTCTGCAGGGTTATGGTCCAGATGATACAGGATAGCGAACCTATTATCAGTAGTTCACTTATCTGTTTGCCATTACATACGGCATTCATCACATATAACGGCGATGTACCTATGTCTCCATATATAATGCCGAGCGCTATGATGAAGCCCGCAAGAGACGCCTTGTGCAGATCTTTTCCCAAACCCTTCGCTTTATTAGTTAAAAAGCGGATGCAAAGTTATACAGAAAGCATAGCATAAATCAAAAAAACCACATAACCACTCGTTAATATCTTTCCTAGTAGGCCAGATCTACCCCGGTATAGTTGTGCGGTGTTATGGCTTTCAGTTCTTTCTTCACCTTGGCACTCACCTTCAGTGTATCTATGAATGTATGTATATCCTGCTTATTGATGCTGGCTTTGCCACGGGTGAGCTCTTTTAGCGCCTCGTAGGGCTTGGGGTAGTTCTCGCGGCGCAGCACGGTCTGTATGGCCTCGGCCACCACGGCCCAGTTGCGCTCCAGGTCCTCGGTCATCTTGTCCTTGTTCAGCAGCAGTTTGCCCAGGCCCTTTTCTATAGAGCGTAGCGCCAGGTAGCTGTGCGCCATAGGTACGCCTATGTTGCGCAGTACGGTGCTGTCGGTAAGGTCGCGCTGCAGGCGGCTTATGGGCAGCTTGGCCGCCAGGTGCTCGTACAGGGCATTGGCTATGCCCAGGTTGCCTTCGGCATTCTCAAAATCTATGGGGTTCACCTTGTGCGGCATTGCGCTGCTGCCTATCTCGCCCGCCTTTACCTTCTGGCGGAAGTATTCCATGCTTATATATTGCCATACATCGCGGCACAGGTCTATGAGTATGGTATTGATGCGCTTCAGGGTGTCGAACTGTGCGGCCAGGTTGTCGTAATGCTCTATCTGCGTGGTGTACTGCATGCGCTCCAGGCCCAGTTTCTTCTCTACGAAGTCGTTGCCGAAGCGTACCCAGTCCATACCGGGGAAAGCTATATGGTGGGCATTGAAATTGCCCGTAGCCCCGCCGAACTTGGCCGCAAAGGGTATGTTCAGCAGTTGGTCTATCTGTCCTTCCAGCCTTTCTACGAACACCATGAACTCCTTGCCCAGTGTAGTGGGCGATGCCGGCTGGCCATGTGTACGCGCCAGCATGGGTATACCCTGCCACTCCTGCGCCAGGTGGTACAGGTGCAGGTGCATGTTCAGCAGCAGGGGCAAAAATTCCTCTTCCATGGCCTCTTTCCACAACAGGGGTACGGCCGTATTGTTTATGTCCTGCGAGGTGAGGCCGAAGTGTATCCATTCTACACTGTCGCCTGCACCCATGGCCTCCAGTTTTTCTTTCAGGAAGTACTCTACTGCCTTCACATCGTGATTAGTGGTGCGCTCTGTCTTCTTTATATGTGCCGCATCCTCTTCGGTGAACTGCTGGTAAATGCTGCGCAGTTTGGCGGGTTTCAGCCCGGCGGGCAGCTTTATCACCTTCTTTTCGGCCAGGAAGAGGAAATATTCCACCTCTACGCGCACGCGATACTTTATAAGGCCGTACTCGGAAAAATAAGGCGCGAGAGTAGCAAGCTGTGAGCGGTAACGCCCGTCTATGGGGCTGATAGCAGATAGCGCATTGAGTTCCATGGGTGCAAAGATAGTTAGCGCAGGGTTTATTATTACTTTTACCATCATCCGCACCGATATTTCTACCCCCATGCCCCGTACGCTCAGAGATATGGACCATGCCGCAGATACTGCCCTGATGCAGTACCTGGACAGGTATTTCTACCCGCAGCATACCACCAGTTACCGGCGCTACAACGACAAGGAGCATCAACTACAGGGCATAGATACCATATGCGATATAGGAGACCTGAAAGAGCTGCTGATAGACGAAAAGGCGGTATCGCAGTATATAAATGAGGACCTGCCCACATTCGCCTTCGAGGTAGATTTCCTGAGGAGCAGTGGCGAGCTGACACCCGGCTGGCTCTTCGATACAGGCAAACGTACCCGGTACTACCTGCTATCGTGGATACGGGCCGATATAAGTAATGATATACCCCCGCGTGAGCGGTCGCTGCACCTTACGGCCGATAACATCCTCTCGCTGGATACGCTGCTGGTGAACCGAAAGGCCATCATCAATATGCTGCGCAACTATGGTATAGACAGGGAATATGTGGAAGCGATAGCGCCCAGGATACGGGCCACCGGGAAACAAGGCTATTACGAAAAGGATAACGACCGGCCGTGCAACTTCTTCTTCTCTGCCCAACTGGCCGAAAGGCCTATAAACATAGTGGTGAGCAAGCGAAAACTGGAAGAGCTGGCATGCCGCAGGTTCACCATAGTACCGGTGACCGGCTAATACCCGTCATACCCTACTTATTGCAAATAGCGTATTTTTGAGGCTCATCATCTCTACAGGAATTGAAAGATCTATTAGGACAGGTAGGCATAATAGGGAATGGAAGCTGGGGCACTGCCCTTGCCAAGATACTTACAGATAATGGCCGCGCCATTCACTGGTGGGTGCGCAACCAGGAGGCCATAGACCACCTGAAGGACCGCAACCACAATCCGCACTACCTTACGTCCGTACGCTTTCTGCCCAATACCATACTGCCCACCAACGACCTGCCCGCCATGCTGCAGCAATGCGATACGGTGATAGTGGCCGTACCATCGGCATATGCACAGGGTGTGATGAACGAGATACCGCCCGAGGTGTGGCGGCAAAAGAATGTGATATCGGCCATAAAGGGTGTGCTGCCCGATACCAACCTGCTGCTGAACGACCACATGACAGCAGCATACAATATGCCGCTGGAGCGCTATGTGGCCATCACCGGGCCATGCCATGCAGAGGAAGTGGCCTATGAACGCCTCTCCTACCTCACCTTCTCGGGCCTGAACGACGAACTGACACAGGCCGTAGAGGCAGCGTTCAACAACAGCTATATCAATACTACCAGCAATCACGATATATGGGGCGCACAGTTCGCCGCCGTGCTGAAGAACATATATGCCATAGGCGCAGGCATAGCCCACTCGCTGGACTATGGCGACAACTTCCTGAGCGTATATGCTACAAACTGCTACCGCGAGATGTATGGCTTCCTGCAAAGCCACTTCGAAAAGGTACACCCATCCGACGAGCAGCCCGACTTTCATACCAGCGCCTACCTGGGCGACCTGCTGGTGACATGCTACTCGCTGCACAGCCGCAACCGCACATTCGGCGCCATGATAGGCAAAGGCTACTCTGTAAAAGCTGCCACACTGGAAATGAACATGGTGGCAGAGGGCTACTATGCCGCGCGCGGCATGCAGCACATATCGGGCATGTACGCTATACCATTGCCCATGGCCACCGTGATATATGATATACTATGGCAGGGTACACCCGCCGCAGAGGGCTTTCTGAAGCTGGAAAAGATGATGAGCTGATACAACCCTGTAGCAAAGTGATAAAAATGATAAAGGCGCTGTATCAGCGCCATTATCATTTACCGTTGTGCATGCAGAAGTATTACTTCTTGCTGCTGATACGGGTAGAGAATTCTTTACCTGCTTTGAACTTAGGAACTTTGCGTGCTTTGATCTTGATCACAGCGCCGGTCTGGGGATTGCGGCCATTACGCGCTGAACGCTCAGATACAGAGAACGTACCGAAGCCTACCAACGTAACACGGTCACCTTTCTTCAGCGTAGTGATCACAGCATTGGTGAAAGAGTCCAGCGCGTCGTTTGCCTGACCCTTAGTGATGCCTGCGTCCTTAGCGATCTTGTCAATTAACTCAGCTTTGTTCATAACTGTTTGTTTTTTGTTGTGAAATGATCTTTTTGTGGATGGAACAAATATACTTACGTTTAGCACACTTCCAAACACTGAAGAAAAAATATTTTCGCCTTAAAACCCTTGCCAGTAGCAGGTTTCCTCATATAAAGCAATTATTGGTGATACCGTGTGCATAACTTTTGCCGGGCCGCAATGAAAGCATGATATAAAACGCACACCGTTTGCTGCAAATTCACTAAATAGCCGTACCTACACTACTTCCATCACCGAGCGGAAGGCCACGAAGCGGCCACCAAAGCGCTTGAAGCCCTTTTCGCGCATGGCCGGGGCATGTACGTCTATATACTTGTTGTACTCGGCCAGTGTGGCGCAGGTATATTGTGCAGAGAAGGTAACACCTTCGGCCTCGTCCTGCTCCAGCAGGCGGCACAGGCGGCATTCGGTAAAAAGGCCCGTGCTCAGCA
The DNA here is from genome assembly GCF_039540515.1 of Nemorincola caseinilytica. Classification (NCBI taxonomy): domain Bacteria; kingdom Pseudomonadati; phylum Bacteroidota; class Chitinophagia; order Chitinophagales; family Chitinophagaceae; genus Nemorincola; species Nemorincola caseinilytica. Next base: position 28,637 of record NZ_BAABFA010000024.1, on the reverse strand, counting down.
CATCGGCTATGTGCTCGTCCTTCATCCAGCTCACCCATTCGTCGGCCACATCGGCCTCTACCTTTATGGTCACGTTGTATACTATCATCGTTGCTATTCTTTAGAAAAGTAAATGTAGGCCAATGTGCGCGAACTGCGCATATGCTGCATCACTGCTGCATGGCCATGGCCGCTGTGTAGCCGCTGCTCCATGCATGCTGAAAGTTGTAGCCGCCCGTTATGCCATCCACATCCATTATCTCGCCGGCAAAGTAAAGGTCCTTGTGTACGCGGCTCTCCATGGTCTGCGCATCTACCTCGGTCAGCTTTATGCCGCCACACGTCACGAACTCTTCCTTGAAGGTGGTCTTGCCCGATACATTGTAGACATCGCGCAGCAGGTGCTCTGTGAGCTTGTTGCGTGCGGCCGCGGGTATATCACCCCAGCGTGTCTGGTCGGTGATGCCACAGCGTGGCATCATGTACTCCCACAACCTGCGTGGCAGGCCAAAGGGGTTCTTCTGTGCTACGAACTGCTTGCCATGCTCCATACGCAGTTGCTGCAGTTGCTCCCGCAGCTCATCGTCGGTGGTAGCGCCCAACCAGTTCACCACGGCCCTGAACTCGTAGCTGCATGTAGCAAGTTCCCTGGCCGCAATGGCCGATGTACGCAGCACTGCAGGGCCGCTCATGCCCCAGTGTGTTATCAGCAGCGGACCTTGTTGTGTGGTCTTTGCACCTGCCACCTTTACGGCGGCATCGGGCACACTTACACCCATAAGCTCTGTGATGGGATGCTTCGGGATATTGAAGGTGAAGAGCGATGGTACAGGGCTTTCTATATGGTGCCCCGTGGCTGTGAGCCATTCATACTGCTCGGCCTTGGGGAAACCACCTGCCGCTATCAATACCTTATCGGCAGCATATACCGATGTATCGGCGAACTCTATGAGGAAACGCTGCGCCTCACCGGGCCGTATAGTTATCCTTTTCACAGACTTGTGATAATATACCAGCACCTGCTGCTGCTGCATCTCCTGCCATATGGCATCTATTATGGTCTGCGAGTCGTTGGTGGTGGGAAACATGCGGCCATCGTCCTCGGTCTTCAGCCGCACACCCCGCGCAGCGAACCAGTCTATGGTCTGCTGCGGCCCGAACCTGTAGAGCGATTTGCGCAGCAGTTGCCTGCCACGCGGGTAACGGTCTACCAGCGTGGGTATATCGAAGCATTCGTGCGTCACATTGCACCTGCCCCCACCCGATACTTTTACCTTCTGCATTACCTTCCCTGTCTTCTCGAACAGGGCTACCTCTACCCCGCTGCGGCGGGCTATGTTGGCAGCAGCAAAGCATCCTGCGGCCCCTGCACCTATTATGGCTATCTTCATCGGTAGCACAAATATAATTACACATACCTTTGCACACACTTACTTCTACCGAAGGCACATTTCGCCTGCGGCCCTGCAAATGAGAACGCTCACCACCCTATACAAGAACGCATATACCGGCCTGGCACCGGCCACATGGTGGCTGTCGCTGGTGATGCTCATTAACAGGTCGGGCACTATGGTGGTGCCCTTCATGACCCTCTACCTTACCGACACCATGCACTGCACCATAGCTAGGGCGGCGCTGGTGATGGCCATATTCGGTGCAGGGGCCATATGCGGCGGCATACTGGGCGGCAAGCTCACCGACAAATTCGGGTTCTATAACATACAGCTTGTGTCGCTGCTGTGTGGCGGCATACTGTTCATGGTGCTGGGCCAGCTAAAGGACTATACACATATATGTATATGCACCTTTGTGCTGGCAGCCCTCAATGAGACCTTCAGGCCGGCCAATGCTACGGCCGTGGCCCACTACAGTACCGATGCCAACCGTACCCGCTGCTATTCGCTGAACAGGCTGGCAGTGAACCTGGGCTGGGCATTCGGCGGGGCGCTGGGTGGCTTCATTGCTTCCAAGAACTACAGCCTGCTTTTCTGGATAGACGGCATCACCAATATAGGCGCGGCCATACTGCTGCTAGCGGTATTATCACCGTCGCGCAACAGCGCCACCCCATCGCATAAAGATGCGGGGCCGAAGGTAAAAAGCCACTCTGCCTTTAGCGATGTGCCCTTTATGGTGTTCATAGCGCTCACCGTATTGTTCGGTACCATGTTCTTCCAGTTGTTCGCCACCATACCGGTGTTCTTCAAGCAAAAGCTGCTGCTGTCCCCATCACAGATAGGCATCACCATGGCCTTCAACGGTATACTGATAACCCTTATAGAAATGCCGCTGGTATATACGCTGGAGCAGCGCAGCGGCTATATGCGCTTCATAGTGGCAGGCTGCCTGCTATGTGCGTTCTCTTTTGTAGTGCTGAACATGGGTACGGGCGGCATGTTGCTGGCCCTGTTCTCTACCGTGCTGGTAACTGCCGGGGAAATGCTGTCTATGCCCTTTATGAACACTTTTTGGAGCGGGCGCACCAATAGCCACAACCGTGGGCAGTATGCCGGGCTGTATACCGCCGCATGGTCGGTAGCGCAGGTGATAGGCCCATACAGCGGGGGGCAGGCAGCGCAGCACCTGGGCTTCTACACCCTGTGGCTGGCAGTAGGCGCCATAGGTGCCATATGTGCGCTGGGCTTCAACTGGCTGCGCCTGAACAAGGACCGCTATCCGCTGGCATCAAAAGCATAAGGGTCACCTTCCCGTGAACCGGTCTATGCTGCAAAACATACCGTCTTGTATCTAATTATTTTACTGAAATATTTTTATACTTTTATTGTAGTTTAAATACGGCACCGTATGCAGTTCGAGAAGGCAAAGAAGTTCATACTGAACAAGCTGAAAAAAGAGTTACCCAAAAACCTCACCTACCATAGCCTGGGCCATATAAAAGATGTATACAAGGCTGCAGAGCAACTGGCCGAGCTGGAAAAGGTAGAGGGTGAGGACCTGACCCTGCTGCTTACCGCTGTGCTCTTTCACGATTCGGGCTTTCTTGTGCAGCAGAAAGAGCATGAGAAACTGGGCTGCGACATAGCCCGCCAGTACCTGCCCGAATATGACTATACCGCCGAGCAGGTAGAACGTATCTGCGGCATGATAATGGCCACACGCATACCACAGACCCCGCACAACAAACTGGAAAAGATAATTTGCGATGCCGACCTGGACTACCTGGGCCGCGATGATTTCTTCAAGATAGGCAACTACCTGTTCGACGAGCTGTGTATGTACGGCCTCATCAATACCGAGAACGAGTGGAACAAACTGCAGGTGCGCTTCCTGGAAGGGCATAAGTATTTCACCACTTCGGCAAAAAAATTGCGAAAAGCAAAAAAAGAGGAGCATCTTGCGCTCATAAGATCGAAAATAAAAAAATAGTACCTCCCGATGACATCTGCTGGCAGCAACATACCTCGCGCAATAAAAGATACTCTATACACTATCTCAGGTACCCTTATCAGCGGCTTCGCACTCAAAAGTTTCCTTATCCCCAACCACTTCTTCGATGGTGGTGTAACGGGTATATCCCTGCTCATACACGAGCTGTACCACTACGATATAGCCATCGTCATACTGCTGCTGAACCTGCCCTTCATCATAGCAGGGGGCATGCATGTGAACAGAACATTCGCCTTCAAGATGCTGGCGAGTATCATATGCCTGGGCATATGCCTTACATTGGTACCCTACCCCGTTATCACGTCCGATAAGCTGCTGGTATCCATATTCGGCGGTTTCTTCCTGGGTATAGGTATAGGGCTGGCCATGCGTGGCGGCTGCGCCATAGATGGCATAGAGGTGCTGGCGCTATATACGCTGAAGCGCAGCAGCTTCACCATCAGCGAGATCATCCTGGGCCTCAATACCATCATTTTCCTGATAGCGGCCATGAAGTTGGGACTGGAGACCGCGCTCTACTCTATGCTCACCTACTTCACCGCCTCGCGCACCATCAGCTATGTGATAGAGGGCCTGGAAGAGTACACGGGCGTCACCATCATATCGGGCAAGAGCGACGAGATAAAGAAAGAACTGGTGATGCAACTGGGCCGTGGCATTACCATTTACAAGGGCGAACGCGGCTATATGAAGGAGAGCTTCGAGGTACATCACGACTGCGATATAGTCTTTACCATCGTTACCCGGCTAGAGGTGCGCCGCCTGCGCAATGTGGTGCATGGCATAGACCCTAAGGCATTCATCTTCACCAACACCATAAAAGAGGCCGCCGGCGGCATTCTGAAACACCACAGGGGGCATTAGGGAATGCGGCAATGTGATTCGCTAATGCGACAATGCGATAATGCGGGGAATGTGGGGGAATGCGATAATGTGGGAAATGTGGAATTTTCTTTATCAGGCGGCAGGTGTGCTAATATGACAAATGTGATATTCTCACATTCTACCGCATTGTCCCATTATTCGCATTGTCGCATTCCCCGCACATTATCACATTGCCCCACATTTCCCGCATTATCGCATTGCCGCATTACTCACATTAGCAGAGTATATTTGCACATCGTCTCACCAATACGATACCATTTATGCGACCAGATACGCTCATTACCGAACTGATAAACGAAGAGCTGGAACGCCAGCGCCAGGGGCTGGAACTGATAGCCTCTGAGAATTTCACCAGCATGCAGGTGATGAAGGCCATGGGCAGCGTTATGACCAATAAATATGCCGAAGGCTATCCCGGCAGGCGCTACTATGGCGGCTGCGAGGTAGTAGATAAAAGTGAACAACTGGCCATAGACAGGGCCAAAGAGATGTTCGGCGTAGCATATGCCAATGTGCAGCCGCATAGTGGCGCGCAGGCCAATGCAGCCCTGATGCTGGCCATACTGCATCCCGGCGATACCATACTGGGGCTGGACCTGAGTATGGGCGGCCACCTTACACATGGCTCGCCTGTCAATTTCTCGGGCAAGCTGTACAATGCGGTACACTATGGCGTACTGCGCGAGACCGGCCTTGTAGACTATGACATGATGGAGCGCCAGGCGCTGGAACATAAGCCGAAGCTCATCATATGCGGGGCATCGGCCTATAGCCGCGACTGGGACTATGCCCGCATACGCGCCATAGCCGATAAAGTAGGCGCACTGGTAATGGCCGATATATCGCACCCGGCCGGCCTGATAGCCCGCCAGTTGCTGCGCAGCCCGTTCGATCATTGCCACTTCGTTACCACTACTACCCACAAGACCCTGCGTGGCCCGCGCGGTGGCCTCATCCTTATGAAGGAAGACTTCGAGAACCCCTTCGGTATCACAGGGCCCAAGGGCGAGATACGCATGATGAGCCAACTGATAGACCTGGCCGTGTTTCCCGGTACGCAGGGCGGCCCGCTGGAGCATGTGATTGCCGCCAAGGCTGTGGCATTTCACGAGATACTGCAGCCAGAGTTCGGCGTGTATGCGCAGCAGATAATAGAGAATGCACAGGCCATGGCCGCCAGCTTCCTGGAGAAAGGATACAACATAGTATCGGGCGGTACGGACAATCACCTGCTGCTCATAGACCTGCGCAACAAGAACATAAGCGGTAAAAAGGCCGAGAACACACTGGTACATGCCGATATCACCATCAACAAGAACATGGTGCCGTTCGACGATAAGTCGCCATTCATCACATCGGGTATACGCGTAGGTGTACCGGCCATCACTACACGCGGCATGCGTGCCGCCGATATGGCCCAGGTGGTAAACTGGATAGACAGGGTACTTATGTCTGCCGATGACGAGCAGGTGATAACCACCGTAAAAGGCGAGGTGAACGAGTTCATGAGGTCATTCCCCCTCTACCCTGAGTATACTGCATAGATCAGCCTCACTTCAGGCCTACCATTACATACATAACTATAAAAGGAGAGAAGGCTACCGATCGGTAGCCTTCTCCTTTTATATCTCTTCTTGCAAGATTGTTATCGCAGCAGGGTCACATTGCCTTGTCGTTTTTCCATCTGGCCATCTTTGAAGGCGGCATCTATCTTGTACACATACACACCCTCGGGCTGTGCAGCGCCATTGTAGCGGCCATCCCATCCGCGACCTTCTATATTCTCGGTCTCGAATATTATCTGGCCCCAGCGGTTGTAGATGGTCATTGTAAAGGTAGACAGCCCTTTACCTGCCAGCGGCCTTGGCATAAAGTAGTCGTTCATACCATCGCCATTAGGCGTAAAGGCATTGGCCACATCCATATAGCAGTCCTGCTTCACTTCTATAGTATCGGTCGTGGTACAGCCATCTACTATTGCTTTTGCCCAGTATACACCCGGCGCACCTACGGTTATGCTGTTATCGCGGCTGCCTGTGCTCCACTGCCAGCGCATACCCATGGCATTTGCATTATCCCTGTCCGATATCACTATTGGGTTGCTGCCCGCACATATCGAAACATCGGGGCCCAGGTATATCTGCGGATGATCGTACACCCATGTGGTACGGGTAGCGAAGGTATCGGGGCATGCACGGTAGAAGGCATCTATCCTCACACTCAGCGTACCCGGACGATCGAAGGCATGTACCACAGGGTTCACATTGGCTATAGTAGAGCCGTCACCGAATGACCACAGTATGCCTGTATTGCCTATACCCGCATATATGGCGGTGAAAGTAACGGTCTTACCACCGCACAAAACCGAGTCTGTGGCAGTTATGCTCACCTTGCTTATAGAGTCTACCATCATAGTAGTATAAACAGTATCGCGGCAGGGCACATCGTTCGACAGCGCCATCATTATCTGATAGGTACCTGTGCGGCTATATGTGTGTACCGCATCTTTTGAAGTAGCTGATGCGCCATCGCCGAACGACCACAGGTAATTGAGGTTGAAACCGAGCGATGTATTGGTGAGCGTTACAGGATCGCCGGTACATACAAAGCTATCGGGCGTGGCCGTGAAGCCTGCTCTTACCAGGTTGGTGATGGGTATATCCTTCTCTATGCTATCTACACAGCGGGTATTGGTAATGATCAGTTTTGCCTTGTAGATAGCAGGCAGGGTATATATATGCACCGGGTTTGTGAGTACAGAAGAATCGCCATCGCCAAAGAACCACCTGTAGGTAAGGTCTGATGCCGGTGAGGAATTATTGGTGAAGGTCACGGTATCGGCACTGCAATTAAGCTGTACGAAGAAATCGAACGCAGGTATTATGGGCGGATCTACAAGCGAGATGGGGCCCAGCGAATTGGACACACATACACCACCCGTGCGGGCCACGAAGTTGCTGTAGGTACCCTCGCAAAGACCGGCTATCACAGCTATGCTGTCCGGCCCTACTACATATGGCACCGGTGTTTGTGGCACACCATCCTTAGTATAGCTTATAGTATCTGTCTGGCCGGGATATAGCCCATGTACCCTTACTATACCATCGCAGAAACCGCACTTGGTAGGGTTGGTACGACTAAGAGCGCGTATGGTGAATGGCGGCACTGTGAGGTTAGCAGGGCCCAGTGTGTTCGATACGCATACACCACCGGCACGCGCCACAAAGTTGTCGTAAAGCCCTGCGCACAGGCCGGTAAGCACTATGGTGCTATCGGCAGCCACGGTAGCTGCTACAGGCGGTTGCGCTATACCATCTTTGGTAAAGTATATGGTATCGGCCTGGCCGGGATACAGGCCATAAAGTGTGACCGTACCTGTACAGATACCGCAATAAGGCGGGTTGGTAAAGCTGAGCGCACGCATGGTGAACGGAGGCACAGTAAGATTGGCAGGGCCCAGTGTGTTGGACACACATACACCACCCGTACGCGCTACGAAGTTGTCGTACAGACCGGCGCAGAGGCCTGTTATGGTAATGGTACTATCGCCTGCCACTACATGCACGAAAGGCGTTTGCGGTACACCATCCTTGGTGTAGGTTATTGTATCTAGCTGGCCGGGGAAAAGACCATGCAGTGTGATGGTACCTGTACATATACCGCAGTATGGCGGGTTGGTGAATGTAAGGTAGCTCATAGTGAAGGCAGGCACGGTAAGGTTCTCCGGGCCCAGTATGTTCGACATACATACACCACCTGTACGCGCCACGAAGTCGTTGTACATACCTGCACAAAGACCGGAGATAGTAATAATACTATCGGGGCCTACCAGCTGCACATGCGGCGGCTGTGCTACACCATCTTTCTTGTAGTATATAGTATCTGTCTGCCCGGGATAAAGACCATACAGCCTCACCACACCATTGCATATACCGCAGTAGTCGGGGTTCACATGACTGCTTGCACGCATAGTGAAGGGCGGTACAGTGAGGTTGGCAGGGCCAATGATATTGGACACACATACACCACCTGTACGCACTTCAAAATTGTCGTACAGGCCTGCGCACAGCCCGGTGATAACAACTGTACTATCCACCGCTACAGTACGCACTATAGGCGTTTGGGCCACACCATCTTTTGTGAACCTGATAGTATCTGTCTGGCCGGGATAAAGACCGTAAAGTGTGATAGTACCTGTGCAGATACCACAATATGGAGGGTTGGTGAACGAAAGTGTACGTACCGTGAAGGGAGGCACAGTAAGCGTCACAGGGCCCATCGTATTAGACACGCATATACCTGCTGTACGCACTATGATATTGGAATAAGTACCTGCGCACAGCCCGGTGATGGTGGCAGTGCTATCTGTACCTATGGTACGCACCACGGGTGTTTGCGGTACGCCATCCTTCCAGAAGTGTATGGTATCGGTCTGGCCGGGACGTAGCCCCCATATGGTCATAGTGCCTGTGCATATGCCGCAGTATGGTGGGTTGGTAGATGTGATGGCGCGCGCGGTAAAAGGAGGTATGGCCAGTACCACGGGGCCCAGCGCATTGGATACGCAGATACCCGAAGTGCGCGCTACGAAATTGGCATATGTACCGGGGCAAAGGCCTGTTATCACTACCTGGCTATCAGCACCTATCAGGCGAACTACTGGGGCCTGCAAACCGCCATCCTTCCAGTAAGTGATGGTATCGAGCTGACCCGGCCTCAGCCCGAAGAGGGTCACAGAGCCATCGCATGCACCACAAAATGTAGGACTCACACCGCTGATAGCCCGCATGGTGAATGCAGGATTGACCAGCGAATACGGCCCTACCGGTGTGCTGGCGCAATTGCCAAAGCTCACCACTATGTTGCTATAGGTACCGGCAAGGAGCCCAGTAATAGTGATACTGCCATCAGCAGCTACAGTATATAGCTGTGGTGGCTGTGGTATGCCGTTCCTGTTATACTTCACTGTATCTGTAGTACCGGCTATAAGACCCGATAGCCTGATGGCGCCATTGTTGTTGCCACAGAAGCTGGGGTTGGTAAGCGTAACTGCAGGTGTGGGGAAAGAGGGCGCTGCAATATTCACTGTTGTAGTGGCCCTGCAGCCGGCACCCGAAGAAAATGCTGTAATAGTATAGTTGCCGGGCCAAAGGCTGTCTGTAAAGGCGCCGGTAGAACCACCGAATGTCTGTATGGTATCGAAGGGCGATGTCAACCTTGACACCTTTATTGTCCATGGGAAACCACCGCCACCGGGAGTAATGGTGATCGCACCTTTCTTGAGACAGGTAGCAGCAGCCAGAAGCGTTTGCGATATAGTAGGCTGCGGCAACACGGTTATTGTATAGGCTATGGTCTGCGTACCCGAGAGCGGGCAGTTGTTATCTGTGTAGGTAACATAGAAGGTGTATGCACCCGGCGCTACGCCTGTAGAGTTCCACGATATCACACAGTGTGGCGAGGGTGTATTATTACCTGTAGTGGTAAATGTAAGACCCGCAGGCAGACCCGATGTGGTAACAACTATATTGTTGGTGGTAACTGCCTGGAAGGGGAATATGTTCAGCGTGAACGGACCCGAGTTCTGACAGATATTGAAGTGCGTATTGTCTGTGATGGTACCCGCACTGGCGCCCGACAGACTACCATTGGGAGGTGTGTTGGAACACGACTGCACCAGGAAGGTCATCTCGCGCTGGCAGGAACCTACAAAGGTACCGCCACGAAACTCCCTGATGTTGTACACTACCAGTGAACGCTGCAGCGAGCTTGCCGTGAAGCTGATCTGTCCCGTGGCATTATCGAACGACATTGCGCTCGCATCAAGCGGCGAAGTACCCGAATAGGGCGGGAAATATGTAACATCCCCTCCGGGCACACTGGAGGTACTACCTGCAGCGCCATTCACCAGCGAGAAATTCAATGCATCGCCATTGGGATCCACGGCGCCGGGATTGTAGTTGCTGGCCGTAGATGCACAATAGTACGGTGTGGGTACGCTGGTAAGCGTAACGTTAGAGTTCGGTGCGCTAAGGTTGTTGAGGGTATCTACGAGCTGTATGTATGTTACAGGCGCCGAGCTGATGTTGGTGATAGACAGCGCCCTGCCGGCCAGCGCACCTGCGCCCATAGTACCTGTGAATATGAAACGCCATACCGATGATGCGTGTGGCAGCGTGTAGTTGGCACTGTAAACGAATTTTTTGATGCCCGGAGTACTAAAGCTCGGATCTGTGCATTGTGTAAGCGATAGGAAGGCTGGACAAACAGGTGTTATCTCTACCCCCGCCGAAGGGGCCTGCACCGAAAGATTGATAGAGTTGTGCAGGATATTGCCATCGTATATGTGTACAGTAGGTGTACTGGTAGGCAGCAGCCCGAACGCAGAAGTGGTACTTGCCGAACCGCAATCGGCATACGCTATGAGCGTTATCTTGTAAGTATTGCCACTTACATGCGTGTAGAAAAGATCCATCCCCACAAGGTGATTGGCAAAGAGCGGCAGCGCGGTAACCAGGAATGCTACCGTGAATAGGAGTTTACGATAAAGTTTGGCCATACAGTAAATTCATAAAGGTTCTTGTGTACACCCGAACATGGATCCGGGCATACTTTCACATGTCGTATAAAATTATAGAATGATCACTAATTTGAAAAATTTATTTTGTATAAAAACTCAATTATTTTTCCACATACACTTCCCGTAGACCGGCGTTCTACACTTGCATGACCACCCTACCTCCACCAACATCAGAAGAGCATCTTATACAGCAAAAAAGGCTGCTCCATTTTTAAGGGAACAGCCTTTCTGCATTCATTTATTCTGAGGGTCTGCTATCTACTATCTTATGACAGTGACATTGCCCTTCTGCTGCTCTATCTGGCCATCCTTGAAGGTCACATCTATCACATAGATGTACACACCCTCAGGCTGCTGTATGCCATTCAGCGCACCATCCCAGCCCTTGCCATCGGTATTGCTCGTCTCGTACACAGGCTGGCCCCAACGGTTGTAGATGCTCATCTTGAACGCCGTCACTCCGCGAGACAGGAACCTCCTCGGGAAGAAATGGTCGTTGACACCATCACCGTTCGGAGTGAAGATGTTCGGTACATCCACAAAACAATCCCTGCGTACCGTAACACTATCTGTGGTGCTACAGCCATCCACCGTAACCGTTGCACGGTATACACCCGGCTTCTTGGCCATGATGCTCGAAGTGGTCTCCTCTGTGCTCCACTGCCACTTAGCACGCGGGTTCGATGCGTTCCTCGTGTCTATCAGCTTTATCGGGCTACTGCCGGGACACATCGCTGTGTCGCCGCCAAGGTAGATGCTCGGTACATCGAACACATGGATGTTGCGCTCTATCGTCTTGTCAGGACAGGCCCTGAACTTCGCATCGAAGCGTACGTTCATCGGGCCTACTCCCTCGAACGAGTGCAGCACAGGATTCACATCCACCATCTCGAAACCATCCGTCATCGTCCACTTGTTGCTCAGCTGACCGCTATTGGTGTAGATGGCCGTAAGCGTCACCGCCTGGCCACGGCATATCGCGTTCACATCGCCCGATACCTTCAGTGACAGTATGCTGTTCGAGTCCACAACTATGCTCCTGCGGGTGGTATCGTAGCAGTGTACGCTCTCCGTCACATTGTGGCCCACCAGTATCGTGGTATAGGTACCCATGTTCGTATAGGAATGTACCACATCAGTAGTGTTGGCGGTAGTACCGTCCGCAAAGTACCATGCATAGTCAACTCCTGTACCTGTGGACAGGTTCGTGAACGTTACAGGGTCTGTCTGGCACACGAACTCTGTGGGGCTCGTGCTGTAGTCCGTCTTCACAAAGTGGTTCAGGTTCAGTATCTTGATAGAACTGTCTATACACCTTGTGTTCGTTGCATACAGCTTTATGGTGTAAGATGCGCCTATCGTGTTCGTATACACATGCACGGGGTTCACCTCGGTAGACGTACCGCCATCACCGAAGTCCCAGGTATAGGTAAGGTCGCTCGCAGGGAACGAATTGTTTATCACCTGCAGCGTATCGCCCTTACAGCCATAGTTCACTATCGTATCGAACAGCGCACCTATCGGGGGCGCTACAAGCGTCACTATCGTTGTCAGTGTCTTCTGGCATACTCCTGCTGTCTTCACCGTAAAGGTGGTATAGGTGCCTGCGCACATACCGTTCAGCGTTATAGTACTGTCCGCATTGATGTAGTACGAGGTCGCTGTCTGGGGAAGACCATCCTTGTTGTAGGTCAGTGTGTCCAGCTGGTCGGGGTGCAGACCATGAAGCTTTATCCAGCCATCGCAGAAACCGCACTTCGTAGGGTTCTGAGACGTCACGGCTCGCAGCGTGAACGGTGGGTCCACAAGCGTCACAGGGCCTATCGGGTCAGATGTACAATAGCCGTAGCGTACAACTATGTTCGTATACACAGCACCTCGCAGGTTCGGTATCGTCAGTGTTCCCGATGGGTCCACTATAGCTATATATGGTGTCTGCGGTACGCCATCCTTGTTATAGGTCACCGTATCTATGCCGCCTGCGTTCAGGTTGGTCAGTATTATCTGGCCATCGTTCTTGCCACAGTGGCTCGGGTGTACCGTATCGGCAACGGGAAGCAACTTCGATGGCACTACAAGGCTGAATGTATCGCTCAGCGCACACTCTGTAGATACCGACGTGAATATCTTCACATAGAACTGGTTGGGGCCGGGCAGCGCACCGGGAGGTATAGTATCGTAGAACGCTACAGAGTCCACAAAAGTAGCTATCGTATCCACTCCGGGTGCCAGCGATGGGTCAATCACCTTCATCGTCCATGGCTTGCCCGTACCGCCGGGAGTGATGCGTACTACGGCATCCTGAAGGCAGGTGGCTTGCGATACCACCGTGGCATCTATGGTAGGCACAGGGTAGATGGTAAGGGTATAACCTATGGTATTGTTACCGTTCAGCGGGCATGCATTGTCGCGCAGGTTCAGGAAGAAGGTATATACACCGGGAGGCATCAGCGATGCATTGCCGCTGAAGGTCACATGCGGGGTATCGGTACCATTGCCTACTACAGAGAAGGTCATGCCGGTAGGCACACCAGTTGCGGTCACTGTCACCTTCAGCGGTGGCGCAACGCTCGCATCGGGGCGGGGCTCCATCTTCAGCGTGAAGGCGCCCTGGTCGCCGCATACATGGAAACTGGTAGAGGTAGGGCCACCGTCGCGTATCACTACACCGCCTGTGGCCACCGTATCGATGGTCGGAGGGAATACCGTACAAGTACGTACCAGGAAGGTCATTTCGCGCATCATGGTACCTACCAGCATACCATCGCGGTACTCGCTCACTTTATACACTACTATCGCACGCTGGGTGAAGTTCGGGTTGAAGCATACCTGGCCGTTGGCCGTGTTGAAGCTGAAACTGCCCGCTACACACCTGAGAGGCGTGGTGGCCGACAGTGGCATGCCTGGCCATGCGGGCGCTGTTGTAGCATATCCCACCGCAGTACCTATAGCGGTACAGTTAGATGTAGCACCTTCGGCTGGCACCAGTTCGAACCTGAGGCTGTCGCCCTCACCATCTATAGCTCCGGGCGTATAGCAGATGGGAGTATTGAGGCAGAAGAAGGGTGTGGGAACCACCGTAAGATTGGGCGAAGAGTTGGTATAAACGGTATTGTCCAGTGTGGCCTGCAACTGCATATTGGGCAGTGTGGCCAGGTTGGTTATAGCTCCCGCGCGACCTGCGGACGAAGAGCCATATACCGAGTTGAATATGAAACGCCAGTTGGCTGAAGCGCCGGGCAGCGTTACGTTCTTGGAATACACAAAACGTTTGATACCCGGTATAGGGTTCGACACGTTCACACATTGGGTCTTGGTCAGTGAGTCGGGGCACACGGGAGTTATCTCCGTACCTGCCGAAGGCACCGGTTGATCGAGTGTGAGCGTAGAATGGTATGTAGCACCATTATATATACATATCTGAGGCGTACCTGTGGGTAAAGAGGCGAAAGCGCCCGCACTAGCAGGACCGCAGTCGCCATATAGTACCACTGTCACCCTGTAAGTGTTACCTGTGATCCAGGTATAGTACAGGTCTCCGCCTACTATGTGTGTCGCAAAAGAATCTTTTGTTGCGAACAGGCAGAAGAATGCAATGAGCATACTGCGGAAAAGTAATGGTAATGTTCTTTTCATATTATATGTTGATGACAGAAAATAAAAAGTTTACACTCAAAAAATGAGCTTACATCCAAATTAGACGATCTCTTATCGCTTTTCGTTTGGCATGTGAGTAAAAATAATTCCTTTTTGTCAAATAATAAAAATTTGCGCCATCTAAATATATTAACAGACCAAATTCTTATCTCCTTTTAATGTGGCAGACCATTATTTGTCACCTCCTTACCAATAGATATTTATATAATAAAACAAAAGGCCACCATTGCTGGCGACCTTTATATAAACAATTCATTACTATCTATCTCATGACAGTGACATTGCCCTTCTGCTGCTCTATCTGGCCATCCTTGAAGGTCACATCTATCACATAGATGTATACGCCCTCAGGCTGCTGTATGCCGTTCAGTGCGCCATCCCAACCCTTACCATCGGTGTTGCTCGTCTCGTACACAGGCTGGCCCCAGCGGTTGTAGATGCTCATCTTGAACGCCGTCACTCCACGAGACAGGAACCTCCTCGGGAAGAAATGGTCGTTGACACCATCGCCGTTCGGAGTGAAGATGTTCGGTACATCCACAAAACAATCCCTGCGTACCGTCACACTGTCCGTAGTGCTACAACCATCAACTGTCACCGTGGCACGGTACACACCCGGCTTCTTGGCCATGATGCTCGAGGTGGTCTCCTCGGTGCTCCACTGCCACTTCGCCCTCGGATTCGATGCGTTCCTCGTGTCTATCAGCTTTATAGGGCTGCTGCCGGGACACATCGCTGTGTCGCCGCCAAGGTAGATGCTCGGCACATCGAACACATGGATGTTGCGCTCTATCGTCTTGTCCGGACAAGCCCTGAACTTCGCATCGAAGCGCACGTTCATCGGGCCTACACCCTCGAACGAGTGCAGCACAGGGTTCACATCCACCATCTCGAAACCATCCGTCATCGTCCACTTGTTGCTCAGCTGACCGCTATTGGTGTAGATGGCCGTAAGCGTCACCGCCTGGCCTCGGCATATCGCGTTCACATCGCCCGATACCTTCAGTGACAGTATGCTGTTCGAGTCAACTATTATGCTCCTGCGCGTAGTGTCGTAGCAGTGTACGCTCTCCGTCACATTGTGACCCACCAGTATCGTGGTATAGGTACCCATGTTCGTGTAGGAGTGTACCACATCAGTAGTGTTGGCAGTAGTACCGTCTGCGAAGTACCATGCATAGTCAACTCCTGTACCTGTGGACAGGTTCGTGAACGTTACAGGGTCTGTCTGGCACACGAACTCTGTGGGGCTCGTGCTGTAGTCCGTCTTCACAAAGTGGTTCAGGTTCAGTATCTTGATAGAACTGTCTATACACCTTGTGTTAGTAGCATACAGCTTTATGGTATAAGATGCGCCTATCGTGTTCGTATACACATGCACGGGGTTCACCTCGGTAGAGGTACCGCCATCACCGAAGTCCCAGGTATAGGTAAGGTCGCTCGCAGGGAACGAATTGTTTATCACCTGCAGCGTATCGCCCTTACAGCCATAGTTCACTATCGTATCGAACAGCGCACCTATCGGGGGCGCTACAAGCGTCACTATCGTGGTCAGTGTCTTCTGGCACACACCTGCTGTCTTCACCGTAAAGGTCGTATAGGTGCCTGCGCACATACCGTTCAGCGTTATCGTACTGTCCGAATTGATGTAGTACGAGGTCGCTGTCTGGGGAAGACCGTCCTTGTTGTAGGTCAGTGTGTCCAGCTGGTCGGGGTGCAGACCATGAAGCTTTATCCAGCCATCGCAGAAACCGCACTTCGTAGGGTTCTGAGACGTCACTGCACGCAGCGTGAACGGTGGGTCCACAAGCGTCACAGGGCCTATCGGGTCAGAGGTACAATACCCGTAGCGAACAACTATGTTCGTATACACCGCTCCCCGAAGGTTCGGTATCGTCAGTGTTCCCGATGGGTCCACTATAGCTATGTATGGTGTCTGAGGTACACCATCCTTGTTATAGGTCACCGTATCTATGCCGCCTGCGTTCAGGTTCGTCAGTATTATCTGGCCATCGTTCTTGCCACAGTGGCTCGGGTGTACCGTATCGGCAACAGGTAGCAGCTTCGATGGCACTACAAGGCTGAATGTATCGCTCAGCGCACACTCTGTAGATACCGACGTGAATATCTTCACATAGAACTGGTTGGGGCCGGGCAGCGCACCGGGAGGTATCGTATCGTAGAACGCTACGGAATCCA
This sequence comes from Nemorincola caseinilytica, assembly GCF_039540515.1. Taxonomy (NCBI): domain Bacteria; kingdom Pseudomonadati; phylum Bacteroidota; class Chitinophagia; order Chitinophagales; family Chitinophagaceae; genus Nemorincola; species Nemorincola caseinilytica. The sequence goes on along the minus strand of NZ_BAABFA010000024.1, from coordinate 11,929 downwards.
CAAAAGTAGCTATCGTATCCACTCCGGGCGCCAGCGATGGGTCTATCACCTTCATCGTCCATGGCTTGCCCGTACCGCCGGGAGTGATGCGCACTATGGCATCCTGCAGGCAGGTGGCCTGCGATACCACCGTGGCATCTATGGTAGGCACAGGGTAGATGGTAAGGGTATAACCTATGGTATTGTTACCGTTCAGCGGGCAGGCATTATCGCGCAGGTTCAGGAAGAAGGTATATACGCCCGGGGCCATCAGCGATGCATTGCCGCTGAAGGTCACATGCGGGGTATCGGTACCATTGCCAACTACAGAGAAGGTCATGCCGGTAGGTACGCCCGTAGCGGTCACGGTCACCTTCAGGGGTGGCGCAACGCTAGCATCGGGGCGGGGTTCCATCTTCAGCGTGAAGGCGCCCTGGTCGCCGCATACATGGAAGCTGGTAGAGGTAGGGCCACCGTCGCGTACCACTACACCGCCTGTGGCCACCGTATCGATGGTGGGCGGGAACACCGTACAGTTGCGTACCAGGAAGGTCATTTCGCGCATACACGATCCTACCAGCATACCATCGCGGTATTCATTCACCTTGTACACGACTATGGAACGCTGCAGTGCATTGGGGTTGAAACATACCTGGCCATTGGCGGTGTTGAAGCTGAAGCTGCCCGGAGCCACAGTGAGTGGGTTGGTAGCAGATATTCCTGCACCTGTATACGCTACAGGGCCGCCTATAGAAGTACAGGCACCTGTAGCATTGGTAGCAGGTACGAGCTCGAACCTGAGGCTGTCTCCCTCGGGGTCTATAGCACCAGGAGTATAGCATATGGGGGTATTGAGGCAGAAGAAGGGCGTTGGAACCACCGTAAGACTGGGCGATGTATTGCTGTAAACAGTGTTGTCAAGAGTAGCTTCCAGCTGCATCAGCGTACCACCCGGCCCTACTATATTGGTAATGGCAGCAGCACGGCCGGCAGAAGCAGAGACGTGGTTCGAGTTGAAAACGAAACGCCAGTTGGCAGATGTACTGGGCAGTGTATAGTTGGCCGAATAAACGAACCTTTTGATACCGGGAATGGGATTGGCGGGGTTCACGCATTGTGTCCTTGTCAGCGAGTCGGGGCATACGGGCGTTATCTCTGTACCTGCCGAGGGCGCCTGTACTGCGCAGGAAATGGTGGTGACCGGGGTGGAACCGTTGAACACACATACCTGGGGCGCACCCGTAGGCAGTGTACCAAATACCGATGCACTGGCAGGGCCACAGTCGCCGTATAGCACCACTGTTATCCTGTAGGTATTACCTGTGATCCAGGTATAGTACAGGTCTCCGCCTACTATGTGCGAGGCGAACGAGGCTTTTGCACTGACCATGAAGAGCATTATCAGCGACAACCTGCATACGAGTGTAGACAATTTTCTTTTCATATACATCGAATTAAAAACAGTGTGTGGTACAACAAATACTTTACCGCTATTAAGAGACGGTATCTGGCACAAAAACGTTTGTATAAAAGTAACGATATTTAACGATATTTTTTACTAACTACCCTACTATAACAACTACCATTCGTGAGCCGTACCAAATATATTCAACACGAATGAGACCGTTGATCTTTGTGTTATATAAAATATATCTTCTTAATGTTTTTGTGTGCCGGGTGTGGAAAACAAAACAGTGAGCGGATGTGCTTAAATACATAAATCTTAACATTTTTGTAAAATGTTCTTCCCGAAGACCATGTCTCAACTATTCTGCTATCTTTGAGCGCTTTTACCTGAAATTTAGATGAAAAAAATATTTTTATCCCTTTCCGCAGCCGCTGCGCTTCTGATGACCTCCTGCTCAGAAAAATTCGAAGTAACGGCACCCTATAAAGACGTAACTGTAGTGTATGGTTTCCTGGATATAGCCGATACGGCCCACTACATTCGCATACAAAAAGCATTCCTGGACGAGAACAAGAGCGCTGTGTCAATGGCGCAGAGTTCAGATTCTAATTTTTTTAATAATATAAATGTGCGCGTAGAACGCTACCGCGCAGCGGGTGTGAACGGCGTACATGCCTATGTCGATTCTATACACCTGCGCAGGGTAGATATGGCACAGGAAGGCTATACAAAACAGCCCGGCACCTTCTTCACATCGCCGAACTATGCCTACAAATTCACCGACCCGCTGGATCCGCAATATATATACCGCCTGAAGATAGTACACTTCAATACCGGTAATGTAGACTCTGCCGATGCACCTGTTATCAATAATATACCTCCTACCCTGCAGGTGCCTATACTCACCAATAGCGCTCTGAACATTGCCGGTATGAGTTTCTACTCTGTGATAGCAAAGAGGTATTTCGACTTCGATGGCACTTACCAGCCTTTGGTGGGTTACAGTTACAATGGCGAGTCTACCCCGGTGAGGATAACCCAGTCATTCATCACCTTCAACTGGCATGATTCCGACATCAATACAAAGGCGCATACGCCCCGCTCTTATGATATGGATGCCGGTTACCAGCCTGTAGATAAGAATTCATTCTCCTACCAGCTATCCAACAACTCGCTGCACAGCGCTATGGCACTGGGCATGGGCGCCGCACCCGATAATATAGTAAGACTGCTGGACCGCAGCCGCATAACCGTATACCTGAGCACGACCGACTATGCCAACTACAGGAACGCACTGCTGATACAGGGCAATGGCCTTACGGGCAGCGAGATATCGCCGGTATATACCAATATAAAAGGCAAGGACGTACTGGGCCTCTTCACATCGCGGGCCAGCATAAGCGGCCTTGTGACCATAGATAAAAGGACCGTAGACTCGCTGATGGTGAACCCACTGCTCACATCGGCCAAGATAAGGGGTACCGTTTACAGGTAATACTTCTTGCAAACCTATTGGCAGCAATGCCTAAATTTGGCGATATGAAACGTATCGCCATTTTTATTTGCTGCACCATTATCAGCATAGCTTTCTCTGCCTGCGCACAGAACAATATGCTACAGGAAGGCCTGGCGCTGAAATACCTTGTTCGCGAGCCAAGGACACATGCAGGCAAGCCACCTGTGGCGATACTGATGCACGGCTATGGCAGCAACGAGGCCGACCTCTTTGAGCTGGCGCAATTCTTCCCCGATGATTTCCTGGTCATATCGGTACGGGCACCCTACCCGCAGGGGCCTACAGGTTTCCAGTGGTTCGAGAAGGACCGGTCGAAACAGAAGTACACACCCATAAAAGCACAGGTAGAGGATAGCCGTGACCTGCTGCTGAAATTCATACCACAAGTGGTGAGCTGGCATCATGCCGATGCTGCCAATATATATGTTATGGGCTTCAGCCAGGGCGCTATTATGAGCTACGAGGTAGGCCTTACATCGCCGGCCACCATAAAGGGCATAGGCATACTGAGCGGGGGATTGCCCACCGGGCTCGAGAAAGAAATAAAGCCATCGCCCACGCTGTCGCGTCTGCGCATCTTCATTGCCCATGGCACGGCCGATAATATCCTTTCTTACCAGGACGGCAAAGATGGCTACGACCAACTGGTGAAACTGGGCCTGAAGCCCGAACTGCATACATATACCGGCATGGCGCACACCATCACATCGCAGGTAGTGGCAGACCTTGTGAAATGGCTGAAAAGCTAAAGGGTCTCTACCCTTCCGGATAAAGACCCTTTTCGCTATAGTATTGTTCTATCAGCTACTTATTTGGCGAATGCCTGCTCTACAAGGTCGGCCTGCTCTATGGCGTGCTTCTTGGCAAAACCGGTAGCCGGCGATGCGCTTGCTTGCCTGCTGATGTACCTCATATCGAAGCCCTCTGCACCTGCATGCATATACAGGTACCAGTAGGCGCCCATGTTCTGCGGCTCTTCCTGCACCCACACCCACTCTGCTTTCTTGTAGCGGGCGCGTATCTCGCGCAGTTGTGCTATGGGCAGCGGGTATAGCTGCTCCAGGCGCACTACTGCCACATCTTCGCGCTTATCGGCAAGCTGCTTTTCGCTCAGGTCGAAGTACATCTTGCCTGTACACAGCAGTACTCGCTTCACCTTTGCTGCGCTCTTCACGTTCGGGTCGTCTATCACTTCCCTGAAGCCACCCGTTGTGAACTCTTCCATAGAGGAGTAGGACCGTGCATGGCGCAGGTTGGCCTTGGGAGAGAAGTTTATGAGCGGCTTGCGGAACTCCCACGACATCTGCCTGCGCAGCGCATGGAAGAAGTTAGCCGCGGTAGTGATGTTGGTCACTATCATGTTCAGTTCGGCGCAGTTCTGCAAAAAGCGCTCCAGGCGTGCGCTGGAGTGTTCCGGACCACCACCTTCGTAGCCATGCGGCAGCAGCATCACGAGGCCGTTCATTGCGGTCCACTTCTGCTCTGCACTGGCTATGTACTGATCTATGGTTATCTGTGCGCCATTGGCAAAATCGCCATACTGAGCCTCCCACAGCACCAGGTTGTGCGGGTTGGCCATGGCATATCCATATTCAAAGCCCAGCACCGCATATTCACTCAGCAGCGAGTTGTATATATATGGCGTACCCTGCTCTTTTTGCAGTCTGCTCAGGCGGTTATAAGGCTTGTTGCTGTTCTGGTCATATATCACCGCATGGCGATGAGAAAAAGTACCTCTTTTCACGTCCTCGCCGCTCAGGCGTATCTCGTTGCCGCTGGCCAGCAGGCTGGCGTAGGCCAGTAGCTCACCTGTGGCCCAGTCTACCTTGCCATCCGTCTCGAACAATTTTATCTTGTCCTGCAGCAGCTTCTCTACCTTGCGCAGCGGGCTGAAGTCCGATGGCCACTGCATCAGCGAACTGAAATACTGTTTGAACTGATCGGTAGTGATGGCCGTATCCGGCGAGCGCTCCAGGTCTGTGGCCTTTGCCTTGCGCAGCTCCTTCCACCACATCTCGGGCTTCTGGTACTTGTATGGCAGGGGCTTCTGCTTCACCTCGTCCAGGCGTGCCTGCAGGTCGTTCCAGAAACGTGTCTCCATTTCCTTTGCCAGCTCCTTTGCTTCTGCATCGCCATGCTCCATCAGGTACTGCATGTATATCTCGCGCGGGTTCTGGTGCTTTTCTATCAGCGCATACAGCTGCGGCTGGGTGAACTTTGGCTCATCGCCCTCGTTATGGCCATGCTTGCGGTAGCATACCATGTCTATGAAGATGTCCTCGTTGTATTTCTGCCTGTATTCAAGAGCCAGCATGGCGCATTTCACTACGGCCTCGGCATCGTCGCCATTCACATGCAGCACGGGGCACTGCAGCATAGAAGCTATGCTGGTGCAGTAGTCCGATGAACGTGCATCGTCGAAATCGGTAGTGAAGCCTATCTGGTTGTTGATGACGTAGTGAATGGTACCACCTGTGTGGTAGCCTTCCAGCTTCGACATCTGCAGCAGCTCGTATATGATACCCTGGCCTGCCACAGCGGCATCGCCATGTATCAGTATGGGTAGTACTTTGTCATATTCACGGTCGTAAAGTGTATCGGCCTTGGCGCGTGCAAAGCCCAGCACCACAGGGTCTACAGCTTCCAGGTGCGATGGGTTGGGTGCTAGTTGCACATTGATGGCCTTGTTGCCCGGCGTAGTGATATCGCTATGAAAACCAAGGTGGTATTTCACGTCGCCACTGCCCATGGTCATGTCCTCCGGCATATTACCTTCGAACTCAGAGAATATCTGTTCATATGTCTTGCGCAGTATATTGGCCAGTATGTTCAGCCTGCCGCGGTGGGCCATACCTATCACTACTTCCTGTACACCGGCCTCTGCAGCGCCATTGATGATATTATCGAGCGCGGCTATGGTAGCCTCGCCACCTTCCAGGCCAAAGCGTTTCTGCCCTATGAACTTTGTATTCAGGAACTTCTCGAAGATCACGCCCTCGTTCAGCTTCTCCAGTATACGCCTGCGCTGGCCTGTGTTCAGCGGTGTACGCATCAGGTTTTCATAGGTCTTCTGCACCCACTGGCACTTTTCAGTATCGTTGATGTAGGTATACTCTACGCCCACATTACTGGCATACAGTTCCTTCAGGCGGGCCACTATCTCCTTCAGTTTACCATCTTTCAGGCCTATGGCCTTTCCGGCAAAAAAACCGGTCTCCATGTCACTGTCAGACAGGCCGAAATTGGCAAGCTCCAGTTGCGCATGGCGGTCTTTGCGGGTGCGAATGGGATTGGTAGTGGCCATAAGGTGCCCACGCTTGCGGTACGCGCGTATCAGCTCGAACACGCCCAGTTCTTTTTCCAGGTGAGTGCTGCTCACTGCGGCCTTACCTGCCTCGGCAGGGGTTTTCGCCAGGTCGTTATTGACAGCAAAATCGAACCCTTCAAAAAACTTCTTCCACTCGGGGTCTACCGTTGTGGAGTCTTTGGCGAAATCGCGATAAAGCGATTCTATGTATTCCGGCGTAGGTCCGATGACGAATGAGAGATCCTTCATTTTTACGATGGTATAAGCATTTAAGACGTGCGATATGCAGGCCTCATATTGAACGGCGCAATTTACGGATTTACAAGGAAAAAGACCAGTATTTATAAGCCGGACGAATATAGAACCAATAACATTTAACACATTGACATATCTATGCCAAAAAGCGCATCATGGCACCGTGGCCATGCCGTAGAACCGCAGTGTTCCATCTATATCTATGAACTGGAACAAATGGCTTACGCCCTCGTGCCCAGGCGCTACCACATTAGGCTCTGTGGTCACGAACGCCAGCTCGTATATAAGAAAATGCTTGCGGGTATCTATTATGCCCGGTGGGGTATGGCTGGTCACTATAGTATTGACCCAGTATTTCCTGGTCATTATCGCATTCCATCTATCGGGCGGCCAGCTGTTGAGATGCGTAAGAAACGTATCAAGCCCCACACGGTACTCTAACCTGCCCTGTATCCTGTCCTGGCAGGGCACACATTCTATCCTGGGTAAAGACATGCTGCGCAACTGGGCCGTATCTCTTTTCTGCAGGCCTCCTAAAAAGGCCCTCCATGCTTTATCCACCTTTGCGGCATCCTGCGGGCTTATATCGCCTTTCTGCGCCAGCGCATGCATGCTGCACATCACTGCAAAAAGCAGCGTCAGCAATACTATTCTATATCCTTTCATGATCTGTCTGCTGCAAGATACACCCATCATCTGCCATTATCCCTTAAAAACAAGCCGGGCCACCTATAAGGCGGCCCGGCTATTATTCTATCACTGATAGATATTATTGCTTCACTACGAAGTGGAACGCTTTGCGTTCTGCACCTATGCTCATGTTCAGCATGTACATGCCGCTGGCAAGGGTGTTGGTCAGCTCTATGCGTGCTTCCAGTGTACCGCCTTTGGCAACAGTGCTGCCACGGTATACCACCTGGCCCAGCATGTCCGTCACCTCGAACGTAACCGCCTCATCGGCCCTTGTACCCAGGGTGCCGCTCACCGTGAACACACCCGCGTTCGGGTTAGGCATCAGCCTTATCTCGCTGTTGCCTATAGCCTGTACGCTCACGCCTGTGGCAGGTGTCACCTTCATCGATACAGAATTGATAGATACCTTGCTGCACTCGCCTGTACCGGTCACGCGGCAGGTCACAGAATCTCCATCCTTCAGCTTCGATGTCGTGTACACCGATGATGAGGCGCCCGATATCTCGAAGTTGTTCACCAGCCACTGGTATACAGGAGCAGGACCCGCATTCTTCACATTCGCAGTGAAGGTCACCTCTGTGCCCTTCTGCACCTGTGTGCCGGGGTCGGTAGTTATCTCTACCTCCGGTACATATACAGGAGACATGTGCATCGTCACACCATTGCTCTGCACATCGTTCACCGACGTACATGCATAGCTGCTGTTCAGCCTTACGGTAACTACATCCGCATCCGACGGCATATAGGCATAGCTAGCGTTCGTTGCGCCGCTCACTATCACACCATCTACCAGCCATGTGTATACAGGGGCCGTACCGCCATTCACCGCGCTCGCGCTGAAGCTGGCCACACTGCCTGCGCACAGGCTATCGTCAGGACCTACCGTCACGCTCACTGCAGGTGTCAGGTTCTCACGAACCGCCATCACCATGCTGCTGCTCACCGTGGCAGGGGTAGCGCATGCCGCATTGCTCGTGTACTTCACCGTCACCACATCGCCATTGGCAGGGGTGAATGAATAAGTGCCCGTTGCTGCCACATCCGTTCCGTTCACATTCCATGTGAATGTAGGTGCTGTACCACCATTCGTGCCTGTAGCTGTGTACAGTACGCCTGTACCCGCACATACCGTGCTGCCACTACCCGATGACAACACTACCGCAGGCGTCACCAGCGCAGTGATGCTCACCGTGGCAGTACCGCTCATGTCGGCCATACAGCCCTGCGGTGATACCGCTACCACATTGTATACACCGGCCCCTGTCTGCAGCCCATAGTTCACTACGGCACCCGTACCCATCATTGTCAGTACAGGCGTGCTGCCGCCGTTCATCAGCTTGTACAGTGTACCTGCCTGCGAACCGTCAACATCTATCGCTACGCCTGTCCCGTTCTCGCAGTATGCACCGCCGCCGGTCACGTTCTTCACCTCAGGAAGCGGGTTCACCACCATATCCATGGTGGCCTTACAGCCTGTGGACAGGGTGTACGTCATTGTAGCATTACCTACCGCAACACCTGTCACGCTGCCTGCTGCGCTCACCATCGCTATCGCATCATCGCTGCTGCTCCAGCTGCCGCCGCTCACCGTATTGCTCAGGTCCACTGTCGAACCCTCGCACACTGCTGCAGCACCGCTGATATTGCCCGGCAAACCGTTGATGGCTATCGTTGTAGTAGCCTTACAGCCTGTAGGCATCGTATAGGCTATAGATGCAAGACCTGCGCCCATACCTGTCACCACACCTGTATTGCTGATGGTGGCTACCGCCGGGTTGCTGCTGCTCCATACACCGCCCACTGTCGTATTGCTCATAGTGGTGGTCTCGTTCTTACATATAGCACCTGCGCCCAGTATCGCATCCACCGATGGGTAGACGGTCACCTGGCGGCTGCGGCTGCAGCCTGTAGGCAGGGTGTAGATGATGTTGGCCGTACCATCATTGCCCATGGCCGTTACCACACCTGTGGCAGCGTTCACTGAGGCCATAGCCCCATTGTCGCTGCTCCAGCTACCGCCAGCGGCAGCATTGCCCAGCGTGGTGCTCAGACCGGGGCATACCGTGTTCACACCGCTTATCAGGCCCGGAAGCGCGTTCACCGTTACTATGCGCGCCCTGCGGCAGCCATTGCCTGTCGTATAATATACTGTGCTTGTGCCTGCTGCCACACCGCTCACTACGCCTGCTGCGTTCACTGAGGCCACTGCGTTCGATGTGCTCCAGGTGCCGCCGGGCGTGATGCTCTCCAGCAGCGTGTTACCGCCCGCACATACCGTGGCAGTACCTGTTATTATCTCAGGAAGCGCGTTCACTACTATCGTCGTATTGCTGCTGCAGCCTGTAGGCAGGGTGTAGTCGATGGTGCTCATACCTACCTGCATACCCGTAACAGAACCGGTGCTGCTGATAGGCGCTATCGCAGGGTTGCTGCTGCTCCAGCTGCCGTTAGGCGTAGCATTGCCCAGTGTCGTTGCCGAACCCTGGCAGATGCCCATAGTGCCTGTGATGGCCGCAGGAAGCGCGTTCACCGTGAAGGCCGCCGTCCTGTAGCAACCTGTAGGCAGCTCATACTTTATCGTAGCAGTACCGGGCATCAGGCCGGTCACATTACCTGTGCCGTCTATGCTCGCTACCGTTGTATTGTCTATGCTCCAGGTACCGCTGCCGGTGCTGTTCAGCACCAGGGCCGACCGCCCCTGGCATACCGATGTGGCGCCGCCTATATTGTCGGGAAGCGCGTTCACGTTCACTGCTGCTACTGCGCGGCAGCCGGTGGACAGGGTATACGATACATTGGCCGAACCATTGGTAAGACCGCTTACCATACCTGTATTGCTCACTGTGGCCACTGTCGTGTTGCTGCTGCTCCAGCTGCCGCCGGGCGTAGCGCTCGCCAGCTGAGATGCGCCCTGTGCGCACAGTATGGTATTGCCCGTGATGGCCGCAGGAAGGGCGTTCACCGTTACGTTAGCACTGCGCGAGCAGCCTGTGGGCAGCTCATATATCACCTGGGTCACACCCTGGCCGTTACCGGTCAGTATGCCGTTGTTATCTATGGTGGCTATGGCAGATGAGGCCGTTGTCCAGGTACCGCCACCTATGCCGTTGGACAGGGTGCTCGTATTGCCCTGGCATATCACCCTCGTGCCGGTGATGGCCGATG